>NZ_CP095474.1:1827084-1835290 GCF_023614315.1 Streptomyces sudanensis | reverse complement strand
GNNNNGGCGCCGGCCGCGACGGCGCCGGCCAGGACCGCCGCGCCCGTCGCGATCCGCGTCGCGTCGGGGCCGACGCTGCCGCCCACGCCCGTCTTCACATGGCCGTGCGGCCCGTCGTGGGTCGGGTGGTGCGTCGGGTGGTGGGTGGGGCCGGAGTGCCGGACCATCAGATGGCCCAGGGCCGTCCTGCCGTTGTCGCAGGCCACGCCGATGCCGTAGGTGCCCGGCTTGACGTGCTCCGGGACGCGGAAGGTGCCGACCGCGAGGCCCTTGTGGGCCCCGGGGCGCACCTTGAACCGTCCGGCGCCGAGCGCCCGCGCGTCGCCCACGCCGTACCCGTCCGGCCCGCAGGCACGGGTGCTGACGGTGACGCTCGTGCCGGGGCGGGCGACCGAGGGGGACACCTCCAGGGTCCCGAAGTCGCCGGCGTGCGCCGCGGGGGCGGCGAGGGCGCCGAGGCAGGCGACCGCCAGCGCGGTACCGGTCAGCGAGCGGGCAGTGGTGCGCATGGGGTCCTCCGGGCAGCGCTTCGGGCTGGTGTCCTGTCTTCGAGACAAGACCGCCACCGCCCGTGACGCCTGCTGACGATCCGTCGAAAAAACCCCTTGGCATGGGCGTCTTCGCAGGTCGGAGCCGCGAGCCGGGCACTTCGGCGGGGTGTTCCGAACGGGTGACGGAGCTCTCGCTTGACCTCGACTTTGGTTGAGGTAGGAGGGTCTGGCGCATGGACACCACCACGAACCCCACCACGAACCCCGCCACGGACCCCGCCACGGACCCCGCCACGGACCCCGCCACGGACCCCGCCACGGACCCCGCCACGGACCCCGCCACGGACCCCGCGCCCGCGGGGCGGCCCCTGAGGCTGGTCCTGATCGTCGCCAGCAACCGCGAGGGCCGCTTCGCCCCGACCGTCACCGACTGGTTCCTCTCCCGTGTCCGGCCGCGCGCCGACTTCACCGTCGACGTGATCGACCTGGCCGAGACCGACCTGCCGACCGCCCTCTCCCAGGACCCGCCGCCCGCCGCCCGCGCCGAACTGGCGAGGACCGGCTCCAGGCTCGCCGCCGCCGACGCGTTCGTCGTCCTCACCCCCGAGTACAACCACTCCTATCCGGCGCCCCTGAAGAACCTCGTCGACTGGCACTTCTCCGAGTGGCAGGCCAAGCCCGTCGCCTTCGTCTCGTACGGCGGGATCTCCGGCGGCCTGCGCGCCGTCGAGCACCTGCGCCAGGTCTTCGCCGAACTGCACGCGGTCACCGTCCGCGACACGGTCTCCTTCCACAACGCGGGCGGCCTCTTCGACGGGGACGTGCTCAGGGACCCCACCGGGCCCGACGCCGCCGCGAAGCGGATGCTCGACCAGCTCGGCTGGTGGGGCCGCGCCCTGCGCACCGCCCGCACCACCCACCCCTACGCGGGCTGAGAGGCGGCGGCCGGGCCGCCCGGACCGCCCCTCACCGGCCCGCGCCCCCACCGGCGGTGCGCGACCCGGTGCGGGCGGGCCCCGAGTGACCCGCCCGGCGGAGTCCGCCCGGTACGGCGGGGGACGCACGTCACACCCGCCGCCCGGCCGCCCGGCGAACCGGGGGCCGCGTCCGCGCGTCGGACAGGTCGGGGGGAGCACGCGGAGCGCGTGCGGCACACCGGGGAGGGGCACGCATGCGGAACCGAACACGCCGGCCGGTGCCGGGCACGCGGCGGGGACGGCGGCGGCTGGTCCAGGGGGTGATGCTGGCCTGCGTCCTGGCGCTCGCACCGGCGACCTGGCTGCACACGAGCACCGCCGGCAGCCTCCGCACGGCGGCCGGCGCGCCGGCCCGCGACGTGGCCGTCGTCTTCGGCGCCGGCCTGTGGAAGGGCCGCCCCACCGGGTACCTGGCGCACCGCCTCGACACGGCCGCCGAGCTGTACCGCGCCGGCCGGGTGAAGGTCGTCCTGGTCACCGGCGACAACGGCCGCGCCGGCTACGACGAGCCGAGCGCCATGCGCGCCTACCTCGTCGAGCGGGGCGTGCCCGGCACGCGGATCGTCGGCGACCACGCCGGCTTCGACACCTGGGACTCCTGCGTCCGCGCCAAGCGGATCTTCGGCGTCGACCGGGCCGTCCTGATCACCCAGGGCTTCCACATCCGGCGCGCGGTCGCCCTCTGCCGCGCGGCCGGCGTCGAGTCGTACGGCGTCGGGGTCGCCGAACCGCACGACGCCACCTGGTACCACGGCGCGTTCCGCGAGCTCGCCGCCGCGGGGAAGGCCGCCGCGGACGTGGTCCTGCGGCCCGACCCGGTGTTCCTCGGCCGTGCGGAGACCGGCGTCACCGAGGCCCTCGCGTCGGCCGGCTGAGCCCGGCCCGGCCGGGACCCGCCGGGCCGCGCCCGGTCGGCGCCGGCGCCCCGCGCACGGCGGGGACGCTACGCGCCCCGGGGCGGCCGGCGGCCGAGCCAGTCGTCGCCGGGTATCCGCGGCCCCGGCACGGCGCGGGCCGCCGCCACGTACACCCACGCCGGCACCAGGGCTCCGTCCCGCTGCCGCACCACGTCGCAGCGCCTGCGCTCGTACAGGTTCAGCGGGTGCCCGGGGCCGTGGTACTCCTCCAGCCGGTCCAGGGCGGACAGCAGCCCGCCGTACGCGCCGGGCGCGGCGCGCACCAGCTCCCCGGCGACCTCGCCGGTGCCGCCGCGCACCGCGTACGGGTAGCCGGGCCCGTCGTGGAGGGCGGCGCCCGGCAGCCGCGCCGGTTCCGCCGCGGCGGTGCGGCCCCGGAGGAGCAGGGCGTGGTTGCGCTCGCCGGGCCGCAGCGTCCCGTACACGAAGAACGGCAGCTCGCCGGCGGTCATCCGGCCGTCTCCCGCTCCACCCACGCCAGGTAGCCGCCCTCGCCCCGCACCACGGGCACGGCGACGACCTGCGGGGTGTCGTAGTCGTGGTGGCGGCGGATGTGCTCCTCCAGCGCGTCGTACCGCGCGGCGGCCGTCTTGAACAGCACCCGCCACTCCCGCGCCGTCTCGACGGCGCCCTCCCACCGGTACACCGAGGCCACCGGCCCGGAGACCTGCGCGCACGCGGCGAGGCGCGCCTCCACCGCGCTCCGCGCCAGCGCCTCGGCCTTCGCCTCGTCGTCGGTGGTGGTCAGTACGGTCAGAACCTCGGTCACGCTCGCGCACCTCCGGGTGGGACACCGCCGTCGCCACCAGGATGGCAGCCGCGCGGGCGCCGGCCGGGGCGGGGTGCGGGGNGCGGGCGGTCCGGGCGTTACCTATNTNNCCNCNCGNNNTCNNNCGGNCNGCTCCCGCGCCCGCGCCGCCCCGGTCGCGGCCGGACCGCCGGCCGCGCGGCCTCCCCGGCGTCCCGCGCACCCCGCCCGACCTGTCGCCGGGCCCGCCGCCGGCCCCGGCGGTTACCGTCACTGCATGGACGGCACGAACGGCACGGACGGCATGGACGGCACGACCCCCCGGGACGGCGCGTACGACGCGGCGGCCACCGAGCGCCGGGCCGCCGAGCCCGACAAGCGCCCCGGGCGCACCGCCTTCCAGCGCGACCGGGCGCGCGTCCTGCACTCCTCCGCCCTGCGGCGCCTCGCCGGCAAGACCCAGGTCGTCACCCCGGGCACGCCGCCCCGCGTCCCCGGGAGCGCCGCGGCGGGGCGCACCCNNNNCCCCGCCTGGGACGCCAGCCCCNGCACCCGGCTCACCCACTCCCTGGAGTGCGCCCAGGTGGGCCGGGAACTGGGCGCCGCGCTCGGCTGCGACCCCGACCTCGTCGAAGCCGCCTGCCTCTCCCACGACATGGGGCATCCCCCGTTCGGGCACAACGGCGAGCAGGCCCTGGACGAGTTCGCCGAGGACTGCGGCGGCTTCGAGGGCAACGCCCAGTCGCTGCGCCTCCTCACCCGCATCGAGCCCAAGCGGTTCTTCCCCGATCCCGGCACCGGCGACCTCGTCAGCGTCGGCCTCAACCTCACCCGTGCCGCCCTCGACGCCGCCACCAAGTACCCGTGGCCGCGCGGCGCCCACCCCACCGACCCGCGCTCCCCGAAGTTCGGCGTGTACGAGGACGACCTGCCCGTGTTCGCCTGGGCCCGGCAGGGCGCCCCCGCCGGGCAGACCTGCTTCGAGGCGCAGGTCATGGACTGGTCCGACGACGTGGCCTACTCGGTGCACGACTTCGAGGACGGCCTCCACGCCGGCTACATCGACCCCGCCCTCCTCCTCTCCGGACCCGAGCGGGCCGGCGTCTGGCGCGTCGCCGCCGGCCGCTACGTCCCCGCCGGCACCGACCCGCAGGAACTCGCCGACGCCCTCGACCGGCTCCTCGGCCAGGAGTGGTGGCCGCGCGACTACGACGGCACCGCCCTCGCCCAGGCCCGCCTCAAGGACGCCACCAGCCAGCTCATCGGCCGCTTCTGCCTCGCCGCCGAGGGCGCCACCCGCCAGGCGTACGGCTCCGGCCGCCTCACCCGGTACGGCGCCCGGCTCGTCGTCCCCCGCGAGACCCGCAACGAGTGCGCCGTCCTCAAGGCCGTCGCCGACCGGTACGTGATGCAGCGCGCCGAGCAGGAGGCCCTCCGCGCCGACCAGCGCGTCGTCATCGCCGAACTGGCCGACGCGCTCCTCCGGCGCGCCCCCGACGGACTCGACCCGCAGTTCCGCGCCCTGTTCGACGCCGCGCCCGACGACCGGGCCCGCAAGCGGGTCGTCGTCGACCAGATCGCCTCCTTCACCGACGCCACCGCCCGCGCCCTCCACGCGGGCCTCACCGCGCCCCGCGCCCGGTAGGCCCTCCTCCGCTCCCGCGCGGGCCCCGGGGCGGGCGGCGGCCGGACGAGCGCCGCGCGGCGTAGCGTGGAACGGGACGCGGTACGCATTCCGGGCGGGAGGCGGCAGGTGGCCGACGCGGACGGGACCTTCGTGATCGTGGGCGGGGGGCTGGCCGGCGCCAAGGCGGCGGAGACCCTGCGCGCGGAGGGGTTCCCCGGCCGGGTGGTCCTCGTCGGCGACGAGACCGAACCCCCCTACGAACGGCCGCCGCTGTCCAAGGGCTACCTGTCCGGCGAGGAGGACCGCGACGGCGTCCTCGTCCACGAACCCGCCTGGTACGCCCGGTCCGGCATCGAGCTCCTCCTCGGCCGCCCCGCCACCGCCGTCGACCGCGACCGCCGGGAGGTCCGCCTCGGCGACGGCACCGCCGTCCCCTACGACCGGCTCCTCCTCGCCACCGGCGCCGAACCCCGCCGCCTCGACGTCCCCGGAACGGACCTCGACGGCGTCCACCGCCTGCGCCGCCTCCACCACGCCGACCGCCTCCGCGCCGCCCTCGCCGGCCTCGGCCGCGACAACGGCCACCTGGTCGTCGCCGGCGCCGGCCGGCTCGGGCTGGAGGTCGCCGCCGCCGCCCGCGGCTACGGCGCCGAGGTCACCGTCGTCGAACCGGCCGCCACCCCGCTCCACCGGCTCATCGGCCCCGAGCTGGGGCAGGTCCTCACCGAGCTGCACGCCGAGCACGGCGTCCGCTTCCGGTTCGGGGTCCGCCTCACCGGGATCGTCGGCCAGGACGGCGAGGTCCTCGCGGCCCGCACCGACGACGGCGAGGAACACCCGGCGCACGCCGTGCTCCTCGCCGTCGGCGCCGTTCCCCGCACCGCGCTCGCCGAGGCCGCCGGGCTCGCCCTCGCCGGCCCCGCCCACGGCGGCGGCATCGCCGTCGACGCGTCGCTGCGCACCTCCGACCCGCGCGTCCACGCCGCCGGGGACGTGGCGGCCGTGCACCACCCGCTGCTGGGGGTGCGGCTGCGCTCCGGGCACCGGGACGGCGCCCTCCACGGCGGACCGGCCGCCGCCCGCGCCATGCTCGGCCGGGACGTGTCGTACGACCGGCTGCCGTCCTTCTCCTCCCGCCAGTACGGCCTCGCCCTGGAGCACTCCGGCTGGGCGCCGCCCGGCTCGTACGACCGGGTGGTGCTCCGCGGCGACGTGGGCGGGCGCCGGTTCCTCGCGTTCTGGCTGAAGGACCGCCGGGTCCTGGCCGGGATGAGCGTGGGCGCGGGGGACGGCGCGGGGCGGGTCCGGGACCTGGTCCGCGCCGGCGCGGCGGGCGCCGCCGTCGACCCGGAGGCCCTGGCCGACCCGTCGGCCCCCAANGNNTGCGCCCTGACCCGGGCNCGGCCCGNCCCGGNNCCCCGGAGGGCGGGCCGCGCCCCCGCCGAGGCCACCTCCGGGCCCCCGTAGAATCCCCGCGTGGCAGGCAGGATCAACGACGACGACGTGAAGGCGGTGCGGGACGCCGTCCCGATCGACGCCGTCGTGTCCGAGTACCTCCAGCTGCGCAGCGCCGGCGGCGGCAACCTCAAGGGGCTGTGCCCCTTCCACGACGAGAAGTCCCCCTCCTTCCAGGTCAGTCCCAGCAAGGGCCTCTTCCACTGCTTCGGCTGCCAGGAGGGCGGGGACACCATCGCCTTCGTCATGAAGATCGACCACCTCTCCTTCTCGGAGACGGTGGAGCGGCTCGCCGCCCGCGCCGGGATCACCCTCCGCTACGAGGAGGGCGGCTACAACCCCACCCACCAGCGCGGCGAGCGCATCCGGCTGATCGAGGCGCACAAGGCCGCCGCCCAGTACTACGCCGAGCAGCTCGGCGGCGCCGAGGCGGAGGTCGGGCGCCGGTTCCTCGCCGAGCGCGGCTTCGACCAGGCCGCCGCCGGGCACTTCGGCGTCGGCTACAGTCCGGCCGGCTGGGACCACCTCACGCGCCACCTGCGCGGCAGGGGCTTCTCCGACAAGGAGCTGATCCTCTCCGGGCTGTCCCAGGACGGCCGCCGCGGCCCCGTCGACCGCTTCCGCGGCCGGCTGATGTGGCCCATCCGGGACGTGGCCGGCGACGTGGTCGGCTTCGGCGCCCGGCGCCTGCGCGACGACGACAACGGCCCCAAGTACCTCAACACGCCCGAGACGCCGATCTACCGCAAGTCGCAGGTCCTCTACGGCATCGACCTCGCCAAGAAGGACATCGCCAAGGCCAGCCGCGCCGTCGTCGTCGAGGGGTACACCGACGTCATGGCGTGCCACCTCGCCGGCGTCACCACCGCCATCGCCACCTGCGGCACCGCCTTCGGCGGCGACCACATCAAGATCCTCCGCAGGCTGCTGATGGACAACGGCTCCGCCCGCGTGATCTTCACCTTCGACGGCGACGCGGCCGGCCAGAAGGCCGCGCTGCGGGCCTTCGAGGACGACCAGAAGTTCGCCGCCGAGACGTACATCGCGATCGCCCCGGACGGCATGGACCCCTGCGAGCTGCGCCTGGCGAAGGGGGACGAGGCCGTGCGGGAGCTGGTCGAGCCGCGCACCCCGCTGTTCGAGTTCGCGCTGCGGCAGATCGTCAACCGGTACGACCTGGAGACCCCGGCCGGCCGCGCCGCCGCCCTCGACGAGGCCGCACCGGTCGTCGCCCGGATCAAGAACGTCGCCTCGCAGCACGAGGTCGCCGTGGAACTGGCCGGGATGCTCGGCATCCTCGACACGCAGTTCGTCGTCAAGCGGGTCGCGCAGATCGCCCGGTGGGCCCGCGAGCGCGGCGGCGCCCCCGACGGCCGCCCCCGCCCCGGCGCGGGCCCCGCNGGCCCGCCGAGNCNGCCGCGCGCCCCCNGGCGCCCGCCTTCACCGGCCCGGCGCTCAACCTCCGCAGTCCCGCCCACCGCACCGAGCGGGAACTGCTGAAGCTGGCCCTGCAGTACCCGGCGCTCGTGTCGCCCGCGTTCGACGCGTACGGCGCCGACGAGTTCACCGCCCCGCCCTACGCCGCGGTGCGCCGCACCATCGCCGAGGCGGGCGGCGCCGCCGGGGGCGTCGACGACGCGCCCGGCTACCTGGCCCGCGTCCGGGAGGCCGCCCCCGACGACACGGTCCGCGCGCTCGTCACGGAGCTGGCCGTGGAGGCCGTCCTCGCCCGCACGGTCGACGAGGCGTACGCGGGGGAGCAACTGGTCCAGGTCCGCCTCCGCGCCGTGGACCGCCGCGTCCGCGAGGTCCAGGGCACCCTCGCCCGCCTGGGCGCGCACGGCGACCCGGAGCGGCTCGCCGCCGTCCAGAACGAGCTGTGGGTCCTCCAGCAGTACGGCCAGTCGCTGCGCAACCACGGCGTCGCCGCCCTCTGACCGGTCCGCCCGGCCGCCCCGCGGACGCCCCGCCCGGGCCGCCGCGCGCCTCCC
>NZ_CP095474.1:1813366-1827079 GCF_023614315.1 Streptomyces sudanensis | reverse complement strand
GCCCCGCCGCGTGCCCGCCCCGTCACGCGGCGGTCGCAGAAAGTGGGCGCACACCCCTCGTGGGGGCGGTGTGCCGTACCTCACACTGGGGGCGGTGACGGACCGAACCGGCAGCGCCCACCTGGAGGTCGCCGCGTGCAGACCCGGACCCTGAACGACGTCGTCCCCGTAGAGGACGCCCCTGCGCAGGGCCTACCGCCGAACGACCGCCCGGGGGCGCTCGCCGAGGCGCTCCCCGGGACCCTCGCGGAGGACGTCCCCGGCCCGCGGGGACCTTTCGCGGACCCGCCCGCGCACGGCGCCGCGGACCGGACCGCGGCGCCGACGCCGGACCTGTTCCGGCAGTACCTCGGGGAGATCGGCCGCATCCCGCTCCTCACCGCCGCCGAGGAGGTCGAGCTGGCCCGGCGCATCGAGGCGGGCCTGTTCGCGGAGGAGAAGCTCGCCCGTACCCCGGACCTGGACTCGCGGCTGGCGGGCGACCTCGACACCCTCGTCGTGCGGGGCCGGACGGCCAAGCGCCGGCTCATCGAGGCGAACCTGCGGCTCGTCGTCTCCATCGCCAAGCGCTACGCCGGCCGCGGCCTGACCCTGCCGGACCTCGTGCAGGAGGGCAACCTCGGCCTGATCCGCGCCGTGGAGAAGTTCGACCACGAGCGCGGCTTCAAGTTCTCCACCTACGCGACCTGGTGGATACGCCAGGCGATGTCCCGGGCACTCGCCGACCAGGCCCGGACCATCCGCGTCCCGGTGCACGTCGTGGAGCTGATCAACCGCGTCGTGCGGACCCAGCGGAGGATCCTCCAGGAGCACGGCAGGGAGCCCACCGCCGAGGAGGTCGCCGCCCACCTGGGCCTGCCGCCCGAACGGGTCGGGGAGGTGCTGCGGCTCGCCCAGGAGCCCGTCTCCCTGCACGCGCCGGTGGGCGGGGAGGACACGGCCCTGGGCGACCTCATCGAGGACGGCGACGCCGCCTCCCCGGTGGAGAGCGCGGCGTTCCTGCTGCTGCGGCAGCACCTGGAGGCGGTGCTGTGCACGCTCGGCGAACGCGAGCGCGAGGTCGTCCAGCTCCGCTACGGACTGGTCGACGGGCGGCCCCGCACCCTGGAGGAGATCGGGCGCCTCTTCGGCGTGACGCGCGAACGCATCCGCCAGATCGAGTCCAACACCCTCGGCAAGCTCCGGGCCCACGCCTTCGCCGGCCATCTGCGCGGCTACCTGGACTGAGCCCCCCGCCCCCCTGCCGGGACCGGCCCGGCTCCGGGCGCGGGAGCCGGGCGCGGCCGGAGCGGGGCCGTGGGGCGGGGCGGCCCGCCCCACGGCCCCGCTCCGAGTGCCCCCGTGCCGCCCCGCGCGGTGGTCCGCCGGGCGGTCAGTCGACCTCGGCCACCGCCCGGGCGAACTGCGCCGCGTACAGGCGCGCGTACGCGCCCTTCGCCGCCAGCAGCTCCTCGTGGGTGCCCTGCTCGACGATGCGGCCGTCCTCCATCACCAGGATCACGTCCGCGTCGCGGATCGTCGACAGCCGGTGCGCGATGACGAACGTCGTCCGCCCGTGGGCGAGGCGCGCCATCGCCTTCTGGATCAGCACCTCCGTACGAGTGTCCACCGAGCTCGTCGCCTCGTCGAGGACGAGGATCACCGGGTCCGACAGGAACGCGCGGGCGATCGTGATCAGCTGCTTCTCACCCGCGCTGACACCGCCGCCCTCCTCGTCGACGACCGTGTCGTACCCGTCCGGCAGGGTGCGGACGAACCGGTCGGCGTGCGCGGCCCGCGCCGCCGCCTCGATCTCCTCGCGGGTCACCCGGCGCCCGGCGGCGGCACCGTACGCGATGTTCTCCGCGATCGTCCCGCCGAACAGCCAGGTGTCCTGCAGGACCATGCCGATCGACGAGCGCAGCTCCTCCCGCGACATCCGGGCCACGTCCACGCCGTCCAGGACGATCCGGCCGCCCGTCACCTCGTAGAACCGCATCAGCAGGTTGACCAGCGTCGTCTTGCCGGCGCCCGTGGGCCCGACGATCGCGACCGTCTGGCCGGGCTCCACCGTCAGCGACAGGTCCTCGATGAGCGGCTTGTCGGGGTCGTAGCGGAACGACACCTTCTCCAGCGCCACCGCCCCGCGCACCTCCGCGGGCCGCTCCAGGGCGGGCGACTCCGGCTGCTCCCCGGCGTCCAGCAGCTCGAAGACCCGCTCGGCGGACGCCACGCCGGACTGCATCAGGTTCGCCATCGACGCGACCTGCGTCAGCGGCATCGAGAACTGCCGCGAGTACTGGATGAACGCCTGCACGTCGCCGATCGACAGCGTCCCGGACGCCACCCGCAACCCGCCGACGACCGCCACCAGCACGTAGTTCAGGTTCGAGACGAAGAACATCAGCGGCTGCATGAGCCCGCTGTTGAACTGCGCCCGGAACCCGGCCTCGTACAGCTCGTCGTTCTGCGCGCGGAACTCCCGCGCCGCCTCCTCCTGGCGGCCGAAGACCTTCACCAGCGCATGGCCCGAGTACATCTCCTCGACGTGCGCGTTCAGCCCGCCCGTGGCCTTCCACTGCCGGACGAACTGCGGCTGCGACCGCTTGCCGACCCGCGCCGCCACGACCACCGACACGGGCACCGTCACCAGCGCCAGCAGCGGCGAGATCCAGAACATCATCGCGAGCACGCCGACGATCGTCAGCACCGAGTTGATCAGCTGGCCCATGGTCTGCTGCATGGTCTGGCCGATGTTGTCGATGTCGTTCGTCGCCCGGCTCAGCACCTCGCCGCGCTGCGCCCGGTCGAAGTACGACAGCGGCAGCCGCTCCAGCTTCGCCTGCACGTCCTCGCGCAGCCGGTACACCGTCCGGTTGATCACCCTGATCGACAGGCGGGTCGACACGAGCATCAGCAGCCCGGCGGCCGCGTACACCGCCAGGGCGAGCAGCAGCACCTCCCCGACCAGGCCGAAGTCGACTCCCCGGCCGGGCGTGAAGTCCACCCCGGACAGCATGTCCGCGAGCCCGTCGTCGCCCTTCTCCCGCAGCGCCGCGACGACCTCGTCCTTCGTGCGGCCCTCCGTCGTGCCGCGTCCGACGACCCCCGCGAACACCAGGTCCGTCGCCCGGCCGAGGATCTTCGGCCCGACCACCGACAGCGCCACGCTGAGCACGCCGGCCGCGACCATCGCCCACAGCGCGGCCCTCTCCCGGGCGAGCTGCCGCAGCAGCCGCCGGAACGACCCGCCGAAGTCCGTCGACCGGTCGCCGGGCCCGCCACCGGGCCGCATCATTCCGCCAGGACCGGCCATCAGGCAGCCTCCGCCTCGGTCAGCTGGGAGAGCACGATCTCCCGGTACGTCTCGTTGCCCGCCATCAGCTCGTGGTGGCGCCCCACCCCCACGACCCGGCCCTCGTCGAGGACCACGATCCGGTCGGCGTCCCTGATCGTCGACACCCGCTGCGCGACGATCACCACCGTCGCGTCCGCGGTCTCCCGCGCCAGCGCCGCCCGCAGCCGCGCGTCGGTGCCGTAGTCCAGCGCCGAGAACGAGTCGTCGAAGAGGTAGATCTCCGGCCGCTGCACCAGCGTCCGCGCGATCGCCAGCCGCTGCCGCTGCCCGCCGGACACGTTCGTGCCGCCCTGCGACACCGGCGCGTCCAGACCGCCCTCCAGCTCCCGCACGAAGTCGGCGGCCTGCGCCGTCTCCAGGGCCTTCCACAACTCCTCGTCCGTCGCCTCGGGCCGCCCGTACCGGAGGTTCGTCGCGACCGTCCCCGAGAAGAGGTACGGCCGCTGCGGGACGAACCCCACCGTACGGGCGATCAGCGCCGGGTCCAGTTCGCGCACGTCGACGCCGTTCACCAGCACCTGGCCGCCCGTCACGTCGAACAGCCGCGGCACCAGCCCCAGCAGCGTGGACTTGCCGCTGCCCGTCGACCCGATGACCGCCGTGACCTCGCCCAGCCGGGCCACCAGGTCGACGCCGCGCAGCACCGGCTCCTCGGCTCCCGGGTAGCGGAAGTCGGCGCCGCGGATCTCCAGCAGTCCTCCGCGGGGCAGCTCCCGCACCGGCGAGGCGGGCGGCAGCACGCTCGTCTCCGTGCGCAGCACCTCCTCGATGCGCTCGGCGCACACCTCGGCCCGCGGCACCATCATGAACATGAAGGTGGCCATCATCACGGCCATCACGATCTGCATCAGGTACGCGAGGAACGCCGTCAGCGCGCCGATCTGCATCGCACCGTCGTCGATCCGGTGCGCGCCGAACCAGACCACGGCCACGCTGGAGAAGTTCACCACCGTCATCACGGTCGGGAACATCAGCGCCATCAGCCGCCCCGCCGACATCGACACGTCGGTCAGTCCGGCGTTCGCGCCCCCGAACCGCTCCCGCTCGTACGCGTCCCGCACGAACGCCCGGATGACGCGGTTGCCGGTGATCTGCTCCCGCAGGATCCGGTTGACCGTGTCGAGCCGCTCCTGCATCGTGCGGAACAGCGGCCGCATCCGCATCACGATCAGCGACACGGCGACGCCCAGCACCGGCACCACGGCCAGCAGCACCGCGGACAGCGGCACGTCCTGCCCCAGCGCCAGCACGACCCCGCCCACGCACATGATCGGCGCCGACACCATCAGCGTGAACGCCGTCAGCACCAGCATCTGCACCTGCTGGACGTCGTTGGTGGTGCGGGTGATCAGCGACGGCGCCCCGAAGTGCCCGACCTCCCGCGCGGAGAACGACTGGACCCGGTCGAAGACGGCCGCCCGGACGTCGCGGCCCAGCGCCGCGGCGGTCCGCGCCCCGTGGTACACGGCGCCGACGTTCCCCACGACCTGCACCACGGACACGGCGATCATCAGGGCGCCGTACCGCAGGATGTAGCCGGTGTCGCCCCGCACGACGCCCTTGTCGATGATGTCGGCGTTGAGCGTCGGCAGGTAGAGCGTGGCGCTCGTCTGCAGGAGTTGGAGGGCCACCAGGAGGGCTATGGCCCGTTGGTACGGCACCAGATGGATGCGGAGTAGTTGTCTGAGCACGGGACCCACTATCGCCCCCGCGCCCCGTCCGCCACGACTGGTTTCCCCGTCCCGCTACGGACCGAAGGCCCCCGGGTGCAGCTGGTCCCGCGTCGCCCCGTACTGCTGGCGCACCGCCTGCCCCACCGCGAGCTCCTCGCCCGGCTCGAACACCTGCGCCGCCGCGCCCTGCCACGCGGGCGGCGCCTGCGGGGTCAGGGTGCCGTGCGCCGCCCCCAGCGCCCAGGCCGCCTGCCGGGCGGCTCCCAGCGCCGTGTAGTCCGCGGGCTGCGGTACGACGACCTGCGCACCGAAGACCGCGGGCGCCACCGCCTGCACCGCCGGCAGCTCCGCCGCGGCGCCCAGCAGGAACACCCGCCGCACCGCCACGCCCCGCCGCCGCAGCACGTCCATCGCGTCGGCCAGCGCGCACAGCATCCCTTCGAAGGCCGCCCGCGCCAGGTGCTCCGGCTTCATCGACTCCCGCCGCAACCCGCTCAGCGTGCCCGCCGTGTGCGGCAGCGGCGGCGTCCGCTCGCCCTCCAGGTAGGGGAGCAGCACCAGCCCGGAGGCGCCGGGCGTCGACTTCAACGCCAGCGCCGACAGCTCCTCCAGGCTCTCCACCCCCAGCATCTCCGCCGTGCCGCGCAGCGCCCGCACCGCGTTCGACGTGTGCACCACCGGCAGGTGGGTCCCCGCCGCGTCGGCGAGCGCCGTGACCATGCCCTGCGGGTCGGCCGGCGCCTCGGAGTGCACCGCCATCACCGACCCGGACGCGCCGAGCGACACGACGGCGTCCCCGACGCCGAGGCCGAGCCCCAGCGCGGCGGCCATCGTCTCCCCGGTGCCCGCCGAGATCAGCAGCCCCTCCGGGGTCACCCCGGCGGCCTCCGCCGGGCCCAGCACCTCCGGCAGCGCCACCCGGTGCCCCAGCGCCAGCTCCACGAGGTCCGGCCGGTACGCGCCCGAGGCCGCCGACCAGTAGCCCGTACCGGACGCGCCGCCCCGGTCCGTGGTACGCCGCGCCGGCCGGCCCAGCAGCTGCCACACCAGCCAGTCCTGCGGCTGGAGCACGGCGGCCACCCGCCGCGCCGCCTCCGGCTCGGTCCGCGCCAGCCAGCGCAGCTTCGCCACGGGCTGCGCCGACTGCGGCACGCAGCCCACGGCCTCCGCCCACGCCTGCCGGCCGCCCAGCGCGTCGACCAGGTCCGCGGCCGCGACCTGCGCCCGCTTGTCGTTGCCGACCAGCGCGGGACGCACGGTGGCCCCCTGCTGGTCGAGCGGGACGAGGCCGTGCGCCTGCGCGCACACGCCGATGGCCTGCACGCCCTCCAGCAGCCCGCCCGCGGCGGCCTCCCCGAGCGAGAGCAGCCACGCCTGCGGATCGACCTCCGTGGCCTTCGGCTCGACGGGGTGGGCGGCGTACCCCTGGCGCAGGACGGCGCCCGTGTCCGTGTCGCAGACGACGATGCGCGTGAAACCCGACGAACTGTCCAACCCGGCGACTATCCCCATGAAGGAGATTCTGCCGTACTCCGCCCGGGACCCGGCGGGCCGGAGGAGGCCCCCGTCAGGCCGGCCCCGTCAGGCCGCCCCCGTCAGGCCGGCCCCGTCAGGCCGGGCCCCGTCAGGTCGGCCCCGTCAGGTGTTGGTCGTGCCCCAGTCGTCCTCGGAGCCCTGGCCGGCCCCCCGCAGCGAGCGCACCCGCTCGGCGACCGACTGCGGCAGCCGGTCCCCGACCTTCCCGCTGACCGCCTGGTACGCCTGCCGACCGGTCTGCGCGGCCGTCTCCGCGGCGTTGCGCACGGCGGGGTTGGCGGAGAGCCGCTGCGCCGACCTCCGGAGCTGCTCGTACCGCTCGCGTCCGGCACGGGTCCCCAGGACGTACCCGACGGCCGCTCCAACGACGAACGTGAGCTTGTACCGCATGGCTGTCACCCTTTCCGTAGGCGTCGGTGCCGGCCGCCTGCCCGCAGGGACGGAGGTCACACCCGGATCCGGGGTGGTACCGATTGGCGGAGCACCCCCCGGCTTGCGCTAATGTATGTGTCGCAGCGAACGAGCGCCCTCCGGGACACCCCAGGCGGGTCCGTTCGACGCGACGCAGCAATCCCCTGTAGCTCAATTGGCAGAGCAGCCGGCTGTTAACCGGCAGGTTACTGGTTCGAGTCCAGTCGGGGGAGCGCGATCCCCTGTAGCTCAATTGGCAGAGCATTCGGCTGTTAACCGGAGGGTTGCTGGTTCGAGTCCAGCCGGGGGAGCGGTGACGAGAGAGGGCCCGACGTGGCCCTCTCTCGCGTTTTCCGCCTGTTTCCGGCCACTCCTGGACCGCCCGCCACCGGTGATCGTCGCGCGGAGCGCGCGTTGCCGACCACCCGGAGCAGGAGATCGTATGAGCGGCTATGCTGCGGCAGACGGCGCGCACAAATGTGCGCGACGCGCCGCACGGGGCGGTAGCTCAGCCGGTTAGAGCAGCGGACTCATAATCCGTCGGCCGTGGGTTCGAGTCCCACCCGCCCCACCGAGCGCAGGTCAGGGAAACGTTCTGACCTGCGCAAACGTTTTTCCGGATGGCTTGATTCGAGGCTCCGCGGCGACGAATCCCACCCCGTTGGCCGTCACTGCGGCGAGTCCTGGGGTGGCGTCGCCTCGGTGCCGTGCGCGTTCCGGGACCGGCGAAGCTTCTTCGGGCCGTCCCGGGTGGACTGCGGACTGCGGGCCTCGTTCCCCGTCACGCCTCGATGCGGGAGGGAAAGGGGTCACTGCCTGAGGTCGATCGTGCGTACCGGCTGTCCCGTGGTCCGGGTGATGACTTCGAAGTCGCGGTCGTAGTGGAGCAGGGTGAGGCCCGCTTCTTCGGCGGCGGCCGCGACCAGGAGGTCGACCGGGCCCGCGCTGCGGTGTTCGCCCTTCGCGGTGAGCTGCTCCTGGACCACGCGGGAGCGGCGGTGGACGCCGTCCGGCACGGGGCACCACACGTAGTGGGCGTCGAGTGCCGCCTTCAGCCGTGCACGGTCCGCGGAAGAGCGGGCGGAGTGAAGGGCCTGGAGTTCCGTGATGTCGCAGATCGCGACGAGGCCGGCGGCGATCCTGTCGTCCCATTCGGTCGTGTTCCGGCCGAGAAGGACGCGGGCGAGGGCGGAGGTGTCGATGAGGTGGTCGGCAACGGTCACGGCCGGTACCGGCTCTTGTCCAGGAGGATGTCGATGTCCAGGGCTCCGTCGGCCACCGGTCGCCGGGCGTCTTCGAGTGCGCGCAGGCACCGGTGGCGGGCGGTGACCTCACGCAGGGCGGTGTTGATCGTGTCGCGCTTGGTGGTGGTGCCGAGTTCCTTGGCGGCTGCTTCCCGTGCCTCGTCGTCGAGGTCGACGACAGTACGGCTCACAGCGACTCCCTGGGTGCACGACGGAATATGCCAGTGTGCTCGATTCCCTGTATAAAAGTCGGCTGGCTCCGTCACGGCGGTCCGGCGCCTCACACGATGCCGCGCACGACCCCCAGCTCCACCAGGTCCTGCGGTCTCAGCCGCAGTTGCCCGGCCGTGCGCGGGGCCTCCTCCGGCGGGCGCTTCAGTATCGCCGCGGCGGCCTCCGGGGCGATCACCGAGAAGTAGCCGTCACGCGTCACCCAGGTGTTGCCGGCCGCCGCCAGCGCCAGCGCCCCGCCCGAGCCGCCCTCCCCGACGACCAGCGTGGTCACCGGCACCCGGGCCCCGGCCACCGCCGCGAACGCCTCGGCGACGGCCGCGCCCGCGCCGGCCCGTTCCGCCTCCGCGTCGTTCGCCGCGCCCGGCGTGTCCACCAGGGTCAGCACCGGCAGGCCCAGCCGGTCCGCGAGCCGGATCACCCGCGCGGCCGTGCGGTACCCGGCGGGCCGCGTCGGCGTGCCGCACTGCGCCGCGTACACGACGCCGTACCCGCCGCGCAGCCCCACTCCGCACAGCATCCCGGGGTCCGTGCCGCCGCACCGGTCACCGGCCAGCGGCAGCAGCCGGTCGAAGTACGCCTCCAGGTACGCCCCCGCCCGCGGCCGCGCCGGGTCGCGCGCCCGCCGCACCGCGTCCCAGCCGCTCCCCGGCAGTCCGCCGGTGCTCTCCGGCACCGTCGGCGGGGGCACCGGGCCGGGCGCGGGCCGGGTCAGCGCGGTGAGCCAGTGCCCCAGCGTCGCGCGGAGCTCGCAGGCCGGGACCACCGCGTCGACGTGGCCCGCCGCGAGCTGCCCCTCCGCCGTGTACGCCGCCGGGTCCGCGTCCGCGGGCCGCACCCGCGCCCCGGCGAACCCGATCTGCGCGCCGGGCAGCGCCAGGACGACGTCCGCGCCCGCCCCGACCGTCGCCCAGCCGCCCCCGGTCGCCGGGTCCCGCAGCACCGAGACGTGCGGCACGCCCGCTTCCCGCAGCAGCACCGACTCGCGCGCCACCCGCTGCAGCTGCGCCAGCGCGACCATGCCCTCCTGCATCCGGCTGCCGCCCGTCGCCACCAGGGACACCAGCGGCACGCCCCGCTCCCGCGCCAGCCGGTACGCGGCGCACACCCGGTCGCCGGCGCGCTCCCCCAGCGACCCGCCGAGGAAGCCGAACTCGAACGCCAGCACCGCGCACGGCACCCCCGACGCCTCCGCCGCGCCGAACACCACCGACTCGCTCTCGCCGGTCCGCTCCGCTGCCCGGGCGCGCGCCGCGCCGTACCCCTCCCACGCCAGCGGGCCGTCCGGCGCCGCGGGCGGCCCGGACGGGGGCGGCGGGGGGTGCTCCGTGAAGCCGTCCACGGCCAGGGCGATCGCGGCCCGCGCCGCCGGCCGGGCCGCCGCCTCAGCCATTCAGGGCCCGCTTCAGGACCTTGCCCATGTCGTTGCGGGGCAGTTCCTCCAGGTACCGGACGGCGCGCGGCCTCTTGTGCGGGGCGAGCTGCGCCGCCACGTGGTCCGCCAGCTCCTCCGCCCCCGGGGGCGCGGCCGGGTCCGCCGGCACGACCCACGCCACGACCCGCTCGCCCAGGTCCGGGTCCGGCTCGCCGGTCACGGCGGCCTCCCGGACGCCCGGATGGGCGAGGAGCACGTTCTCGACCTCCCCGGCGCCGATCTTGAAGCCACCGCTCTTGACGAGGTCCGTGGCCCTGCGCCCCACCAGCCGCAGCGAGCCGTCCGGGTCCCGCACGGCCATGTCGCCGGTCCTGAACCAGTCCCCGTCGAACGCGGCGGCCGTGGCGTCGGGCCGGTTCAGATAGCCGGTGAACAGGTTCGGGCCGCGCACCTGCACCTCGCCGATCGTCTCCCCGTCGCGGGCGGCGAGCTCCGTCCCGTCGTCCCGCACCAGCCGCAGCCCGACGCCGCGCAGGGGCGTGCCGACCGAACCGGGCCGGTGGGCCGCCCCGGCACCGCGGGGGCCCGGCCGCACGGAGCACAGCATGAGGGTCTCCGTCATGCCGTACCGCTCGATCACCCGCCGTCCCGTCGCGGCGGTGATCCGCTCGTGGTCGGGCAGCGGCAGCGGCGCGGAGCCGGAGACCAGCAGCCGGGCGCCCGCGAGCGCCCGGGCCAGTTCCGCGTCGGTGCCGAGGGCCTCCGCCAGGCGGTGGTACATGGTGGGCACGCCGAACAGCACGGTCGCGCCGCCCGCCAGCTCGCGCGCCACGCGCTCGGTGGTGAAGCGCCCGAGGTGCCGGACGGCGCCGCCCCGGCGCAGCGGGCCGAGGACGCCGAGGACGAGGCCGTGGACGTGGAACAGCGGCAGGGCGTGGACCAGGACGTCGTCCGCCGTCCACGCCCAGGCGTCGGCGAGGGCGTCGAGGGAGGCCGTCAGGGCGCGGCGGGGCAGGACGGCGCCCTTCGGCGGGCCGGTCGTCCCGGACGTGTAGACGATCAGGGCGGGTGCCTCGGCGCCGGGTTCGGCGGGCGGACGCGGGGCGGGGCCGTCGCTCCCGCGCCCGTCGAGGGCGACGTCGACGCGCGGCAGGCCGGCGAGCGGGGCGGGCAGGTCGTCGCTGGGCGCGGCGAGCACCAGGTCGGGTGCGCTGTCGGTGACGATGTGCGTCAGCTCGCGCGTGCCGGCGCGCGGGTTGAGCGGTACGGCCGGTACGCCGGCGAGCAGCGCGGCGACCACCGCGACGGCGGTCTCGGCCGAGGGCGTCGCCCACACCGCGACCCGCCGGGCACCGGCCAGACGGGACCGCGGGGCGGCGGCGGCCGTACGCAGCCCGCCGTACGTCAGGGCGCGTCCGCCGAACCGCAGGGCCGGCCGGGAATCGTCCGGACCGGGGGCGAGAGCCGGAAAGAGGGAACTCACGGGCCGTCCTCCTCGCATTGCTGCACGGGCTGTCCCGCCATGGTCCCAGCCGGGGCGGACGCCCGGGGCCGGGCGGCGCTCCCGGCGGACCCGGCCCCGGGTTCGCCGGCGCCGGGCTCAGCGGGTGCCCGCGAGCGGATCCAGCATGAGCGGTTCGACCCGGCCCTCCAGCATCTCGCCCAGCCCCGTGATCGCGCAGACATCCGGGTGGTCCGCGATCCGCACGGGCATCCCGGTCGCGTCGCGCAGCATCTGGTCGAGGCCGGGCAGCCGCGCGCTGCCGCCGACCATCGTGATCCCGCACTCCGCGAGGTCCGCGACCAGGTCGGGCGGGCAGTCGCGCAGCACCCTGCCGATGCCGTCGAGCACGGTGGTGAGCGGCGCGTGGATGGCCTGGCGCACGGCGGCGGTCTCCACGACGACCGACCGCGCGAGGCCCGTGGCCACGTCCCGGCCGTGGATCTCCGTGGCGGCGGGGCCCTGGAGGGTGAGCCCGTTGCCGTGCAGCGCCAGGTGGAGGGGGCGCACGGACTGGCTGGGCAGCACCAGCTGGTGCTGGTGGCGCAGGTACTGGATGACCGCGTGGTCGATGGCGTGGCCGCCGACCGGGATGCGTTCGGCGGTGACGATCGACCCCAGCGACAACACGGCCACCTGGGTCGTCGCCGCCCCGCAGACCAGGATCATGGTCGCGGTCGGCTGCGCCACCGGCAGCCCGCAGCCGATCGCCGCCGCGATCAGGGTGTCGACCAGTTCGACCCGCCGGGCTCCCAGCCCCACCAGCGTCTCGACGGTCGCGCGCTGGGCGAGCGGGGCGCAGTCGTGCGGGACGCAGGCGGCGGCGCGCAGCAGCGGCTTGCGCCGCAGCTGGCGGCGGAGCTTCTCGCCGAGCAGGCTGCGGAGCATCCGCTGCGCCATCTCGATGTCGACGACGCTGCCGCCCGAGGCCGGGCGGACGACCCGGATGTAGCCGGGGGTGCGGCCCGTCATCCGCTCGGCGAACTCCCCGACCGCGATCAGCGCGCCGGTACGGGTGTTCACGGCGGCCACGCTCGGCTCGTCCACCACCAGCCCCGCCCCCTTCACGAACACGCGGGTCCTGGCGGCCCCGAGGTCGACGGCGACGTGGCAGCGGCGCAGCTGCTCAAGACTGACGGTCACGAATCCTCCCGGGAGCGGTGTATGCCTGCATCGTCCGGCCGCCCGGAACGGTGCGCGCGCTGGGCTGCGCCGGTCGGCGTACGCACCTGACGGCCGGTCAGGAGGGGAGGCGGCCGTTCGGGCGTCGCGGGAACCGGGCCGCCGGGCGCGCCCGGGNGGANNGGCCGGACGCGCCCGGNNGCNCGNNCGGCCCCTNNCGNGGAGCGGGCNCGGTNNNGNTGANGAGGGGAGCGGCCCCGGGCGGACCGGTGCCCGCCCCGGAACGAAACCGTCCGTTCGTGGGGGCCGACGGGAGAGGGAGGCGGTGCCTNNNNCNNCGCCCCCGCACCCGGCGGCCGCCGNGTGNGNGNNCGGGGCCGGAGGGGCGCGGACCGGGGCCCCGGCACACACGCGCACGCATCCCCACACGTCCACGCACATCCGGCACGTCCGAGCCGCCGGGCACCCCGAACGGTGCCCTTCCACACGGAATCTTCACACGGGCACCGGGCTGCGGCACCTGTACGGCGCATACTCTGCGGGGCGCCATGGATTATTGCCACGAGTGTCGGCGGCATCTCAACGGGGCACTGGCCTGCGCCGGATGCGGAAGACCCGCCGAAGAACTGCGGCACGACGACCCCGGAACGCCTGCGGCGGACCACGTCTTCGAGCTGACCCGGGACGAGGAGACACCGTCCGCGGCCCCCGACCGCACCCGGGTGTCCCGCCGCGCGCCGGCGCCCGGACGCGCGGGATCGCGCCGCGCCGCACGGACGGCCCGCCCGCCGGGCGGTCGCCGGGCACGCCGGCGCCGGGGCCGCGTGGTGCTGATCGTGGTGACCGGCCTGGTGCTGGCGGCGGGCACGCTGAGCCTGGCCGAGGTGGCGGTGGAGGACGGAGGCGGCCCGGCGACCTCGGTGCGGCAGGAGGACGTGGCCCTGCCGGCCCCGCTGCCCGACCCCTCGCAGAGCACGCGGGTCGCCGACCCCGAACAGGTGGAGGCGACGCCCTCCGCGCCGGGCCCCTCCGGCGCCCCGTCCGCTGACGGCGGCGCCGGCGAGGCGTCGGGCGCGCCCCGGCCGACGGCCTCCGCGTCCGACGGCGACGGCGGTGGTGACGGTGGCGGCGACGGATCGGGTCCCGGGGCCGGCTCCGGCTCGGGCCCGGGCGGCGGCCAGGGCTACGGCAGGGGCGAGTCGAGGCGCCCGGTCGAGCCGGACGCGCCCCCCTCCGAGCCGGAACCGGCCCCGAGCGCCTCCCCGACCTCCGGCGGGGAACCC
>NZ_CP095474.1:1781125-1813332 GCF_023614315.1 Streptomyces sudanensis | reverse complement strand
GAGATGTGCCCCGACGCCCACGCCCACACCGGCCCCCGAGCCGTCGGAGGAGTGCACCCGCTGGCTCCTGTGGTGCTTCTGACCCGTCAGGGCACCGCGGGTTCGCCCAGCATGCGGCGGAGGAGGTCCCGCAGCAGGGCCCGCTCCGCCGCGGAGAGGCCGGCCAGCGGCTCCCGGGCGAAGTCCAGGGCCTCCCGCAGCCGGCGCGCGGTCCTGCGGCCCTCCTCCGTCGGGGCGGCCAGCTTGACGCGGCGGTCGGCCGGATCGGGCCGCCGCTCGACGAGGCCGCGGGCCTCCAGGCGGTCGACGATGCCCGTCACGTTGGACGGCTCGCACCGCAGGGACACGGCGATGCGCCGCATCGGCAGCGGCTCCAACGCCAGCAGGCTCAGGACGCGCGCCTGGGCACCGGTCAGCGAGTGCCGGGCGGCGGCGTGCTCGTACTCCTCGTGGTAGCGGGCCACGACCGTGCCGATGAGTTCCACGACCTCGCAGGTGAGCGGGTCCGTGCGCGTACTGGGCATGTCCACCAGCCTACCCGTTTGCTTGACAGGGTGAAATATCGAGGGGCATGGTTGTTTCATACGGTGAAGTAGATTCTGGAGGCACGCAGCATGTCCGCACTCCCGGCGTCCGGCCGTGAATGGCACCTGGTCTCCCGCCCGGACGGCCTGCCCGTCCCCGAGGACTTCGCGCTCCGCGAGGCGCCCGTCGCCGCCCCGGGCGAGGGCCGCGTCCTCGTCCGCAACCTCCACTTCTCGGTGGACCCGTACATGCGCGGCCGGATGAACGACGTGAAGTCGTACGTCCCGCCGTTCCGGCTGGACCACCCCATGGAGGGCGGCGCGGTCGGCGAGGTCGTGGCCTCCGCCGCCGAGGGCTTCGCGGTCGGCGACCACGTGCTGCACGGCCTGGGCTGGCGGGAGTACGCCGAGGTCGAGGCGGAGCGCGCCGTCAGGGTCGACGCCTCCCTCGCGCCCCTCACGGCGTACCTGGGCGTGCTCGGCATGACCGGGCTGACCGCCTACGCGGGCCTCTTCGAGACGGCCTCCTTCAAGGAGGGCGACGCCGTGTTCGTCTCCGCCGCGGCCGGCGCCGTCGGCAGCCAGGTCGGCCAGATGGCCCGGCTGAAGGGCGCCTCCCGCGTGATCGGATCGGCCGGTTCCGACGAGAAGGTCCGGCTGCTGCTGGAGGAGTACGGCTTCGACGCCGCCTTCAACTACAAGGACGGCCCGGTGGCCCGGCAGTTGCGGGCCGCCGCCCCCGACGGCATCGACGTCTACTTCGACAACGTCGGCGGCGAGCACCTGGAGGCGGCGATCTCCTCGCTGAACGTCCACGGCCGCGTCACCGTCTGCGGCATGATCGCCCAGTACAACGCCACGGAGCCCCCTCCCGCCCCGCGCAACCTGGCCCAGGTCATCGGCAAGCGGCTGCGGCTCCAGGGCATGCTGGTCAGCGACCACTCCGACCTGCGCCCCCGCTTCGTCGAGGAGGTCTCCGGCTGGCTGCGCTCGGGCGCCCTGAAGTACCACGAGACGATCGTCGAGGGCGTGGAGAACGGCGTGGACGCCTTCCTCGGCCTGCTGCGCGGCGACAACGTCGGCAAGATGGTCGTCTCGCTCGCCCGCTGATTCCCCCGGGAGCCCCGGCCCCGCGCGACCGTCCCGCCCCCGGGGGCGTCGAAGGGCGCGGCACGCGGGCCGCGCCGGCCTCGCGACAGGTGCGAAGACCCCGTCGCCGGTCCCCGGGACGACGCCGATGCCCTCGGCCCGGGGCCCGGGCGCCCGCCTCCTCCGCGGGCGGCTGTCCGACTCGCAGGCCGGACGCCCCGCCCGCGGCCCGGAAGGCGCCCGGCTCCCCGGCCTCCCCGACGACGNTACGAGGCCCGGAGTTCGGCCGCTCCTGCCTCCGCCCGCCCTCCCGGACGACGTCGGCCGAGGGCCCGCCGGCACCCCCGATAGGGTGACTCCATGCGTGATCTCGGCAAGGGTTTCGGCTTCCTCCTGCAGGGCCAGCGATGGGTCGGCCGCCACGGCCGCTGGCTCGGACTCGGGCTGCTGCCCGGCCTCGTGGCACTCGTCCTGTACCTCGGCGCGCTGGTCGGCCTCGCCTACGGCGCCGACGACCTGACCGCGTGGGCGACCCCGTTCGCCGACGACTGGTCGTCGCCCTGGCAGGGCCTGTTCCGGGGGTTCCTCACCGCCCTGGTCTTCGCCCTCGCGCTGCTCCTCGCGGTGGTCACCTTCACGGCGGTGACGCTGCTGGTGGGGCAGCCGTTCTACGAGTCGCTCTCCGAGGCGGTCGACCGCTCCGAAGGCGGCCGCGTCCCGGAGTCCGGGCTGCCGTTCTGGCGCGAACTGTGGATCTCCGCCCGCGACAGCCTGCGCATCGTCCTGCGGGTCGCGTTCTACGGGATCCTGCTGTTCGCCCTCGGATTCGTCCCGGTGGTCGGCCAGACCGTCGTCCCCGTGCTCGGCTTCTGCGTCTCGGGGTACTTCCTCACCGAGGAGCTGACCGCCGTCGCGCTGCAGCGCCGCCGCCTGGAACTGAAGGAGCGGCTGCGGCTGCTGCGCGGCCACCGCATGATGGCCCTCGGCTTCGGCGTGCCGCTGGCCCTCGCGTACCTGGTGCCGTTCGTCGCCGTCTTCCTCATGCCGGGGGCCGTCGCGGGCGCCACCCTGATGGCCCGCGAACTGGCACCGGAACCGGAGGGCGAACCGCATCCGGGACCCGCCGCCGGGCCCGGGGCGCCCGCTCCCGCCCCGTACGGGCTCCACGAAGGCCGGGACGCGGGCCCGCGCTAGCCGACGGCGGCGCGCACCAGCCCGGGCTCGGCCGGGTCCGCCTCGGCCAGCAGCCCGCCGTCCGGCCCCCACACCGCGCTGCGCCCGCAGCCGGTCCAGGACCCGGCGGCGCCCACGTGGTTGGCGAGGACCACGTACAGCCCGCTCCGCCGGGCGATGGCCGGATAGACCGTCGCCCGCTCGTGCACGCCGCCACCCGTCCCGTACAGGGAGCTCGCCAGGTACACCCGGCAGCCGTCCGCCGCCGCCCGCTCGCCCAGCTCGGGGCAGTGGCTGTCGAAGCAGGTGGCCAGCGCGAACCGGTGGCCGTCGAGGGTGAACCGCCCGTCGGAGGCGCCCGCCGCGAACACCTCGCGCTCCGCCTCGTACAGGTGCTGCTTGTCGTAGCGCGTGAGCGTCGCCCCGTCCGGGCCGATCACGTACGAGGTGAGGTACGGCCGCCGTCCGCCCGGTTCCCGGCCCGGCGCCGGTCCGTTGACGACGGCCGCCGCACCGGTCTCGCGGCATGCCTCCCGCACCGGGTCGAGCCGCGGGTCGTCCTCGGCCACCCACAGGCTCCGGTCGGCGGCGACGAGCCGCGGTTCGTAGCCGGTGAGGGCCAGTTCCGCGAAGACGACGACCCGGGCCCCGGCCGCCGCGCGGACCATGGCCGCCATCGTCCGGACGTTGGCCCGGACGTCGCCGGGGACGGCGGTGAACTGAGCCGCTGAAACGATCACAGGAGGATTATCCACGCCCGGCGCGGCGCTCCCGGCCGCACCCCGGGAACCGTACGCCCCCGGACTCCGGCCGCCCGGTCCCCGGAGATTCCGGTTCCCCGGCCGCATCCGCCCCGCCGTCCCCTCCGGGCGTCGGCGGCGTCCCGCCGGACGGGCCGGTTCCGCCCCTTGCCCGGTGGCCTCCGGCGCCGGGGCCTACGCGGGGGGCGAGGCGGCGGTGACGGTGCGGTAGGCGATCTCCGCCAGTTTCCCCTGTCCGTCCCGGCTGGGGTGGAACACGTCCCAGGGACTCAACTGCGTTCCGTCGAAGGCGTACGCGAAGACGGCGCCCCCGTCGTGCCGGCACCGCTCGTCGCGGGCGCAGACGTCCCGCAGCACCTCGTTGTACGCGATGACCCGCGCACGGACCCGCTCGCGGCGCTCCTCCGCCGCCGGGCCCAGGTCCTGGGCGTCGGCCAGCATCGACGCGCAGACGCCCAGCTGCCACACCTGCCGGCCCACCGGGTGGTCCCGCCCCGTCACCCACAGCCGCCGCAGGTCCGGGATGCTCGCCACGTACACCTGTGTCCGCGGCGCCGCCCGCCGCAACCGGGCCATCGCCGTCTCGAACGACGCCCGGAAGTCCGCGACCGGCGTCATCAGATCGGCGGACGGGCGGCAGGCGTCGTTCGCCCCCACCATCACCGCCACCAGACCGGGCTTCCTCCGCGCCGCCGACTCCATCTGCTCGGGCAGTTCGGCGACGCGCGCCCCCGACCGGGCCAGGTTCCAGCTGCGGGACGCGAGCGCGGGCGCACCGAGCAACCGCAGTGCCAGGCTGTTCACCCGGATGTCCGAACCGGTGGCCCACGAGGCGTTCGGACAGTCCGTCAGCAGTTCGCAGGCGTCGAATCCGCGGGTGATGGAGTCGCCGACCGCGGCGACGGAGGCCGGCCGCGGGTTCCACGGGGACGTGGGGGNGGGGAGGGCCGTACCGCGGCCGGGCGGCGCACCGCGTCCGCGGCGTCGTCGTCCGCGGGGGAGGAGACGCATCCCGACAGGACGACACCGCAGATCAGGGCCGCCGTGAGGGCGGTGCCACGGCGGACGCGGCCGGCTTCGGAGGGGCGCTGCGGCCCGGCGGCGGAGCGCCCGGGAGCGGTGTTCCGGCGAGGGGGAGCCTGGTGTCTGGAGGCCACGGACCGACCGTACGCCATCCCGCGCGCGCCGGCGCACGGTAGCTTTTCCCCGTCGAACCAGAGGCGCCCGAACGACCGGCTTCGGTAAATTACATCACGTCATAACTTGTCCTTTTTGCGGTATTTTGCTTTCGATGTTGTTTACTGAGGCCGCTGGGAGAAGGCGAACCTCGTCCCACACTGGAGGTCCCGGTGACGACACGTGGAGTCCTGTACGTCCACTCCGCGCCGCGTGCGCTGTGCCCGCACATCGAATGGGCGGTCGCGGGGGTGCTCGGTACGAGAGTCCAGCTCGACTGGATCCGGCAGCCGGCCTCGCCGGGCACCTGGAGGGCCGAACTCTCCTGGCAGGGCGAACCGGGCACGGCCTCCCGGCTGGCCTCCGCCCTGCGCGGCTGGCGGATGCTGCGGTTCGAGGTGACCGCCGAACCCTGCCCCGCCGCCGAGGGGGAGCGCTACAGCGCCACCCCCGACCTGGGCATCTTCCACGCGGTCATCGGCGTCCACGGCGACATCATGGTCCCCGAGGACCGGTTGCGCGCCGCCATGGCCCGCTCCGCGCAGGGCGGGGCCCCGCTGGAGGCCGAGCTCGCCGGACTCCTCGGCAAGCCCTGGGACGACGAACTGGAGCCCTTCCGGTACGCGGGCGAGGGCGCCCCGGTCCGCTGGCTCCACCAGGTCGTCTGACCCCCCGTCGGACCGGCTTCCTCCCGCGCCCCGCGAGGCCGCCCCGGTCCCGGCGGCGGAACGCCGAGAGGTCCCCGCGATCACGCGGGGACCTCTCGGCGTTCTGCGGACGCGTCAGACCGTGCGGAAGGCGAGGATCGCGTTGTGGCCGCCGAAACCGAACGAGTTGTTGATCGCCGCGATCGTGCCCTGCGGCAGCGCCCGGGGCTCGTCGCGCACGATGTCCGCGTCGACCTCCTCGTCCAGGTCGTCGACGTTGATGGTCGGCGGGGCCGTGCGGTGGTGCAGCGCCAGGACCGTCGCCACGGTCTCGATGCCGCCGGCGCCGCCCAGCAGGTGGCCCGTCATCGACTTGGTCGCGGAGATCGCGACGTGGTCGAGGTCGTCGCCGAAGACCTTGCGCAGCGCCTTCACCTCGGCGACGTCGCCCGGCGGCGTCGACGTGGCGTGCGCGTTCAGGTGCGCGACCTCCGACGGCTTGAGGCCCGTGGAGTCCAGCAGGTTCTGCAGGGCGGCGGCGATGCCCCGGCCGGTGGGCTCGGGCTGCGCGATGTGGTGGCTGTCGGCGGACAGGCCCTGCCCCAGCGCCTCGCAGTACACCCGGGCACCGCGCGCCGCGGCGTGCTCCGCGGACTCCAGGACGACCACACCCGCGCCCTCGCCCAGCACGAAGCCGTCACGGGCCTTGTCGTACGGGCGGGAGACCTTCTCGGGGTCGTCCTCGTTCTTGGACATCGCCATCATGTTGGCGAACGCCACGATGGGCAGCGGGTGGATGGCCGCCTCGGTGCCGCCCGCCACGACCACGTCGGCGCGGCCGGTGCGGATCATCTCGATGGCGTAGCCGATGGCCTCCGCGCCCGACGCGCACGCCGACACCGGGGTGTGCACGCCCGCCTGGGCGTTCACCTCCAGGCCGACGTTGGCGGCGGGGCCGTTCGGCATGAGCATGGGCACCGTGTGCGGCGAGACCCGCCGGGCACCCTTCTCCTTCAGTACGTCGTACTGGTCGAGCAGGGTCGTCACACCGCCGATGCCGGAGGCGATGACGGAGCCGAGCCGCTCCGGACGGACCTCGCCGTCCTCACCGGCGGGCCCGGAGAAGCCCGCGTCGGCCCACGCCTCGCGGGCCGCGATCAGGGCGAACTGCGCGGAGCGGTCCAGCTTGCGGGCCAGCGGCCGCGCCAGGACCTCCGAGGGGTCGACGGCCGTGCGGGCCGCGATCCGGACGGGCAGGTCGGCGAAGCGCTCGCCTTCGAGGTGCCTGACGCCGGAGCGCCCGGCCACCAGACCCTCCCAGGTCGAGGTGGCATCGCCACCCAGCGGTGTGGTTGCGCCGATACCGGTGACGACCACGGTGTGATTGGTCGAGCTCACGGGAATTCTTCTCCACATGTGTGAGGTATGCGTGAATACGGCGCCACCGCTGGGTGGCGACCCGGTCAGGCCTGGTGCTTGAGGATGTACTCGGCGGCGTCGCGGACCGTCTTGAGGCCCTTGACGTCGTCGTCCGGGATCTTCACCGAGAAGCGCTCTTCGGCGGCGACGACGACCTCGACCATGGACAGGGAGTCCACGTCCAGGTCGTCCGTGAAGGACTTGTCGAGCTCGACGTCCTCGGTGGGGATGCCGGCGATCTCGTTGACGATCTCGGCGAGACCCTCGACGATCTCTTCCAGGGTGGCGGCCATGTTGGCGCTCCTTCGATGTATGGCTCTGTGCTTGGCAGAGGATGTGACGGCGTTCCGCCCGTACGGAGATCGGAACGGTTGCCTCAGGGGAGGGTAACGACCGTCGCGGCGTAGACGAGCCCCGCCCCGAAGCCGATGACGAGTGCGGTGTCACCGCTCTTCGCCTGCCCGGTCGCCAGGAGCCGCTCCATCGCGAGCGGGATCGAGGCGGCCGAGGTGTTGCCGGTGGTCTCCACGTCGCGGGCGACCGTGACGTGCTCCGGCAGCTTCAGCGTCTTCACCATCGAGTCGATGATCCGCATGTTGGCCTGGTGCGGGATGAAGACGTCCAGGTCGGCCGCGGTGATGCCGGCCGCGTCGAGCGCCTGCTGGGCGACCTTGGCCATCTCGAAGACGGCCCAGCGGAACACCGCCTGGCCCTCCTGCGTGATGGCGGGGAACTTCTCCACCGTGCCGTCGCGGTAGTCCGTCCACGGCACGGTCTGCTTGATGGTCCCCGACTTGTCGCCCTCGGAGCCCCAGACGGTCGGGCCGATCGCGGGCTCCGCGGACGGGCCGACCACGACCGCGCCCGCGCCGTCGCCAAACAGGAAGGCCGTGGCCCGGTCGTCCAGGTCGGTCAGGTCGCTGAGCCGCTCCACGCCGATCACGAGGACGTACTCGGCGGACCCCTCGACGACCATGCCCTTCGCGAGGGTCAACCCGTACCCGAAGCCGGCGCAGCCCGCGGAGATGTCGAACGCGGCCGGCCGGCTCGACGTGAGCCTGTCGGCGATCTCGGTGGCGACCGCGGGGGTCTGCCTGAAGTGCGACACGGTGGAGACGATGACGCCGCCGACCTGGTCGGGGCCGATCCCGGCGTCCGCGAGGGCCTTGCCCGCCGCCTCGACCGACATCGCGGTTACGGTCTCCTCGGGCGACGCCCAGTGGCGGGTCGCGATACCGGAGCGCGAGCGGATCCACTCGTCCGAGGAGTCGATCCTCTCCAGGATCACCTCGTTCGGCACGACACGGGTCGGACGGTAGCCGCCGACACCCAGGATGCGCGCGTACGGGGCTCCCTTGCTGGGCCTGATCTTCGCCATGCTCTCTGGCTCCTTGCTCCGGTTCAGGAGACGACGCCGGCGTGCTCGGCGATGAGCGCCCGCGCCGCGTCGAGGTCGTCGGGGGTCTTGAGCGCGAGAGTTCCGACGCCGGGAAGGGCCCGCTTGGCGATACCGGTCAGGGTGCCGCCCGGGCACACCTCGACCAGCGCGGTCGCGCCGAGCCGCTGGAACGTCTCCATGCACAGGTCCCAGCGGACCGGATTGGCCACCTGGCCCACGAGCCGGGTGACGACCTCGGCGCCGGTGGCGACGGCCTGCCCGTCCTTGTTGGAGACGTAGACGACCTTCGGGTCCGCCGGGGCGACGTCCCGGGCGGCCTTCTCCAACTCGGCCACGGCGGGCGCCATGTGGTGCGTGTGGAACGCGCCGGCGACCTTGAGCGGCATCACCCGGCGGACCCCCTCGGGCTTGTCCTCCGCCAGCGCGGCCAGCTGCTCCTCGGTGCCGGCGGCGACGATCTGGCCGGCGCCGTTGACGTTCGCCGCGGTCAGGCCGAGCTTACGAAGGTGCTCCAGGGTGACCTCGGGGTCGCCGCCGAGCAGCGCCGACATGCCGGTGCGGGTCACGGCGGCGGCCTCGGCCATCGCCAGACCCCGGGCGCGCACGAGGCGCAGCGCCGCCGTGTCGTCGAGGACGCCGGCGAACGCGGCGGCGGTGATCTCGCCGACGCTGTGGCCCGCGACCACGTCCGGGACGGCCTCGCCGAGCGCGGCGGCGGAGAGCAGGCCCGCGGCCACCAGCAGCGGCTGGGCGACCGAGGTGTCGCGGATCTCCTCCGCGTCGGCCTTCGTGCCGTAGTGGGCCAGGTCCAGTCCGATGGCCTCCGACCACGCGCCGACACGGTCGGCGGCGCCCGGAAGATCGAGCCAGGGAGTCAGGAAGCCGGGCGTCTGAGCGCCTTGGCCGGGAGCGACGAGTACGAGCACTCTCACACTCTCTCTTGTGGACGGTCCTGAACGCCCGTGAGGACTGGCACGAAGAACCGTCGGGTGAATTGTTGATCCCCCACAAAACCCTAGAGCTGTGTCTCGCTGTCGGTCAGACGCCCCAGGATCAGCGCGATACGCAGTGTGAAGGCCGACCGCACGTCGGACGGTGACCAACCCGTGACATCGGTCACACGTCGAAGCCGGTAGCGCACGGTGTTGGGGTGCACGAACAGCATCCTCGCGGCTCCCTCAAGGCTACTGGCCTGCTCCAGGTACACGCTCAGGGTTTCCAGCAGAGCCGAGCCGGCCTCTTCGAGCGGCCTGTAGATCTCCTCCACCAACTGCTCGCGCGCCGAGGGGTCCGAGGCGATCGCGCGCTCCGGCAGCAGATCGTCCGCGAGAACCGGCCGGGGCGCGTCCTGCCAGGCGGAGCACGCCTTCAGCCCGGCCGCCGCCGCCTGCGCGGACCGGGTCGCCGCCAGCAGGTCCGGCACCACCGGACCGGCCACGACGGGCCCCGCCGCGTACGGGCCGATCAGCGCCTTCGCCACGGCCAGCGGATTGTCGCTGCCCCCCGCGATCACCACGAGGCGGTCGCCGAGCACACCGGTGAGGACCTGGAGCTTCGCGTAGCGGGCGGCACGCCGGATCGCCTCGACGGTCAGCTCGCTGTCACCGTCCGGGGCGGTGCCGAGGATCACGCACACGTGCTCCGGCGAGTTCCAGCCGAGGGCGGCGGCCCTGCTGACCGCGCCCTCGTCGACCTCGCCGGACAGCACCGCGTTCACGACGAGGGACTCCAGGCGCGCGTCCCACGCACCGCGGGCCTCGGCGGCCTGCGCGTACACCTGCGCCGTCGCGAAGGCGATCTCCCGCGCGTAGACGAGCAGCGCCTCGCGGAGCACGGACTCGTCGCCGGGAGCGGCGACCTCCTCGATCGCCGACTCCATGACCTCGATGGTCGTACGGACCATCTCGACGGTCTGGCGCAGGGTGATCGCCCGGGTCAGCTCGCGCGGCGCCGTGCCGAACACGTCGGTGGAGATCGCCTGCGGGGCCTCCGGGCGCCGGAACCACTCGGTGAACGCGGCGATGCCGGCCTGCGCCACCAGGCCGATCCAGGACCGGTTCTCCGGGGGCATCGCCCGGTACCACGGCAGCGTCTCGTCCATGCGGGCGATGGCGCTGGCGGCGAGCCTCCCGGACGACTGCTCGAGTCGCTTGAGGGTCGCCGCGTGAGGGTGGGCGTCGTTCACTGAGGGATCGGGCACGGGACAAGACTGCCTCATCGTGACGGCGGCCGGACCAGCCGGTCTACCGTTGGACCTGTGATGCTCGTACACAGGGCCGGCGATCGCCGGCCGGGCGGCGACCCGGGCGCCGGCATCGACACCCGGCACGCCTTCTCGTTCGGCCCGCACTACGACCCGGACAACCTCCGCTTCGGCGCGCTCGTCGCCTGCAACGAGGAACGGCTCGCCCTGGGCGCGGGCTTCGGTGAACACCCGCACAGCCACACCGAGATCGTCACCTGGGTCGTCGAGGGGGAGCTGACGCACCGCGACTCGGCCGGGCACGCGACCCTGCTCCGCCCCGGCGACGTGCAGCACCTGAGCTCCGCGGGCGGCGTCCGGCACGTGGAGCGCAACGACGGCGCGGTGCCGCTGGTCTTCGTCCAGATGTGGCTCGCCCCGCTGGAGCCCGGCGGCCACCCGTCGTACGGGGTCGTCCGCCGCATCGCCGACGCGACGCCGTACGAGGTGCCCGCCGCGGGCGCGACGCTCCACGTACGCCGTCCGGGCGCCGGCGGGCACACGGCCGTCCCGGACGGGGACTTCGTGTACGTGCACGTGGTGCGGGGCGACGTCAGGCTCACCGGCGACGGCGAGCCGGCAGAGCTGTCGGCGGGCGACGCGGCCCGGATCACCGACGCGCGGGGCGTGCGGCTGACCGCCACCACGGCCGCCGAGGTGCTGCTCTGGGAGATGGCCCGGCCGGCGCCGGCTTCTTAGGCGCTTGTGCCCCGGCGCAGTTCGGCGAGCACCGCGTCGGTGAACGGCGGCCAGGCCTCGATCGCCCACGGCCCGAAGGGCCGGTCCGTCAGCGTCACGCACGCCGCCCGGGCATCCGGGTCGACCCACAGGAACGTGCCCGCCTGCCCGAAGTGCCCGAACGTCCGCGGCGACGACGAACCACCCGTCCAGTGCGGCGACTTTCCGTCCCTGATCTCGAATCCCAGCCCCCAGTCGTTGGGCCGCTGGTGCCCGTAACCGGGCAGGACGCCGTCCAGGCCCGGGTGGGCGACCGTCATGGCCTCCAGCACCGTCCGCGGGTCCAGCAACCGGGGGGCCTGCACCTCCGCGGCGAACCGCACGAGGTCGTCCACCGTCGACACGCCGTCCTTCGCGGCCGAGCCCTCCAGCGTCGTCCCCGTCATCCCGAGAGGCTCCAGCACCGCCTGGCGCAGGTACTCGGCGAAGGGGATGTCGGTGGCCTTCGCCACATGGTCCGCCAGTACCTCGAAACCCGTGTTCGAGTAGATCCGCCGCCTGCCCGGCGCCGCCATCACCCGGTCCTCGTCGAAGGCGAGCCCCGACGTGTGCGCGAGGAGGTGCCGCACGGTCGACCCCTGCGGCCCGGCCGGTTCGTCGAGGTCCACGGCGCCCTCCTCGTGGGCGACGAGCACGGCGTACGCCGCCAGCGGCTTCGTCACCGAGGCGAGTGGGAACCGCCGCCCCGTCGGCCCGTGGGCTCCCGCGAGGGTGCCGTCCGCACGGACCACCGCGGTGGCCGCGGTCGGCACGGGCCAGTTCTCGATCATCGCCAGGCTCTGCATGCCGATGAGCGTACTTGCTCGCCGCGGCACTTGCTTCGAGCACGCTCGAAGGTCCTAGCGTGGGGGCATGACGGTGATCGAGAGCACTCCGGCGGCCGTCCGGACCACCGATGCCTGCGCCACCCCACCGCGTCGCCACCCCCGTCCCGACGGGCAGGACCACTACACCATCAGCGAGGCAGCAGCCTGGACCGGTCTCACCGCCCACACCCTCCGCTGGTACGAGCGCATCGGGCTGATGCCCCACGTCGACCGGTCGGCCACCGGCCAGCGCCGCTTCACCAACCGGGACCTGGACTGGCTCACCCTGGTCGGCAGACTGCGGCTGACCGGCATGCCCGTCGCGGCGATGGTCCGCTACGCCGAACTGGTCCGCGCGGGCGACCACACCTTCGACGAGCGGCGCGAACTGCTGGAAGCCACCCGCCGCGACGTGCTGTCCCGCATCACCGAACTCCACGAAACCCTCGCCGTACTCGACTACAAGATCGACATCTACACGGGCGCCCGACCGGCGCCGGAAAGGGCTGCACGATGACCTCCGAGCAGACCATCCCCCAGGTACGACTCGGCGCGACGGGCCCCGTGGTCGGCGTGCAGGGCCTGGGTGCCATGGGCATGAGCGAGTTCTACGGCGACACCGACGAGGCCGCCGCACGCGACACCCTCGACGCCGCCCTCGAGGCCGGCGTCACCCTCATCGACACCGCCGACATCTACGGGCGCGGAGCCAACGAGGAGTTCCTCGCCCCGTTCGTCGCCGCCCACCGCGACCGGATCACCCTGGCCACCAAGTTCTCCATCGTCCGTACCGAGGACCCCTCGCACCGGTCCGTCCGCAACGACCCCTCCTACATCAGGTCCGCCGTCGAGGGAAGCCTGCGCCGCCTCGGCGTCGACGTCATCGACCTCTACTACATGCACCGCCGCGACCCGGTGGTGCCGCTCGCCGAGTCCGTCGGAGCCATGGCCGACCTCGTGCGCGAAGGCAAGGTGAAGCACCTGGGCCTCAGCGAGGTCACCGGAGAGGAACTGCGCGAGGCACACGCCGTCCACCCCATCGCCGCACTGCAGTCCGAGTGGTCGCTGTTCTCCCGCGACGTGGAGCAGAGCGCCGTCCCCGCCGCCGCCGAACTGGGCGTCGCGCTCGTGCCCTACTCCCCGCTCGGCCGCGGTTTCCTCGCCGGGGCGTTCGCCGACGCCTCCAGGGACCTCTCGGAAGGCGACTTCCGCCGCTCCCAGCCGAGGTTCTCCGGGGACAACGCCCGCCGCAACGCCACCCTCCTCGAACCCGTCCGCTCCATCGCCGCCGCCCACGGCGCCACCCCGGCCCAGGTCGCCCTGGCCTGGGTGCAGCAGCGCGCGGCCGTGCACGGCCTGCCCGTCGTCCCCATCCCCGGCACCCGCAGCCGCGCCCGCCTCCTGGAGAACGCCGCCGCCGTCCGCCTCGTCCTCACCGGCTCCGAACTCGACCTCCTCGACCCCATCGCCGCCCAGGTGGCAGGCAGCCGCTATTCCGACATGTCCCTCACCTCCGCAGCCCGGGAGGAGTAGCCCACCGGCACCTCCTCCGACCCCCTCACGCCAGGCCCAGAGCGAAGGCCGTGAAACCGGCCGCCAGGACGCCCGCCGCCGCGCGACGCGTCCTGGTGGCTCCCGTCCACGGCGATTCGAAGCTCCGCGCGTACCGGCTCACGAGCATCAACAACACCGCGAACACCGGGAGCCACGCCACCCGTGCCATCACCCAGCCGAACGTGTCCGGTGCCGTGGTGAGGCCGGGAACCTCACCGGCCGTCAGGGACGTAGGCACGACCACCGCGAGCATCGCCGTCTGGTGCCAGCACAGGATGGTCATCGCCGACAGGTTGACGACCACGACCGGCGCCCACAGGGCGGGCCGCCGCAGCAGCGCCCCGAGCCGGCCCCGCAGCAGTATCGCGGCTCCGCTCTGGGCAGCCGCCAGCGCGAGGACGAGCAGCGACGGCGGGTGCGAGTTGGTACGCGCCTCGCCGGGCACGCCGACCATCGAGACCGGGTAGTGGAACACGGCGAGCAGCATCGCGAAGAGCACCGCACCGCCCAGGAGCAGCGTCCACCCGCCTCGCCGGCCGATCCGGCGTTCACCCCACGCCACCCCGAGCTGGTAGGCGAACAACCAGCCCGGCAGCACATTGAGCAGACCCAGCCACGACGGCACGTCATCGGCGTACGGGCCGTACCGCAGGAAGTCGACAACGGCGACGGAACCGAGCAGCGGCGCCGCCGCCCACGCGCCCATGGCACGCGAGGCCCGTACACAGCAGGGAGTGAGTGCGGTGATCACCGTGTACACACCCACGAACCACAGCGGCTGTACCACCAGTGTCGCCCCGGTCCGCAGGGTGTCACCGGGTATGCCCACCGCAAAGCCCGCCGCTGTCAGCACGGCCCACACGGCGGTGACTCCCAGGACGGGGCGGCCGAGCCGGGCGACCCTGCCACGCAGCCACTCCCCGGCACCGCCCGGCCGACGCCGGTAGGAGAGCACCGACGCGTAACCGCCGACGAGGAAGAAGACACCCAGCATCTGCAGGACCCAGCCGGCGGGCGCGAGGAAACCGAACGCCGTCAACGGACTCGCGTTGTGGATCGCCCCCCTCGCCGTCCAGGGTGAACCCGCCGAGCAACCAGTGCCCGGTCGGCACGGCCAGCAGGGCCAGCGCCCGCAAGCCGTCGACGGCCCGGTCGCGGTGAGCCGGTGTGAGCTGTTCGACGCGGTCGGCGAACTTCACGCCGCCTCCCCTCGGGCGATCGCGGCGAACACGCGGAGTGAGGTGGTGCCGGGGGCGAAGTAACCGCTGTGGCCTCGTGCGTCTTCGGCGGGCACCCGCCGGGCGCCGAACGCCTCGGACGCCGGGTCGGTGCCGTGTCCCAGCCCCAGGAACGTCACATGGGGGACTTTGGATATCCAGTCGGTCGGGTCCTTGGCGGACCACACCCGCGCCGCCGTACCCAGTTCCGCGACGTTCGCCGCCCGCATGCCGGGAGAACCGAAGACCACCAGGTCCTTGGCCTTCACCTCGGTCGCGGCCAGCCCGCACACCACGGAGCCGTAGCTGTGGCAGAACAGCGACGGGACGGCGCTGCCCGTCGAGACGAGCCCTTCGGCGAAGCGGACCAGTCGCTTCGCCCCCGCCTCGGCGAGACCGCCGGTCGCCGCGTCGAGCCCCACTCCGACCGGCGTGGTGTAGCCGACCCAGGCGACCACCGCCGTGCGTCCGCCCGTCGCGGCACGCAGCTGCCGGGCCATTCCGGCCGGCGTGCCGTACGGGTCACCGGGTCGGTCGTACGATCCGGCGTCGACGTCCGATCCCGGCACCACGACCGCCACATGAGGGCTGCGCTCCAACTCCCCGAAGACCTCCGCGACCAGGCCGCGACCACGAGGGTCGAAGACGAGGAGCTGACGGTCGGCGAGGTGGGCGTAACGGGTGTCACGACTCGCGGAAAGAGCGTTGGCCTCGTACCGCAGGGACACCGGGGCCCCGTCCAGGTTGCCCACCACGCCCGGGTGCCGCCGGACCAGACGGTGCCGCTGCCGTCCGTCGAGGCTCCGGAAGAACGAGGCCACCTCGGCCGGCGCGGCTCGCGCGGGATCAGGCAGCGGCCGGCCCAGCGAGGTGTCGGCCAGCCAGGCCGAATACCCCGGTGGCGGGCCCGCCATGGCCTGCTGGGTGCTCCCCGAGGCCCATCCGACCGTCCCCGTGACGGCCGTCGTCGCCAGTGCGACGGCCAGCAGGGCCCTCTTGTAACGACGCATGGCGTCCCCCTCCTCCACCTCGTGCGGTGTGACGAGAGGGAAGGTAGGAGGACGGCACCCGGGCGATCGTCACCCTGTGGAGCCAACCGCCGACTGATACCGGAGTAGGGGGTGTCCTACACCGACACCGCGGACGGGCGCGGCGGATGTGCCGGGTGTGCGGCCCCGTCAGACCGTCTCGCCCGGCGTGACGAGACCGGACTCGTAGGCGAACACCACCGCCTGCGCCCGGTCGCGCAGACCGAGCTTGGCCAGGACGCGCCCGATGTGCGTCTTCACCGTCTGCTCGGCGAGGACCAGGTGTGCGGCGATCTCCTGGTTGGAAAGTCCCCGTGCGACCAGCTCCAGGACCTCCGTCTCGCGCGGCGTCAGCCCGTTCAACCGCACCGAGCGCTCCCTGCGGGCGGGCCGCCGGGCGGCGAAGTCCTCGATCAGCCGCCGCGTCACCGACGGGGCGAGCAGCGCCTCGCCCCCCGCCACCACCCGCACGGCGGCGATCAGGTCGGCGGGCGGGGCGTCCTTGAGGAGGAAGCCCGACGCTCCGGCGCGCAGCGCCTCGTACACGTAATCGTCCACGTCGAACGTCGTCAGCATGAGGACCTTCGGCCGGTGCGTCACCCCGGGCGGAGGGTTCAGCAGCTCGCGTGCCGCGGCCAGTCCGTCCATCTCCGGCATGCGCACGTCCATCAGCACCACGTCCGGGTGCGCGGACCTGCCCACCTCGACGCCGGCCCGGCCGTCCGGAGCCTCGCCCACGACATCGATGTCGGGTTGCGCCGACAGCAGGGCGGCGAATCCCGCCCGTACCATGGCCTGGTCGTCGACGATGATCACACGGATGGTCATGAGGGGCCCTTTCCGGCATGCCGGGGAAGCGCTGCGATCAGCGGCAACCGCGCCGCCACGCGGAAGCCGCCGTCCGGCAGCGGCCCGGTGTCGAGCATTCCGCCGGTCAACCGTACGCGCTCCCGCATGCCGATCAGACCGTGGCCCGTCCCGGATGCCTCCAGCGACGGAGTCGGTTCCGTCGGCGGGCCGTTGACCACGAGGACGATCAACCACTCCAGGTTGGGCGACCGTGACACGGACACCCGCGTCCGGGCACCCGGGGCGTGCCGCACCACGTTGGACAGGGCCTCCTGCACGATCCGGTAGGCCGAGAGGTCCACGGCCTGGGGCACGGCCCCCAGATCCGCCGCCAGCGACAGCTCCACCGGCAACCCCGCCCGTATCGTCGCCTCGACGAGCTGCTGCACCCGGTCGATCCCGGGCTGGGGCGCCCGCTCGCCCTCCGTGTTCTCGCTGCGCAGCACCGTCAGCAGCCGCCGCATCTCGGCCAGGGACTCCCGCGCCGACGCAGCTATGGACGAGAACTCCTCGCGCGCGGCCTCCGGAAGTCCTTCGATCCGGTACGGTGCCGAATCCGCCTGCACGGTGATCACCGACATGTGGTGGGCCACCACGTCGTGCAACTCGCGGGCGATGCGGGCCCTTTCCTCCAGCAGCGTCCGCCGGGAACGCTCGGCTTCACTGATGGTCTCCTGTTCCACGAGCCGCCGCTGGGCGTCGCCGCGCTCCCGGAACATGCCGGTTATCAGCAGGACGACACCGCTCAGCACGAAGAGCACCAGGTGGATGCCGTCACCGTCCGCCCCGCCGAACAGCTCCAACGCGAACCCGGCGGCGCCGGTCATCAGCCACACGCCCACCAGGGCCCGTCGCTGCTCGCGCAGTCCCACGGCGAGCATCAGCCCCAGGTAACCCACCACGACCATCGGCGTCCAAGGCCACGGCCGGCCCTCCACGACGCCCGCGTCCATGGTCACCAGGGCACCGAGCACGTCGGCGGCGAAGACGACCCACCATGCCTGCAGCGGCCGTGACACGGCCAGGAGCAGCGGCGCCACCTGCGCCGTGGCCAGAGGACCGGCGATGCCGCCGCTCACCCCGTAGTCGTCGACGAGCACCACGACCGTGACCGGCAACAGCGACGAGACGAGCGCCAGTGCCAGCGCATACGGCATGAGCCGCACCCACCGCGACGCGGACTGCCCGAACAGGGGGTCCCCCGCCTTGGTGGGGGTCGACAGCGCCACGCCGACCGCGCGCACCGCCCTGCCCGCCGAGCGCCGGGCCCGGCCGACGGACGCGGCGGCGCCGGATACGGGCGCGGGCCTCGGCGGGAAGGGGAAGGAGTCCGCCCGCGGGGAAGCGGGCGGGCCCTCCGGAGGGCGAGGGAGCGGGGGAACGCTGCTCATGGTCCCGCCAGCCTAGGCATGCGTCGCCTTCCGGGCGTCATACCAGGGAGCCAGGTTCCCACCTCATACTCCGGTATGAGGGCCGTAGGCCCCGCCGTCACAACTCGGCGAGCAGTTCGGCCTTTTTCGCCGTGAACTCGTCGTCCGTCACCAGGCCCGCCTGGTGCAGATCCCCCAGATGCCTGATCCGGTCCGCTATGTCCGCCGGGTCGCGCCGACCAGCCGCCACGGGGACCGGCAGCGGCACCGCGCGGTCCGTGTTCTGCACCGCCTGGAGCACCGCGGCCGCGAACGGGAGCGATTCGTGTACCGGGCCGTAGCCGAGGCCGAAGACGACCGCCGCCGGGTCCTGATCGGGCTGGGCGGGTGCCGCGTCGGCGCCGCGCCGCACCAACCGCAGGTACCCGCCGAGTTCCCCCGGCGAGCGCCACTCCACCCCGCTGAGGTCGCTCACCGCGAAGGACTGGTTGCCGGCCTTCCACTTGGCGGTCGACGCTCCCGTCCAGAACCACCGGAAGGAAACATTCCGGCCATCGAAGGAAGCCTTGCCGTCATACGCCTTGAACTGCAGCGGCGGCTCGGGAGCAGTCACCAGGAACCGTTCGGACGGCTCCTCGCGCTCCGGCCCGAGGGCCGCCCGGAGTTCGTCCGCGTAGTACTCGGCGAGCACCTCCCGACCAGCGGGAAGTACCAGCCGGTAAGGGTCGCAGTCCTCCTTCAACTGGCCGTCCGCCACTGCCATCAGCGGGTCGGCACCCGCGCGTGGCACGACGCGCAGCACCACCGTGCCCCGCTTGCCCGGAGAGAGCGTCACCGACGCCAGTGCTCCGTGCGGAACACGTCTTTCGCGGAGCGTCTGGAACAACTTCGGCGCGCGGATCCCCCGTTCGAAGCGGATGAGCACGGCGTCGGTTTCGAACGTCCAGGTGGCATGAATTCCGGCCAGCACATCACCCATGCGCCTCATCGTATGCGGCGTGCGCTCATGCGTCGCCCCCTGGAAGACGAGTGGAAAAGGACTGTGCCGTCCGACTTCCGCACGGATCAGACCGGCACGGCACCGCGCACTCCGTCACGGCAGGTGTTCGCCGCGTCGGCACAGCGCACGCTGTCGTAGGCCCCGACCCCTATCCCCGCGAAGTTCCGCAGGCTGCCCGTGTCCGGTACGAAGTACCCGGCGTGCCCCGACGCGCCGTCCGACGACAGCAGTCGCGCCCCGAACTCCGGGGCCACCGGGTCGGCGCCGTGCCCCAATCCGCCGACGTCCAGGTACGGGACGTCGGCGATCCAGTCGTCGGCGTCCCGCGTGGCCCACACCCGTGCCCGCGTACCGAGTGCCGCCGCGCTCCCGGCCCGCATCCCGGGACTGCCGGCCACGGCGATGTCGGTGACCCGCCCGGGCAGCCGGCGCGCGGCGAGTCCACACACCACCGAGCCGTAGCTGTGGCAGAACAAGGAGACGCGCGACCTGCCGGGCAGCGCCCTGACCAGCGAGACCAGCCGCACGGACCCCTCGGCGGCGAGCCGCCCGGTCGCCGCGTCCACCCCGATGCCGGTCGGCGAGGTGTAGTCGGCCCAGGCGATGACCGCGATCCGCATGCCCGGTGCCGCCTCGCGCTCGGCGGCGTACAGGGATCTCGCCATCCCGTGCGGGGCCGTGTACCTGTGAGCGGTCTTCTCAAAGGTGAGCAGATGAGTGTCGACGCCGGGCACGACCACCGAGACCCGCTCGGCGCGCTCGAGGTCGCCGAGCACCTCCGCCACCCGGCCCTGCCCCGAGGGATCGAACGCGAGAATCAGGCGTCCGCCGGACAGGAGCGAGGAGAACCGGTGCGCCCGCCGCGCGGCCTCGTGGCGGCCCTCGGGGGAGAGCCCGCGGTCGGCGGCGCGGATCCGTTCGGCGGCGAGTGCCCGGCGGAGCGCGTGCCGGTTGGCGAGGTACCGCAGGGTCACCGGAACCCCGGCGAGGTTCCCGACGACGAGCGGGTGCTTCGCGGCGAGCCGCATGCGCTGCACGGGGCTGAGGGAGGCGAAGAACACGCTCACGACCGCCGGCGGTGACGTGAGGTCGGGAAGCGCGCGGCCGCCGATCCGATCGGCACGCCAGGACGCCACAGCCGCGTCCCAGGGGGCGGGCGGAGCGGCATGCGCGCGGTGCGGGACGGCCCAGCCCGTCGTGGCGAGGAGGACGAAGGTCACCGCGAGGGCCAGCAGGGTTCGCCAGATGGTGAGCGGAGAGGCGATGGTGGGAGTCACTGCGGGACACCTTAGAAGAGTCCACACGACATCCGGCCCTGACGTGACGTAGATCATGGTTTGCGGGGCAAGTTCGGGGAAGGCGTGGCCACTTCGCCCGCCTGGGGCCACTTCGCGCGAGGCTCTGAAGGGGAGCGGTCACATCGCGCCGGTGCGCCCGGCGAGCCGGCGCCCCGGGCCGGTGTTCCGTCGCCGGGGTCCACGGCGAGCGCCGGGGCGAGGCGGTGCGGGCAGGCCGCGGTCAGGGTCCCCGGGGGCGGCCGGGCTCGACTCCTCCCCGCGACCCCGCTACCCCGCGACTCCGCGGTTGACCGGCGGCGCTCATGGCGCTGTCGAGGGACGCGATGGCGATCCGGGGCCGGGGGCTGCGCCCACGTCGAGTCCTTCCCGGTCGGCGACCGGTCGGGCGACGTGTTCCTTCGGTTCGAGGGGGCGCCCCGGACGGGCCGCGAGCGGTCTCGGCGGCGACCCCGGTGATGCCGCGCCGATCGCGCCCCAGTAGTCGGGGGCGGAGTTCCGCAGGGCGTCGGAGGGGGCTTCCTCCGGAAGGGGCGTACTCGGAATCCGGGTGAAGTGACGTTCCGCCGTGTCCTGCACGGGAAAGCCAGGCTTCCTGCATGTTCCTGAAGTGGCGGAAGAGGGTTCGCTGCGAGGCTCCGGGGGCCTCGGCGGTCCCGCAGACCGTCGTCTCCTCGTGGCCCTCGGCCGTGAGGAACTCCGGCACGGCAGGGGGCAGGGCGGTGCGGATGTACTGTCCCCTCCGTTCGCGCAGGCCCGCGACGGCGTTCCGCGGAGCGGGCTGTCCACCCGTCACTTCACGCCCCCGTTTCCAGCCCTTCACCGGAGCCGCCTCGGTGTGAGCCACGCAACGATCACCCGCGCCGGAATTGCTTTGTTGATTGTCAGTGGCTGTCACTAGCCTCGCGGTATGACTGGTCAGACCACCATCGACAAGGTCTCGCAGGACCTTGAGCCCCTTCCCGCGCAATCCGGGAGACTGCGGGGCCATCCATGGCTCACGCTGTTCAGCGTCGCCGTCGGTGTGATGATGGTCGCGCTCGACGGCACGATCGTCGCCATAGCCAACCCCGCGATCCAGCGAGACCTCGACGCGTCGCTCTCCGACGTCCAGTGGATCACCAACGGGTACCTGCTCGCCCTGGCCGTCGCGCTCATCACGGCGGGCAAGCTCGGTGACCGCTTCGGCCACCGTCAGACGTTCCTCGTCGGCATCGCCGGCTTCGCGGCCTCCTCCGCGGCCATCGGCCTCTCCGAATCCATCGCCCTGGTCATCGCCTTCCGTGTCCTGCAGGGGCTCTTCGGCGCGCTGCTGATGCCGGCCGCGCTCGGTCTGCTCCGCGCCACCTTCCCCGCCGAGAAGCTCAACATGGCCATCGGCATCTGGGGCATGGTCATCGGGGCCTCCACCGCGGGTGGCCCGATCGTCGGCGGTCTGCTCGTCGAACACGTCAGCTGGCAGTCCGTGTTCTTCATCAACGTGCCGGTCGCCGCGCTGGCCCTCGTCCTGGGCTTCGTGATCCTGAAGGACCACAGGGCGCAGAACGCGCCGCGCTCCTTCGACGTCCTGGGCATCGTGCTGCTGTCCGCAGCCATGGCGTCCCTGATCTGGGGCATCATCAAGGCCGGTGAGAGCTGGGGGTGGGGCAGCGGCAGGACATGGGGCTTCCTGATCGGCGCGCTCGTCCTCTTCGGCCTCTTCGCCGCCTGGCAGAGCCGGATCCGCGAGCCGCTCGTCCCGCTGGCCATGTTCCGCTCCGTCCCGCTCTCGGCGGGCGTCGTCCTCATGGTCCTCATGGCCTTCGCCTTCATGGGCGGCCTGTTCTTCGTGACGTTCTACCTCCAGGGGGTCAAGGGCCTCAGCCCCGTGGACAGCGGCCTGCGCCTGCTGCCGCTCACGGCCATGATGATCGTCTCCTCGCCGCTCGCCGGTGTGCTGATCACCAAGTTCGGTCCGCGCATCCCGCTGGTTGGCGGCATGCTCTGCACCGCGGGCGCGATGTTCGGCATGCTCACCCTCACCCCGGGGACCGGAACGCTGGCCACATCGCTCTGGTTCGCCCTGCTGGGGCTGGGTCTCGCTCCCGTCATGGTGGGTGCGACGGAGGTCATCGTCGGCAACGCCCCGCTGGAGCTCTCGGGTGTGGCCGGGGGTTTGCAGCAGGCCGCCATGCAGGTCGGCGGTGCGCTGGGTACGGCGGTGCTCGGTGCGGTGATGTCTTCCAAGGTCGACTCCGAGTTCTCGGACAACTGGAAGGACGCGGGCATCCCGGTGCCGCCCGCTCCCGGACTGGAACAGGCGGCGGAGTTCGGCACCGTCCCCCGGAAGCTCGCCGAGGCTCCCGGGATGACGCCGGACGCCCTGGGTGCAATCACCAAGGTCATCCACGACACGTTCATGTCCGGCATGGGCCTCGCCTTCACCGTCGCCGGTGCCGTGGCCCTCGTCGCGGCCCTGGTCGCGACCTTCGCCAAACGCGGTGCCAACGCCGAGGCGGGCGGTGGCGGCGTTCACATCTGACCTGACGGCGCCGACTACGAAACCGCAGGTCACGGGCCCCGGCACTTCTCAGTGCCGGGCCCTCTGCATATCCGCCCGCTCCCTGCCTTCACCCATCCGGGTGGATCCCCTCGAATCCCCTTCCTTTCGGTGGTCACGCAGCGTCAAGCTTGGGTCAGACATCGCCACGGAGAGTCACCGATCGGGAGTTGGGTCACATGCGTACGTCCTCGAAGTCCTTGTTCGTCACCGCCGTTCTGGGAATGGCCGCGATCAGCATCGCCGCACTGTCCACCGGTGCCGCACCCGCCGGTGCCGCCTCACCCACGCTCGGGCCGTGCGGCAGCGGGCAGCTCTGCCTGTGGGAGAAGGAGGCGTTCAAGGGCAAGCGGCAGACGCACGAACTGGCGACCACGGACGTCGACAGCTGCGTCGCGCTCCCCTCCGGTACCACGGCGGTGGCGCTCGCCAACCGCACGGGACGGCCCGTCACCACCTACCAGTCCGCCACCTGCGGAGAGACCGGCGAGTTCGAGACCTACCCGGGCAGCGGCACATGGGTACCGCGTTCGCCCTACCAGGTAAGGGCCATCAAGATCTGGGAGAACTGACACCGCTTCCCGTGCCCCGACCGGATACGAGACTCCCGTCGGGGCCGGCAGCGGCGACCAGGGCACCGGAGGCCACCCACGGACCCGCACGTCCCCGCCCGTACCGCCTGCGGCTTCCCCGCACCAAGGCCCCCTGGTACGGCCGGTGCCGTCCCTCGGCATCGTCCTCCGGGGTCACCCCGGCGAACCGGGCAGTGGACCGCTTGGCGGCATCCGCGGTGTCCCATCGGCGACGTGGCTTTCGACGGCCCGTCGGCATCGGGTCCGCTGCCGACGAGTGGCGACCCGGTCTTCGACCCGGATGCCGCAGGTCCGCGGACCTGCTCGGACACAGGGGTCGGCGCACCGCGCTCCCCGAGGCTCGGGTGCCCCGCTCCACCCCGTCCGACCCGTCCCACCTGCGTCGTCCGGTGAGCGGGGCGCGACCGGACGTGCCGCCGCGCCTCGTCAGGCGTGCCCGTGGTGCCCTCCGGGCCCCGCTTCACCGACGTAGTGCCGACCGGCCGTGATCACGGCAACCGCGCCAACGAGAGCTCCACATCAGGAGGTTCACCCCGTGAACGCGTACGAAGAACCGGCGCGACGATGCCGGACAACCCCGTGCGGTGCGGTTGTCGGCGAGCACCGCCCCCACGACCCGCCTCATGAGCGTGCGCCACACGTGGACCGGCGGCCGCGCAGTGGTTGCGGCGCCCGGTCCCGTGCCTGCGGCACCGGACGCCGCAACCGCGATCGGCAGGAGGCCGCACCCACGCTCCTCCCCGCAGGCGCGCGTCGCCGAATGCCGCGCGCCGCGCACCGCGGGAGGGGGCCGGAAGACCGGGTTCCCCCGCCCTCCGGCCCCCGGTGGCGCGTCTCAGGCGTCCCCACCCGCCGGACCCGGGTCGGCCGCCGACACGTCCAGCAGCCGGTAGCGGTCCACCGCCTGCTTCAGGGCGGATCGGTCCACCTTCCCCAGCCGCGCCAGTTCCGTCAGCACACCCAGCACGATCGACTGCGCGTCGATGTGGAAGTACCGGCGGGCGGCACCACGTGTGTCCGCGAAGCCGAAGCCGTCCGTGCCGAGGGAGTTGTACGGCCCCGGCACCCAGCGCGAGATCTGGTCCGGGACCGATCGCATCCAGTCGGAGACGGCCACGAAAGGACCCTGGGCATTCGACAGCTTGCGCGTCACGTACGGAACGCGGGACTCCTCCTCCGGATGCAGCAGGTTGTACTCCTCGGCCTTCACCGCGTCGCGGCGCAGCTCGTTCCAGGACGTCACGGACCACACGTCCGCTCGGACGTCCCACTCCTCGGCCAGGATCCGCTGCGCCTCCACGGCCCAGGGAACGGCCACACCGGACGCCATGATCTGCGCCGGGATCGAGCCGGCATCGCCGGTGCGGAACCGGTGGATGCCCCTGACGATGCCCTCGGCGTCGACGTCCGCCGGCTCCGCCGGGTGCTGGATCGGCTCGTTGTAGACGGTCAGGTAGTAGAAGACGTCCTCGCCGTGCGGGTACTCCTTGGACGCGCCGTACATGCGCCGCAACCCGTCCTTGACGATGTGCGCGATCTCGTACCCGAAAGCCGGGTCGTAGGCGACGCACGCCGGGTTGGTCGAGGCCAGCAGCTGGGAGTGGCCGTCCGCGTGCTGGAGGCCCTCGCCGGTCAGCGTCGTCCGGCCGGCGGTCGCGCCGAGCACGAATCCGCGCGCCAACTGGTCGGCCATCTGCCAGAACTGGTCGCCGGTCCGTTGGAAACCGAACATCGAGTAGAAGACGTACACCGGGATGAGGGGTTCGCCGTGGGTGGCGTAAGCCGACCCGGCGGCGGTCAGCGACGCCGTGCAGCCCGCCTCGGAGATGCCGTCGTGCAGCATCTGACCGGTCGGGGACTCCTTGTAGGCGAGCAGCAGCTCCCGGTCCACGGCCTCGTACTGCTGGCCCAGCGGGTTGTAGATCTTGGCGCTCGGGAAGAACGAGTCCATGCCGAACGTGCGGTACTCGTCCGGTGCGATCAGCACGAACCGCCTGCCGATCTCCTTGTCCCGCATCAGGTCCTTCAGCAGCCGCACGAACGCCATCGTCGTCGCGATCGACTGCTGCCCCGACCCCTTCTTCACCGCCGCGTAGGCCTTGTCGTCCGGCAGTGCCAGCGGCTTCGACCGCACGACCCGGGTCGGCACGTAACCGCCCAGGGCCTTGCGGCGGTCGTGCATGTACTGGATCTCCTCCGACTCCCGGCCCGGGTGGTAGTACGGCGGAAGACCGGACTCCAGTTCGCTGTCGGGGATCGGCAGGTGCAGCCGGTCGCGGAACCGCTTCAGGTCGTCGACGGTCAGCTTCTTCATCTGGTGGGTCGCGTTGCGGCCCTCGAAGTTCGGACCGAGCGTCCAGCCCTTGACCGTCTGGGCCAGGATCACCGTCGGCTGGCCCGCGTGGGCCTTGGCCGCCGCGTACGCCGCGTAGATCTTCCGGTGGTCGTGGCCGCCGCGTCCCAGGTGGAGGAGCTGCTGATCGGTCATTCCCTCGACCATCGCGCGCAGCCGGTGGTCGTCCCCGAAGAAGTGCTCCCTGATGTACGCGCCGGACTCCGTGGCGTACGTCTGGAACTGCCCGTCCGGTGTGGTGTTCATCCTGTTGACCAGGATGCCGTCCCGGTCCTGGGCCAGCAGCGGGTCCCAGGAGCGGTCCCAGATCAACTTGATCACGTTCCAGCCGGCGCCGCGGAAGACCGACTCCAGCTCCTGGATGATCTTGCCGTTCCCTCGGACCGGACCGTCGAGGCGCTGGAGGTTGCAGTTGACGACGAAGGTCAGGTTGTCGAGGCCCTCACGCGCGGCCAGGGTGAGCTGACCCAGCGACTCGGGCTCGTCCATCTCGCCGTCGCCGAGGAACGCCCACACGTGGGAGCGCGAGGTGTCCGCGATGCCCCGTGCCTCCATGTAGCGGTTCATCCGCGCCTGGTAGATGGCGCCCAGTGGGCCCAGGCCCATGGAGACCGTCGGGAACTCCCAGAAGTCCGGCATCGAGCGGGGGTGCGGGTACGACGACAGGCCGTTCGGGTGCTTCGACTTCTCCTGGCGGAAGCCGTCGAGCTGCGCCTCGCTCAACCGGTCCAGCAGGAAGGCCCGGGCGTAGATGCCGGGGGAGGCGTGGCCCTGGAAGAAGATCTGATCGCCGCCGTCCCCCTCGTCCTTGCCTCGGAAGAAGTGGTTGAAGCCCACGTCGTACAGGGAGGCGGAGGAGGCGAAGGTGGCGATGTGCCCGCCGACGCCGATCCCCGGACGCTGTGCGCGGGAGACCATGACGGCCGCGTTCCAGCGCGTCGCGTTGAGGATCTTGCGTTCGATCTCCTCGTTGCCGGGGAAGAACGGCTCGTCCTTGGTGGCGATGGTGTTGACGTAGTCCGTGCTGCGCATCTCGGGCACGGCCACCCGCTTCTCGCGGGCACGCTCGATCAGGCGGAGCATCAGGTAGCGAGCCCGCTCCCGTCCCCGCTCGTCGACGGCGGCGTCGAGGGAGTCGAGCCATTCCCGGGTCTCCTCCGGATCGAAGTCCGGGACCTGGCTGGGAAGGCCGCCAATGATGATCGGATTGCGATCGGATCCGGAAGCCACGCTGTTCCTTCGCTGTTCGATGTGTCTACGGGTGATGACATGCGGGACGGAGTGTCGGCTTTGCGGTCGCGTAGCCACCATCGTCTACCCCACGGGCGCCCGCGTCATCTCTACCGAGGGGTAACCGGGCATTCCCGTCGGCGGGGGCGCCCGGCGCCCGGCCCGGCGACCGGTCCGGGGCCTGATGCGGCACCCTGGCGGGGACGCGGCGCGTGCAACCCCCTAAAGTGGGTCAAGAGGGGCGGCACGTGTCATGGCCGCGGGAGGGCGGGTACCCGGAGTTGCGGCAGGACGGACCCAAAAGTCACCGTTTCGGCGGTCTGGATCGCCGGGTACTTGCGCGATCCGTCCAGCACGTGTGGACTACGCCCCATGCCACGCGTATGCGCGCGGCTCGAGCACTTTCCCATTCATGATCAGGAGGCAAGCCGTGAGCGCGACCGCGGACCACGCGGAGGAGCGGACCAACCCGGCCGCAAGGCTGGGGTTCGAGCCCGGACAGGTGGTCCAGGAGATCGGCTACGACGACGACGTCGAGCAGGAACTCCGTGAGGACATCGAGGCTGTCATCGGCCAGGAACTCGTGGACGAGGACTACGACGACGTCGCCGACGTCGTTCTGCTGTGGTTCCGCGACGAGGACGGCGACCTCACGGACGCACTGGTGGACGCCATCGGCCTGATCGAGGAGGGCGGCCAGATCTGGCTGATGACGCCCAAGACCGGGCGTGACGGCTACATCGAGCCCAGCGACATCAACGAGGCCGCCCAGACCGCCGGCCTCTCCCAGACCCGGAGCATCAACGCGGGCAAGGACTGGGTCGGCAGCCGCCTGGTCAGCCCCAAGGCGGGCAAGCCCAAGCGCTGACCGCCGGCTCCCGCAGCCGGGGCCCCCGCCGAGCACATCGGCGGGGGCCCCGTTGCGTAGGCTGGGGCTCCAGCGATCCGCCCACCGAAGGGATGCTTCTGCCATGGCGATCGAGGTCGGCACCAAGGCCCCGGACTTCGAACTGAAGGACAACCACGGGCGCACCGTGCGGCTCGGCGACTTCCGAGGCGAGAAGAACGTCGTGCTGCTCTTCTACCCGTTCGCGTTCACCGGCGTCTGCACCGGTGAGCTGTGCGCCCTGCGGGACCAGCTGCCGCGCTTCGTCAACGAGGACACCCAGCTGCTGGCCGTGTCCAACGACTCCATCCACACCCTGCGCGTCTTCGCCGAGCAGGAGGGGCTGGAGTACCCGCTGCTGTCGGACTTCTGGCCGCACGGCGAGGTCTCCCGCGCCTACGGCGTCCTCGACGAGGAGAAGGGGTGCGCGGTCCGCGGCACCTTCATCATCGACAAGGAGGGCGTCGTGCGCTGGACGGTCGTCAACGACCTCCCCGACGCCCGCGACCTCGACGAGTACGTCAGGGCCCTCGACGCCCTCTGATGCGCCCGGGACGCGGGGCGACCGCCGCGGGACGGCGGGCCCCGCGCCCGCGCGCACGTCCGCCCGAAACGCTCGGTCCATCGGCGCAAGAGCGTATCCGCGGCGGGAACCCCTCACTAGGATCCAGTCGTTGATCCGATGCCAACGCACGACGGGGGCGCTGCCCCTGGAAACCAATGGAGGGACTCGTGGGAGTCAGCCTCAGCAAGGGCGGCAACGTCTCGCTGACCAAGGCCGCGCCCAACCTGACCGCAGTCACGGTCGGTCTCGGCTGGGACGTCCGCACCACCACCGGTACGGACTTCGACCTGGACGCGAGCGCGCTGCTGCTGAACGCCCAGGGCAAGGTCGCCACCGACGGCAACTTCGTCTTCTTCAACAACCTGAAGAGCCCGGACGGTTCCGTCGAGCACACCGGTGACAACCTCACGGGTGAGGGCGAGGGCGACGACGAGCAGATCAAGGTCAACCTCGCGACGGTCCCGGCCGATGTCGACAAGATCGTCTTCCCGGTCTCGATCTACGACGCCGAGAACCGCCAGCAGTCCTTCGGCCAAGTGCGCAACGCGTTCATCCGCGTCGTGAACCAGGCCAACGGCGAGGAACTGGCCCGCTACGACCTGAGCGAGGACGCCTCGACGGAGACCGCGATGGTCTTCGGCGAGCTGTACCGCCACGGCGTGGAGTGGAAGTTCCGCGCCATCGGCCAGGGATACGCCTCCGGCCTGCGCGGCATCGCGCAGGACTTCGGCGTGAACGTCTGAGCCGTACCGCAGTTCCGTCCGGCGCCGCACCGCCCGGTGCGGCGCCGGACGCGCCCTTTCCGCACCGCACACGGACACCGTGCGGCACGCGGACGCATGGCACGCAGCACGTCACCGGGGAGGATCATCGTCATGGGCGTCACGCTCGCCAAGGGAGGCAACGTCTCCCTCTCCAAGGCCGCACCGGACCTGACCCAGGTGCTGGTCGGGCTCGGCTGGGACGCGCGCTCCACCACCGGAGCGCCCTTCGACCTCGACGCCAGTGCGCTGCTCTGCCGGTCCGGCAGGGTCCTCGGCGACGAGTGGTTCGTCTTCTACAACAACCTCACCAGCCCCGACGGCTCCGTCGAGCACACCGGTGACAACCTCACCGGCGAGGGGGACGGCGACGACGAGTCCCTCCTCGTCGACCTGGGCAAGGTCCCGGCCGACGTCGACAAGATCGTCTTCCCGGTCTCGATCCACGAGGCCGACAACCGGGGCCAGACGTTCGGGCAGGTCAGCAATGCGTTCATCCGGGTCGTCAACCGGGCCGACGGCCAGGAGCTGGCCCGTTACGACCTGAGCGAGGACGCCTCGACGGAGACGGCGATGATCTTCGGCGAGCTGTACCGCTACGGCGGCGAGTGGAAGTTCCGGGCCGTGGGGCAGGGGTACGCGTCCGGTCTGAGGGGCATCGCTCTAGACTTCGGGGTCAATGTTTCGTAAAGCTCGTCTCAGGGTTCGTTCAAGGCCCGGCGCAATCGGCGCGGAGGAGACCCTCCCGCAGTCCTCGCCCGGGGGGACCCCCAACACGATTGGGTAGTCAGTGGTTCTGAAAACCTTCGGCTGGTCGTTCGCCGTCACGGCGGCCGGCCTCGCTTTCGCCGCCTGGCAGTGGGGGTGGGAGGCCTTCGGGATCGTACTGATCCTGTCGATCCTCGAGATCTCCCTCTCCTTCGACAACGCGGTCGTCAACGCCGGAATCCTCAAGAAGATGAACGCCTTCTGGCAGAAGATCTTCCTGACGATCGGCATCCTGATCGCGGTGTTCGGCATGCGGCTGGTCTTCCCGGTCGTCATCGTCGCGATCAGCGCCAAGGTCGGCCCCATCGAAGCCGTGCAGCTGGCGCTCGACCAGCCGAAGCAGTACGAGAACCTGGTCACCGACGCGCACGCGGCCATCGCCGCCTTCGGCGGCATGTTCCTGCTGATGATCTTCCTCGACTTCGTCTTCGAGGAGCGCGAGCACAAGTGGCTGGCCTGGCTGGAGCGTCCGCTCGCCAAGCTGGGCAAGATCGACATGCTGTCGGTCTGCATCGCGCTCATCATCCTGCTCGTCAGCGCGGTCACCTTCGCCACCGAGGCGCACACCAGCACCGGCCACGCCGACAAGTCCGCCACGGTGCTGCTCTCCGGCATCGCCGGCCTGATCACCTACCTGATCGTCGGCGGCCTCTCCGGCTACTTCGAGAACAAGCTGGAGGAAGAGGAGGAGCGGGAGCACGAGGAGGAGGAGAAGGCCAAGCAGCAGGGCAGGCCGGTCTCCGCGGTCGGCCTCGCCGGCAAGGCCGCGTTCTTCCTCTTCCTGTACCTGGAGGTCCTCGACGCCTCGTTCTCCTTCGACGGTGTCATCGGCGCCTTCGCCATCACCAACCACATCTTCTGGATGGCGCTCGGCCTGGGCATCGGCGCCATGTACGTCCGGTCGCTCACCGTCTACCTGGTCCGCGAGGGCACGCTCGACGACTACGTGTACCTGGAGCACGGCGCCCACTACGCCATCGGCGCCCTCGCCGCGATCCTGCTGATCACCATCCAGCACGAGATCAGCGAGATCGTCACCGGCTCCGTCGGCGTGCTCCTCATCGCCGCGTCCTTCCTCTCCTCGCTCCGCCGCAACAAGCGCGCAGGGGCGGTCGGGGGCCCGGGGGAGAAGACCGGAGTACCGTCCGGGGTGTGACGACCACTGCATGGGACCGGGGTGTGACCGCTCCGGCGATGCGGAACGCTTCTGGACGGGGCGGCCGGGTCCTCCCGGCCGCCCCGCCGCGTATCCGGACACCTTGGGGGTGGCATGGCTTTCTGGAACGGCCTGCGGCAGGACAGGGCGGCGCAGTTCGACTCGGGCGGCGCCATGACCCACGCGATCGGCCTGACCCGGCGGCGCCCGACGGTCTCGCTGACCAAGCAGGGCGCGGCGACCGGCAACCTGCGCGTCAACCTCTCGTGGAAGATGCGCACGTCCGACGTCGACGACCGGCCCCTGCAGGGCGGCCGCCTGCTGCGGCGCCCGCTGAAGTTCTTCCGGCCCGAACCGGTCCAGGCCCACACCCGGGCGGTGACCAACGTCGACCTGGACATCGGGTGCCTGTACGAGCTGGCCGACGGCACCAAGGGCGTCGTCCAGCCGCTCGGCGGCTACTTCGGCGACCTCAACGACCCGCCGTACGTGAAGCTCAGCGGCGACGACCGGTTCGGCTCGCCGTCCGGTGAGACGATCTTCGTCAACCTCGACCACCGCGACGACATCAAACGGCTGCTGTTCTTCGTCTACATCTACGACCAGACGCCGGCATTCGACCGCACCCACGCCACGATGACGCTCCACCCGAGCAGCGGCCCGCGCGTCGAGATAGAGCTCGACGAGCGCGCCCCCGAAGCACGCTCCTGCGCGGTCTTCCTGCTGGAGAACGTCAAGGGCGAGCTGCTGGTGCGGCGCGAGGTGAAGTTCGTCTACGGCTTCCAGGGCGAGCTGGACCGCATGTACGGCTGGGGCATGCAGTGGGGCCGCGGCTTCAAGACCGGGGCGCACTGACGGCCGCCGCGCCGCCCCGTACCGGGTCCCCTACCGCGTCCCGGTGCGGGGCTCAGTGCTGGAACTGCGGGCCCATCGGCGGGAGCCGGAAGTCCGGGTCCGGCACGGGCGCCCCGGCGGCCGGCGGGGCCGGAGGGGGAGCCGGGTGCGGGTAGCCGTACGCGGGCTGCGGCGCGGNCGGGTGGTACGGGGGCCGCCACCCCTTTCAGGTTTA
>NZ_CP095474.1:1743342-1781050 GCF_023614315.1 Streptomyces sudanensis | reverse complement strand
GGGCTGCCGTCGTGGCGGCGGCCGGGGCGGGTATCGCCCGGGTGGCGTCCTCGGGGTCCGCGACGGGCGCCGGCTCCGCGGGGCGGGCACCCGGCTCCGCGTCCGGCCCGGGCTCCCGGGGCTCCTCCCCGGCCTCCGCCGGGGCCTCCTCCTCAACCGAGATGCCGAACGCCGTGGCCAGTCCGATCAGCCCCGTCGGATAGCCCTGGGCCACCGCGCGGAACTTCCACCCCTCGCCCCTGCGGTACAGCTCGCCGCAGATCATGGCGGTCTCCTCGCCCGTCTCCGGACGCACGTGGAACGACGCCAGCCCCTCGGCGTCCTCGCCCGCGGCGGCGTCGTACAGCACGATCCGCAGGTCCGGCACGTGGGCGAAGGTGCCGCCGTCCGAGGACGCCGCGATCACCACCTGGTCCACGGACGGCTCCAGTCCCGCCAGGTCCACCCGGACCGTGTCGGTGAGCCCGTCGGCCACGCGCTTCTTGGGCAGCCGCCGCACCGAGCCGGAGGGGTGGCGGGGCTGGTTGTAGAAGACGAAGTCCTCGTCGGAACGCACCCGCCCGTCCGGGCCGAGCAGGAGGGCGGAGGCGTCGACGTCGGGGACCTCCGGGCCAGGGGTCCAGCGCAGTACGGCCCGCACAGCCGCGACGTCGAGCGGGACGTTCGAGCCCTTCAGCATCTCGTGCGTCATGCCCGTCATCCTGCCCGGCCACCCGCCGGGGGGACAACGCGGGGGCCGGTACGGGATGCTCCGGCCGCCCGGCGGGCCCCCCGGAGGCCACTTCCAGGTCACCCGGCGTTCGTGCGGACAGGGAACCGGTGACACTTGTCCGTACGTACTATTACCGGCCACATGTCATCGGGCCGTGGACGGCACACCACGGCAGTTCGGGGAATTCGCATGCGTCATTTCGGGCACATCCCGCCCACTGCCCGGGCCGGGTTGTTCCACCGGGAGCCGTGCGCGTTCGACGGTCACTCGCCCGCCCGCGTCCTGTCGGCCGCGCTCGGCGCGACCCTCTACAGCCCCGCCACCCGCCCCAGGCTCGCCGACGACGTGATGAAGCAGGTCGGGCGCGGGGTCGTGTCCATGGTGCTCTGCCTGGAGGACTCCATCGGCGACGGGGACGTCGCGGCCGGCGAGGAGAACCTGGTGCGCCAGTTCGCCGACCTGGCCGGGCGGGGCGGCGAACCGCCGCTGCTGTTCATCCGCGTCCGCGAACCCGGGCAGATCCCCGACCTGACCCGCCGCCTCGGCCCCGCCGCACGGCTGCTGTCCGGATTCGTACTGCCGAAGTTCACCGAGAAGCACGGCACGCCCTTCCTGGAGGCCCTCGCCGCCGCCGAGGCGGAGCCCGCCGCGGCGGACGCCCTCGCCGGCCGCCCCCTGTACGCGATGCCCGTCCTGGAGTCGCCCGAGCTGCTCCACCTGGAGACCCGGGCCGACACCCTCGCCGGGATCGTCCGCTCCGTCACCGCGCACCGCGACCGGATCCTGGCCCTGCGGCTGGGCGTCACCGACTTCTGCGCCGCGTACGGCCTGCGCCGCTCGCCCGACATGACCGCGTACGACGTCCGGATCGTCGCCCACGTCATCGCGGACGTCGTCAACGTCCTGGGCCGCGCCGACGGCAGCGGCTTCACGATCACCGGGCCGGTGTGGGAGTACTTCCGCCTCCAGGAGCGGATGTTCAAGCCGCTGCTGCGGCGCAGCCCCTTCACCCAGGGACAGGCCGACGCCCTGCGCGCCACGCTGATCGAGCACGACATGGACGGGCTGCTCCGCGAGGTCGAGCTGGACCGGGCCAACGGCCTGCTCGGCAAGACCTGCATCCACCCCTCCCACGTCCAGCCCGTGCACGCCCTGTCCGTGGTGAGCCACGAGGAGTACAGCGACGCCCGGGACATCCTCCGCCCGGAGCGCGACGGCGGCGGAGTCCTGCGCTCCACCTACACCAACAAGATGAACGAGGTGAAGCCGCACCGGGCCTGGGCGGAGCGCACGCTCCTGCGGGCCGAGGTGTTCGGCGTCGCCAGGGCCGACGTGGGATTCGTCGACCTGCTCGCGGCGGGCCTGGCGGTGCCGTGAGCGGAGCCCGGCACGCGGCGGGCGGCCCGCGCCCGCGGGGGAACCCGCGCCCGGGAGGGACCCCGCATCCGAGAGAGAACCCGCATCCCAGAGAGAAGAGGCACGTCATTCACAGCGCGGTGTGGACGGGAACATGGGTCGCCGAGCGGCTCGGCGTCGAGATCTCCGGGCACCGGGGGGACGACGGGGAGCTGCGCGACCTGCTGGGGCTGGCCCTGCGGGACAACAGGCGGCGGGCGCACCTGCTGGTCTCCCGCGTACTGGGCAAGCACGTGCCGCAGAGCCCCGCCGTGGTGCGCGGCTCCGGCCGGGAGCTGGGACGCCGCGTGCGGGCGCTGCTGGGCGAGGCGGAGACGCGGCGCGCGGTCGTCGTCGGGTACGCGGAGACGGCGACCGGGCTGGGCCACTGCGTCGCGGACGGCCTGGCCCACGCCCCGTACCTGCACTCCACGCGCCGCCCCGTGCCGGGGGTGCCCCGGACGGCCGGGTTCGAGGAGTCCCACTCCCACCACACCTCGCACCTCCTGCTCCCCGAGGACCCCGCGCTGCTGGCCGGGCCGGGCCCGCTGGTGCTGGTCGACGACGAGCTCTCCACCGGCAGCACCGTCCTGAACACCGTGCGGGCGCTGCACGCTCGCTACCCGCGCGAGCGGTACGTGATCGCGGCGCTCGTCGACATGCGGTCGGCCGAGGACCGGGAGCGGCTGGCGCGGTTCGCCGCCGGGATCGGCGCCCGGGTGGACGCGGTGGCCCTCGCGTCGGGGACGGTGCGCCTGCCGGACGGAGTGCTGGAGAAGGGCCGCGCCCTGGTGGCCGCCCACCAGGAGCCGGCGCCCGCCGCGTCCGGCGACGCGACCGCCGTGCGCCGCGTGGACCTCGGCTGGCCGGCCGGGCTGCCGGACGGGGGCCGCCACGGTTTCACCCCCGCCCACCGGGCCCGCCTGGAGGCGGCGCTGCCGTCGATGGCGGCCCGCCTGGCGGAGGAACTCCTCCCGCCCGGGGCGGACGCGCCCCGCGTCCTCGTCCTGGGCTGCGAAGAGCTGATGTACGCCCCCCTCGCCCTGGCCGCCGCGCTGGAGGAGCGGGCGCCCCACGCCGACGTGCGCTTCTCCACCACCACCCGCTCGCCCGTCCTCGCCGTCGACGACCCCGGCTACGCCATCCGCACCCGCCTGGTGTTCCCCGCCCACGACGACCCCGCGGACGGCCCCGGCGACCGGTACGCGTACAACGTCGCCGGAGCCGGCTTCGACGCGGTCGCCGTCGTCGCCGACTCGACCGCCGACACCCCGGCCCTCCACGCCCCGGACGGCCTCCTCGCCCGGCTCGCCGCGCACGTCCCGCGCGTCGTGCTGGCGACCGTCCCCTCGTACGTACCGGAAGGAGCCGGCGTGCCGCCCGAGCCGCTGCGCGGACCCGCGTTCTCCTCCTACGCCCCCGACGAGGTCGGATGGCTCCTGAAGGACCTGTCGGACGTGGAGCTGGAGGCACCGACCGAGGAGCGCGAGGAGGCCGTCCAGAGCGGCGGCGCCCACTACGCCGAGTCGCTGCCCGTCGAGTACCAGCCGAGCGACGAGTACCAGAAGCTCTTCCGCGCCGCCCTCGACGGCTCCGCCGCCCGGATCGCCCGCGCCGTCGGCACCGTCACCGAGACGGTGCTCGCCGAGCGGTCGCCGCGCCCCGTGCTGGTCTCCCTCGCCCGCGCCGGCACCCCCGTCGGCATCCTGATGCGGCGCTGGGCCCGGTACCGCCACGGCCTGGACCTGCCCCACTACGCCGTGTCCATCGTGCGCGGCCGGGGCATCGACACCAACGCCCTGCGCTGGCTGCGCACCCACCACGACCCGGCCCACGTCGTGTTCGTCGACGGCTGGACCGGCAAGGGGGCCATCACCCGCGAACTGGCCGCCGCCCTCGCCGGCTTCCCGGACTTCGACCCGGAGATCGCCGTCCTCGCCGACCCCGGCTCCTGCGTGCGCACCCACGGCACCCGCGAGGACTTCCTCATCCCCTCCGCGTGCCTCAACTCCACCGTCTCCGGCCTGGTCTCCCGCACGGTCCTGCGCGCCGACCTGATCGGCCCGGACGACTACCACGGCGCCAAGTTCTACCGGGAACTCGCGGACGCCGACGTGTCCGGGGACTTCCTCGACGCGGTTTCCGGCCGCTTCGAGGAAGTGGCGGACGCCGTCGGCGCCGACGCCGCCCGCCTCCTCGCCACCGACCGCACCCCCACCTGGGAGGGCTGGGCGGCCGTCGAGCGGATCAGCGAGGAGTACGGCATCCACGACGTCAACCTCGTCAAGCCGGGCGTCGGCGAGACCACCCGGGTCCTGCTGCGCCGCGTTCCGTGGCGGGTCCTCGCCCGGCGCGGCGCGGGCGCCGACCTGGACCACGTGCGGCTGCTGGCCGAGCAGCGCGGCGTCCCGGTCGAGGAGGTCGACGCACTGCCGTACACCTGCGTCGGCCTCGTCCACCCCGGCTACACGCGCGGCGCGACCGGCGCCGACGGCCGGGCGGTGACGGCGCCGTGACCGCCCCGCCCGTACTGGTCGCCAGCGACCTCGACCGCACCCTGGTCTACTCCGCCGCCGCGCTCGCGCTGACCGCCCCCGACGCCGAGGCCCCGCGCCTGCTGTGCGTGGAGGTGTACCAGGGCAGACCGCTGTCGTACGTCACCGAGGCCGCCGCCGGACTCCTCGGCGAACTGGCCCGCGCGACCGACTTCGTACCGGTCACCACCCGGACCCGGGAGCAGTACCGGCGCATCCGGCTGCCCTGCCCGGCCCCCCGGTACGCGATCTGCGCCAACGGCGGCCACCTGCTGGTCGACGGCGAACCCGACCCCGGCTGGCGGGCGGCCGTCGCGGCGCGCCTCGCCGACGAGTGCGCCACCCTCGACGAGGTGCGGGCGCACCTGCTGGCCGCCGCCGACCCGGCGTGGCTGCTGAAGGAACGGGTCGCGGAGGACCTGTTCGCCTACCTCGTCGTGGAGCGGGCCCTGCTGCCCGGCGACTGGCTCGCGGAGCTGTCCGACTGGGCCGGCTCCCGCGGCTGGACGGTCTCCCTGCAGGGACGCAAGGTGTACGCGGTGCCCAAGCCGCTGACGAAGAGCGCGGCGGTACGGGAGGTGGCGCGGCGCACCGGCGCCCGCACCGTCCTCGCGGCGGGCGACTCGCTGCTCGACGCGGACCTGCTGCTGGCCGCCGACCGGGCGTGGCGGCCCGGCCACGGCGAGCTGGCCGACACGGGCTGGGACGCCGGCCACGTGGAGGCCCTCGCCGACCGGGGCGTCGCGGCGGGGGAGGAGATCCTGCGCCGGTTCCTGACCGCGGCCCGCACGGCGACCGCGACGGTGTGACGGGGCGGCGGCGCCCGTGAGGCGGCGAGGCGGCGGGAGCGATGGAGGTGTGACGGGGGTGGCGTGACGGGAGTGGCGTGACGGGGGCGGCCCGGCGCCAGGCCCGGCGTCCTGAGGGGCGGTCCGGCCCGGCGGGCCGTGACGGCTCGTGGGGGCGGTCCGGTCCGGCGGGACGCGGCGCGGGGACGGGAGCGAAACGGGAGCCGGGCACGGCCGCCCCGCGCGGAGCGGCCGGCGGGTGACGAGGGCCGACACCGGATGACGCGTGCCCGCACCGGGCGGCCCGCGCGGGGCGGGGCGACCCGGTGGCTCCGCCCCGGCGCGGCTCCGTCCCGGCTCAGTTCCGGCGCGGCTCAGTTCCGGCGCGACTCCGTCCCGGCTCGGGATCGTCAGCCGCAGCAGCCGCCTCCGCAGCACCCGCCGCCACCGCCGCCCGCGGGCCCGGCCGGGGCGGCCGGCGCCGTACCGCCGACGGCGACGGTCGACAGCAGCTTCACGGTGTCCTCGTGCCCGGCCGGGCAGGCCGCGGGCGCGGAGGACTCCGCCATGGGACGGCTCAGTTCGAACGTGTCGCCGCAGGTGCGGCAGCGGTACTCGTAGCGAGGCATGCACACAGGTTAACGACCCCCGGCGGGCGGCGGACCCGGCGGCTTCAGCCGGTGCGCCCGGGCGGGCCGCCCCCGCGTTCCTCGCGGATCGTCTCCACCACCCGCGCGACCGCCACCCGCACGGCCTCCGTCTCGGCCAGGAAGCGCCAGTAGTCGGGGTGCCGCCCCTCCAGGCCGCCCACGGCCCGGTCCAGACGGGCGACCGCGTCGTCCAGGGGCCGCGCGTGCCGCGGGTCCGGGGTGTGGCGGCCCTCCATGGCGAGCCGCTGGGCGTCCCGGACCGCGAAACGCGTGCGCTCGATCTCCCGCTGCGGGTCCTTCGACACGTCGTCCAGCCGCCGGAGCCGCTCTCCGGCGGCCGACACGTCCTCGTCCGCCGCGTTCAGCAGCGCCCGTACCGTCGCCAGCAGCGCCGTCGCGTCCGCCCACCGCTGCTCGTCCCGCGCCCGCCCCGCCTCCGCGAGCTTCTCCTCCGCCCGCGCCACGGTCCGCGCGGCCCGCTCCGGCACGGGCTGGAGGTCCTGCCAGCAGGCGGCGACGAACCGGCGCCGCAGCTCGCTCAGCACGGGCTCCACGGACGCGGCCCGGTTGGCGAGGGCCTGCGCGCGCGTCCGCAGGGACACCAGCCGACGGCCGGTCTCGGCGGCCCGCTCGGGCAGCCGCTCCGCCTCGGCCCGTACGGCTTCGGCCTCGCGCAGCACACGGTCGGCGCGGCGCAGGGTCTCCGCGACACCGTGCCGCCCCGCACCCTCGTTGAGCCTGGTCAGCTCGGGTGCGAGGGCGGCGAGCCGCGCGGCCTGGTCATCGGCGCGCAACCCCGAACCGCGTACGGCGTCCAGCGCGCCGCTCGCGGCGAGCAGTGCCGCGCGGGCGCGCTCCACGGCCGGGGCGAGCCGGGCCAGCTGCGTCTCGGCCGTGTCGAGGAGCGGGGCGAGCCGCTCCTCGAACCGCTCCAGCTCGCCCCGGACCCCCACCAGTTCGTCCCTGGCGCGGGTCAGGTCCGTGCGGGCGCGGACCGCCGTGGCGGCGTCCAGGTCGGCGCGGTCCAGGTCGTAACCGTCGACGGCCTCGATGTACGTCCGGCTGACCTCGTCGACACGCCGCCCCAGCGCGGCGAACTCCTCCACGGCCCGGCCCGCGGCGGGCGACCCGTCGACCGCGGCGATCGTCTCGACGGAGATCCGCAGGCCGCGCTGCGCGGTGTCCAGCTCGTAGAACGCGGCGGCCGCGGCGTCCTTCGCGGTCTGCGCGTCGGCCCGCCGGTCCTCGGCGCGACCACCGCCGAACCAGCGCCGCGTACCGCCCCCGGCCCCGCCCCCGGCGAGCGATCCCGCCGAGGCGAGCACCCCGGCCGAAGCGGCGGCGAGCAGGGGCAGGGGCAGCAGCGCCAGGGCGAGCGCGTCCCTCGCGCACCGTCCCGTACCGCGCGTCCCCGTCACATCCGCTCCCCGTACTGCGTGTCCGAGCCGACCCGGTTCATTCTCCCACCAGGTACGACGAACGGGAGGGCGGATCAGTTCGCGGCACCGGCCGCCGCCCGGCCGCTCCCGCGTCCCGCGCTTCGTGCCCCGTGTTCCGCGAGTCCCCGTACCCCGCGCCCCGTGAGGGCGGTCCGCCGCCCGGGACGGGGCGGCCCCGTGACGGTTTGCGGACCTCACCCGTGGGCCATGTACGCTGTTGCCGCATTCCAGGGGTGCGTAGCTCAGGGGTAGAGCGCTGCTCTTACAAAGCAGATGTCGGCGGTTCGAAACCGTCCGCGCCCACCAGCGAGAAGGCCCCCGCAGCGATCGGCTGCGGGGGCCTTTGACGGCAGTGGCTGACGGCGGTCTCGCTCAAGGCGGCGGAGCAGCCGGTCCACGTGGTTGGCGGCCCCACGCCGGGTGTCCTGCACGACGTGCGCGTACGCGGTCGTGATCGCGGTGGTCGCGGGCGGCCCGTGCCGGGGTGGAGTGGGACCGGTCGCACGGTGCTCCGGCAGGGCGAGCGGCCCCGCAGGCGGCGCGCCCGGCGCGCGGCGGGTGCGCCGGGCCGCCCCGTCGGCGGGGTCACAGGGTCCAGAACGGGCCCGAGGCCGAGCGGTGGAGGAGGCGGACCGGGCGGTTGTCGGAGGTCCGGGCGCGGACCATGAAGCGCAGGTGGCGTCCGGCTCCCACGTCGGCCGTGCAGGTGAACTGGTGTCCGCCCGCCCCGTACGCCCGCACCGGCAGGTGCAGGGAGCGGTCGCCGCCGTTCTTGTCCGTCGTGTAGAAGCAGCCCTCGATCACCGTGTCGGCCGGGGTCTCGTCCCCGAACAGCAGGTGCACCAGGGTGTGGTGGCGGACCGGACCCACCAGCAGGACCGCGGTGCGGAACGAGAGCCCGGCCCAGTTGCCGGACGTGAGTTCCAGGTCGGCCGCGTTGGACGCGTTCAGCATGTCGGGCACGGGGTCCTCCTCGGGCGGTACGGGTGTCGTCTGGACGTCGGCGCGTTTCACGATCCCCGGGAACACGACCTTGCGGAACTGGTCCACGCGCGCGTCCCCCGGGCACGCGGTGCCGCCCGCCGACCAGGCGGAGTGCAGGCGGTGGTAGCCGTAGCCGGGATCGTCGTGGCTGCGGCAGATCCGCAGGGGCAGGCCGTGCCGCTGGTGCAGCCACACCCCCAGCCGGATCAACTGCTCGACCTGCTCGTCCGTCCACGGGTCGGTGTGCTTCAGGTTGGACGCCGTCTCGACGGACACCGCGCCGGTGCCGTCGGGGCGCCGGTTGGCGGTCGCGTTGGCGTCGGCACGGGTCTCGGTGCCGATGTACTGGGCGAGGTCGCCCGCGTACCCGAGCCCGAAGTGCGACTCCAGCGAGCTGGACTTCCAGTACTCGTAGAGCCGCTGCGCGGTCCACGGCGCGGCCAGGCTGTGCATGATGAACTGCGTGGGTCTGATAGCGGGTTGCTGGTCGCTCTCGGGCTGGAGCTCCAGCTTCCTCGCGAACGGGCACCAGGCCATCAGGGTGCCTCCTTCCGACTCTGGCACGTCTTTCGGGGGGCGTCCGGCTCCGGCTGCGACTCCGCGCGCTCGACCCCCGTGCACCGGGCCATGTGTCTCCTCTTCGGGGTGTGGGGCGCCTCGCACGGAGCGTGCCGGGCGGGCACCTGACAGTGAGTTGCCCGGCGCGGGGACCCCTCACTCGGCACGGCGCGCACTTGCCGGGGGTGAAGGGGGCGGGCGGGCCCCAACCGCCCCACGCCGCCGTTCCGTTCGCACGCGCACCCTTCCGTCCCGCCCTGCCGCGGGTCCGGCCGCGCGGAACGGCCGCCCTGTTCCGCCGTGCCGGGCCGGGCCGCGCCATGCCGTTCCGCGCTGTGCCGGGTCGCGCCGTGCCGGGCCGGCCCGGCACGCTGGTTCACGCCGCCTCTGCCGGGCCCGTCGCCGCGGTGCCGTCGGCGGTCGGAGGTCGGCAGTCGGAGGTCGGCGGCCGTGCGGGGGGTTCGGGGCGGGCCTAGACTGGCGAATGCCCGACATGCCCGAAAACCCCCTTGCGGGGTCCGGAAGGAAGTGACCTCATGTCGAAGCGAGGCAACAAGCGGCGTGCCCGCAAGGGCAAGAAGGCCAACCACGGGAAGCGGCCCAACACCTGACGTCCGGGGCGCTCACCGGGCCCCGTGCACGGGTTCCACCGCGTCCAGGGCCGACGCCCAGGGGAAGTGGTCCGGCCAGTCCCGGCCGGGCGGGTCCGGGACGTATCCGCCCTCCCCGTACAGCACCGTCACGCCCGCCGTCCGCAGGGTCTCCACCGACCGCTCGAACTGGGGGTGGCGTACGTACGCGGCGTTCGCGCAGGGCATCGCCACGACGGGCAGTCCCCTGCCGGCGGCCTCCGTCGCGACCCCCACCACGAAGTTGCCGGTCAGGCCGAGCGCCCAGGCGTTCACCGTGTGGAAGGTCGCCGGTGCGAACAGCACCGCGTCGGCGGGCGGCCAGACGTCGGGGTCGCCCGGGTGCCCGTACGCGCTGAGCACCGGATGCCCGGTCAGCGCGGCCAGTCCGTCCAGGCTCGGTTCCAGCCACCGTGCGGCACTCGGCGTCAACCCCAGGCAGACGTCCCAGCCGCGCGCCTGCGCGTCCTCGATGACTCTCGCCACGTCGAACACCGGGGGAGCGGCCGAGCAGAACAGATACAGGGTCCTCGCTTCGATCATGGAGTTCATCTGACCACATCCGGCCAGGCGCACCCCCGCGGGAGCCGCCCGGACCGCCCTGTACCCGAGGAACGCCATGTGCCGCAGCATCAGGACCCTCCGCCCGCCCGCGCTGCCCGAGGGGGCCACCGAGGACGACATCGCCGCCGCCGCCCTCCAGTACGTGCGCAAGGTCTCCGGGTTCCGGGAGCCCGCCGCGCACAACCGGGAGGTGTTCGAGCGTGCGGTCGCCGAGGTCGCCGACGCGACGCGGCGGCTGCTCGACGGCCTCCGGGTGCGCGGCGCCGCCGTCAGGGAGCCGGTGCCGGGGCGGGCACCGGACGGCGCAGGACGTACGCCGCGACGCCCCCCGCCAGGAACAGGGCGAGCACCGACACCGCCGCGCTGAGCCACGTCGCGCCCAGCCACTGCCCGCCGAAGTAGCCCAGGCCGACGCTGTACGAGGCCCACACCACCCCCGCCAGTACCGACCACGGCACGAACTCGCGCGCCCGGCGCCGCGACGCCCCCGCGCCCAGGGAGACCACCGACCGCCCGGCCGGGGCGAACCGGGCGATGACGACGAGCGCGCCGCCGCCCCCGCCCAGGGCCGTGCCGAGACGTTTCCGCGCGGTGGTCAGGCGCCGGGAGCGGGCGATGGCCCGATCGAACCGGATCCCGCCGCGCCAGGCCAGGCGGTACGCGGCCAGATCGCCGAGGACCGAGGCGGACGCCGCGCACAGGGCGAGGGCGACGAGCGAGACCCCGCCGGGGGCGGCCGTCGCCGTCGCCGCGGTCGCCGCGGTCGCCGCCGAGATTAGCAGGACACCGCTGGGCAGCACCGGCAGGAACACGTCCAGCGCCACGGAGAGGGCCACCGCGGCGTAGACCCATGGACTTTCGGCCAGCCACCGCACGCTCTCCAGCACCTCGACTCCCCGCTCCACCCCTGAGAAACGCGGAACAGCGTACGCCCAGCAGGTCATCGGGCACGCGCGGAGGGTGGCCGAAGCGATGCGGTGCGGTGCGGTGCGCCCGATCGCGGGCCACCGGGGAGGGGTGCCGGTAGGGGACCGTTCGGGCCTGGCACCGGCCGCGACCGCCCGGGGCGGGCACCGGCCGTGTTCTGGTGGCCGGATTCCGTCCCCGCCGGTCCGTGCGGGGTCCCCGCCGGTTCGTACACCGGCCCCGTCGGTCCGTGCAGGGTCCAGGTCCGCTCGTGCGCCGGCCCACCGGTTCGTACACGGTCCAGGCCCGCTCGTGCACCGTTCCGGCCGGTTCGTGCACGGTCCAGGCCCGCTCGTGCGCCGCGCCCGTGCCGTCCGCGTGCCGCCTTGAGCCCTCGCTCCCGCGTGCCCGCACGCGCGCCCGCTCCGGCCCCGGCGCCCCGTGGACCGGACGGCGCCCCGTACGCCCCGGCGGCGCACGGCGCGCGCCGGTTCCGGGCGCGCGACCGCCGCCGGGCCGTGGGCGGCACCGGCGGCGGTCGNNCGCNNCCCGCGTTCGCCGCGGGCCCCGGCCCGCGGTGCGGCGTCCGCGGGCCGGTCCTCCCGGGTCACCCGGCCCGTGCGGTACGGGGCGCCTGCCGCACCGGCCGGGAGGGGGAGGCCCCACCGGTCACCGGCGGGGGAGTGACGTTTCGTCAGGCGCAACCGCTCAGCACCGACTGCAGGGCGCTCTTCTCGGCGGAGTCCACCGAGAGGCCCCAGTGGTGCTTGACCTGCACCCACATGCGGGCGTAGGTGCAGCGGTACGCGGTGCGCGAGGGCATCCACTCGGCCGGGTCCTGGTCGCCCTTGGCCTGGTTGACGTCGTCCGTGACGGCGATGAGCTGCGGCCGCGTCAGGTCGTTGGCGAAGGAACCGCGCTGGGAGGTGGTCCAGGAATTCGCACCCGAACGCCACGCCTCGGCGAGCGGGACGACGTGGTCGATGTCCAGGTCGGAGGCGGCGTACCAGGTGGCGCCGTCGTACTCGGAGTACCAGCGGCCGCTGGTCGCCGCGCAGGTGGAGTCCTGGACGACGTTCACGCCGTCGCGCTTGAGGACGACCTCGCGGGTGTTGCAGGTGCCGTACTGGGTGCTCCAGTGCGGGAACAGGTCGCGGCTGTAGCCGGTGGAGGAGCCCTCGGTCCGGACCGCGAGCTGGCCCAGGTAGGTGCGCGCGGTGGCGGCGCTGACGGGGGTGGGCGGGGCCGCCTGCGCCGTGGGCGCGGTGGCCAGCAGGCCGGTGACCGCGAGGGTGGCCGTCGTGGCGAGGACGGAGAGGCGACGTGCCGTTCGACGCGCGTAGACACGGAACATGTGAACTCCTCTGGCCGATGGGGGCGTTGCGGGCGCCCGGGCGGGCTGCCCGCTCATGCTGGCGACGCCAGGTGTCCTGGGGGTGGGTGTCAGGTGACAGCGTGACGACATGAACACGTCACATCAAGGGTGGTGTCCGGTTCCCGACACGCGGACGGGGAGCCCGCGGAGTCCTAGGGTTGGCGTGTGCTGCTGCCGGTCGACCTCGTCTTCGGCGGCGTCCTCGCCGCCCTGCTCGCCGTCGCGGCGGCCGTGGTGGCCGCCGCCCGGCTGCGCCCGCCCCGCGAGACCGTCGTCGCGGGGGTGCGCGCGGCGCTGCAGCTCGCGGCCGTCTCGCTGGCGATCGGCTGGGCGGTCCGCACCGCGCCGCTGCTGCCGCTCCTCCTGCTGGTGATGTACGGGGTCGCGGTACGGACCGCCGGGCGGCGCCTCACCCGCAACCGCACCTGGTGGTGGGCCGCCGTCCCGGTGGGCGCCGGGGCGGCCCCGGTCGTCGCGGCGCTCGTGCTCACCGGGCTGGTGCCGGTCGAGGGCGTCGCGCTGGTCCCGGTGGCGGGCATCCTCGTCGGCGGGGCGCTCACCGCCACCGTCCTCGGCGGGCGGCGCGCCCTGGACGAGCTGGCCGCCCGCCGGGGCGAGGTCGAGGCGGGCCTCGCGCTGGGGCTGTCGCCCAGGGAGGCCCGGCTGGAGGTGGCGCGGACGGCGGCGGCGGACGCGCTGCTGCCGGGGCTCGACCAGACCAGGACCGTGGGCCTGGTCACCCTGCCGGGAGCGTTCGTCGGGATGCTGCTGGGCGGGGCGCCGCCGTGGCTCGCCGGGGCGGTGCAGCTCTTCGTGCTGGTCGCGCTGATGGCCGTGCAGGCGGTCGCGGTCGCAGTGGTGCTGGAGCTGGTCGCCAGGGGACTGGTGCACCGGGAGGAGGACTCCGGCCGGGGTCGCGTACCCTGGACGGAGCAGAAGGGGAGTAGCTCCTAGCCGGACCGTCGACATACTGCCGGGCCTCGTGCCCGGCCGGCGCCCGGAGGCGGACCTCGTTGCAGGCCGCCAGCGAGACCTTCGGCATCAGCGGAATCCATATCCATGGTCCCGCCGTGCCGAAGCGACCCCGGAAAACGCGCGAGCGAAGGTCTCTCGGTACGGCGGCGGCCCGACCGATTGAGGAACCAGCCCGTGCTCAGCTTCACGATCATGGCGATCACCTTCGGTGTCGTCTTCCTCGCCGAACTTCCCGACAAGACCGCCCTGGCCGGCCTCATGCTGGGCACCCGGTACCGCGCGTCGTACGTCTTCGCGGGGGTCGCCGCCGCCTTCGCGGTCCACGTCGCGCTCGCCGTCGCCGCGGGCAGCGTCCTCACGCTGCTGCCGCACCGGCTGGTGCAGGCGTTCGTCGGCGTGCTGTTCCTCGCCGGTGCGGCGATGCTGCTGCTGAAGAAGGACGACGACGGGGAGGAGAAGATCAAGGCCCCCGCCGACCAGTCGTTCTGGAAGGTCTCCGGGGCGGGCTTCATGCTGATCCTCGTCGCGGAGTTCGGCGACCTCACGCAGATCATGACCGCGAACCTGGCCGCCCGCTACGACGACCCGCTCTCCGTCGGCCTCGGCGCGGTCCTCGCCCTCTGGTCCGTCGCCGGACTGGGCATCGTCGGCGGGCGGACGCTGATGAGGTACGTGCCGCTGCGGCTGATCACCAGGGTGGCGGCGGGACTGATGCTGGCCCTGGCGGGCTTCAGCCTGTACGAGGCGCTGACCGGCTGACCCGGACCGGCTGACCCGGACCGGCCGACTCGGACCGGCTGATCCGGACCGGCTGATCCGGACCGGCTGATCCGGACCGGCTGACCCGGACCGGCCGGCCTGGATCGGCTGGCCCGGATCGGCTGACCCGGACCGGCTGACCCGGACCCCCGGGGACCGGTTGACCCGTCGGCCCCCCCGCCGACCGCCCGGCCCGGCCCGGCCCGCTCCGGTTCGCCGCTCCGCTCCGCTCCGGGCCGGGCGGGACGGCGGCGGGTCAGCCGTTTCCGGAGGTCTCGCCCTCCAGTGCCTGCCTGGTGGCGGGGCCGTAGACGCCGGGCGGGTCGGCGGTGATCCCGTGGTGCGCCTGGTACCGGGCTACGGCCCGCTCGACGTTCTTGTCGTAGCGGCCGTTCATCGCGCCGCCGTACAGGCCGACCTCGCGCAGCCGGTGCTGGAGCTCCAGCACCTCCTCACCGCGGTCGCCGCGGCGCAGGGTCGAACCGCTCTCCTGCGGCGGGCCGGCGTCCGTCGCGGACGGCCTCGGGGCGTCCGGCCGGGGCCGCGCGGGGGCGGTCGTCCCCGGTCCCGGGAGTCCGGGCGCGGTCGTGCCGGCGGTCTCCGCGGGGGCCGGGGCGTCCGGCGCGGACGGGACCGGCGAGGCCGACGGGGCCGACGGGGCCGCCGGGTCCGACGGGGTCGCCGGGGCGGAAGGCGCCGACGGGGCGGTCGGTGAGGGGGGCGCGCTCTCCTCCGTCGTCGGGCCCGCCGGTTCGGTCGGCCAGGGGGGCGCGCTCAGGTTCGGGTCGGGCGCCACCCGGTCGGCCGTGCCCCCGTCGTCGAACAGCCCGCTCACGAGGGCCGCCGCGCCGGCCACCGCCACGACCGCCACCACCACGGCGGCGACCGCTCCCGGCCGCCGCCCGCCCCTGCGCCGGCGCGAGCGGCGCGGCCCCGGCGTGACGTCCGCGTGGTGCGCGCCGCCCGGCCCGGCCGGCCCGGCGGCGTACCCCGGCCCGTCCGGCCCGTCCGGCCCGGCCGGCCCGGTCTCCGTCCCCGGCGCCGCGCCCGCGGCCCCGGCCCCGAGGTACAGCGGCATCGTGGACTCCGCGTCCGGCTCCGCCCGCCGGGCCCCGGGGGCCGGCGCCGCCTCCGGCGGGAGCGGCACCCCCGCGGCCGGAACGCCCTGCCCCGGCACGTCCCGGGCCGGTGCGCCGGCGTCCTGCGCCCCCGGGGCCGCACCGGCCCCCGGGGGCGGCTCCGAGGCCCCGGACGGCGGCTGGAGGTTCACGTACGGACGTATCCGCAGGGGCTCGAAACCGCCGCCCGGCCCGGCGCCCCCCGCCCGGCCGCAGGAGCAGCCTGCGCCCTGCGGCGCCGCGGGCGTGCCGCACTCAGGACAGACCGTTCCGGCCACTGTGGGTCCCTCCCCTAGAGGTTCTGCCGACGGAGTCCCGCCGCGTGAACTGGCAGCGATTATGCAGCCCCGAGTGACCTCCCCAACATTCCGGACCGCTCTCGGCAGGCCGTGACGGGCCGGACCGCCCACGATGGACGGTGGGACTGTGAGGGAGGCGCCCATGACGCGATCAGTCAGCACACCGGCCACCGGCCCCGCTCCGGAGGAGGGATACGACCGGCGCGCGGTCCTGGTGCCCATCGGAGCGCTGCTGCTGGGCATGCTGCTCGCGGCGCTCGACCAGACCATCGTGTCGACCGCCCTGCCGACGATCGTCAGCGAGCTCGGCGGCATGGACCACCTGTCGTGGGTGGTCACCGCCTACCTGCTCGCCTCCACCGCCGCCACACCCCTGTGGGGCAAGCTCGGCGACCAGTACGGGCGCAAGAAGCTCTTCCAGGCGGCGATCGTCATCTTCCTCCTCGGCTCCGTGCTGTGCGGCGTCGCGCGGGACATGCCGCAGCTCATCGCCTACCGCGCCGTGCAGGGCCTGGGCGGCGGCGGACTCATGGTGCTGTCCATGGCGATCGTCGGCGACCTCGTCCCGCCCCGGGACCGCGGCCGCTACCAGGGGGTCTTCGGCGCCGTCTTCGGTGTGACCAGCGTCCTCGGGCCGCTCCTCGGCGGCGTCTTCACCGAGCACCTCACCTGGCGCTGGGTGTTCTACGTCAACGTGCCCGTCGGGATCGTCGCCCTCTTCGTCGTCGCCGCCGCCCTGCACGTACCGGTCCGCCGCGCCCGCCGCACCATCGACTACCTCGGCACGCTCCTGATCGCCTCGGTCGCCGCCTGCCTGGTGCTCGTCGCCTCCCTGGGCGGCACCACCTGGCCGTGGGCCTCCGCCCCGGTCCTCGGGCTCACCGTCCTCGCCGCCGTGCTGCTCGCGGTGTTCGTGCGCGTCGAACGGCGCGCCGCCGAGCCGGTGCTGCCGCCGCGGCTGTTCGGGATCCGCACCTTCACCCTGGTCTGCGCCATCAGCTTCGTCATCGGCTTCGCGATGTTCGGCGCGATGACCTACCTGCCGACGTTCCTCCAGGTCGTCCAGCACGTCAGCCCCACCATGTCCGGCGTCCACATGCTGCCGATGGTGCTCGGCATCCTGCTCACCTCCACCGCGTCCGGGCAGATCGTCAGCCGCACCGGCCGGTGGAAGGTCTTCCCCGTCGCCGGCACCGCGCTCACCACCGCGGGCCTGCTGCTCCTGCACCGCCTGGAGGTGGCCAGCCCCACGTGGGAGACGAGCCTGTACTTCTTCGTCTTCGGCGCCGGCCTGGGCCTGGTCATGCAGGTCCTGGTACTGGTCGCGCAGAACTCCGTGGGCTACGAGGACCTGGGCGTCGCCACCTCCGGCGTCACCTTCTTCCGCTCCATCGGCGCCTCCTTCGGCGTGGCCGTCTTCGGCACGGTCTTCACCGGCCGCCTCACCGGCAAGCTGGAGGACGCCCTCGCCGGGCGGGACGCCCCGCCCGGCGCCGACGCGCGGGGGATCGCCGCCGACCCGCGCGCCATCGCCGAGCTGCCGCCCGCCCTGCGCCCGGCCGTGCTCGACGCGTACTCCACCTCCATCACGGACGTCTTCCTGTACGCGTCACCGGTCGTCCTGATGGCCTTCGCCCTCGCCTGGCTGCTGCGCGAGGACCGGCTGCGCGGCTCCGTCACCGCACCCGACCCGAGCGAGACCCTCGCCCCCAACCCCGTCGAGCGCTCGTCGTACGAGGAGGTCGCCCGCGCCCTGTCCGTGCTCGGCTCCCGCGAGGGCCGCAAGGCCGTGTACGAGAAGATCACCGCCCGCGCGGGGATGGACCTGCTGCCCGCGGCCGGCTGGCTGCTGCTGCGCATCCGCCGCCACGGGACCGTGGAGCCGGGGCGGCTCGCCGAGGACGTGTCCCTGCCGCTCAGGGTCGTCACCGAGGCGTCCCGGCAGATCGAGGAGCGGGGGCTGGCCCGCCGCGAGGGCCTCCAGCTCATCCTCACCGACCGGGGGGTGGAGGCGGCGGCCCGGCTGGCACACGCCCGTGAGGAGTCCCTCGCCGAGCTGCTCGGCGACTGGTGGGGACCGGACCGGCCCACCGACCTCATCCGGCTGGTGGAGGAGCTGACCGCCGAGCTGTCCGGCTCGTACCGGGAGCGCCCCGGGAGCAGGCCCCCGGCCCCGGGCCACCGGGTCCCGGGGGCGCCGCGGGCCCGGTGACCCGGCCGCAGGCCCGGTGACCCGGCCGGGTGCCGTACCTCCGAGGCTGTCCCTCGCGCTCCGGCCCCGCAAGCGCTTCCACGAGGACACCGTGCCGATCGCGGGCGGCGCCCCGGCCCCATCTGCGGCCCCGGCATCGCCGGGCAGCCGAGGAGCCACCGGTACCCCGCCGGCCACCGGGTCGCCATCGAAGCCGACGCTCTCCTCCGGCCTCCGTCCGGGGGCATTCCCACCGCCGTGGTCGTCGGCCGGCCGGTGATGGGCGACCGCAACGACTGCGAGACGCGGGAATCACCCGGCGCGCAGGACGACCGTGGCAGCGGACGGCGGTCACCGGGGCGCCGGTCCGCTCATCCCGCACTTCCGTGAGCACGGTCGGACCGGACTCCCGGTCGGGAAAGAGGAGCACGAGACCTTCCACCGCAAGGTTCCGCGTCCGCGTCGAGCACGCCTTCACCCGCATGAAGACCTGGAGGATCTTCCGCCGCCGTCTGAAAGGCGGCGGCGTCCACCGCGCCATGCTCGGCATCGTTCGCCTGCGCAACCTGATCCCCGCCGGACGGGAGGAAGGCCACAGGCCATCCAGCATGCTGCGGATCATTCACGGGACGGCCCTCAGTGAGACTGCGAACCCGGCTTCAGGGGAAAGAAGTGGCGCTCCTTCGGGCACCCCGACGACCGGACCGCTTCGGCCCGCGTGTCCGAACGAGCCCCCACCGGAGCGTGAGCCGTGTACGGAACGGTCTCAAGCCTCGTTCCGCTGGCGGCGGGCGAGGGCGTCGGCGGCCGAGCGGCGGTGCTTCTCGTGTACGTCCACGAGGACGCCGGCGCTTCGGCCGAGTGTGGCCTCACCGAGGCGGAGACGTTCGGCGAGAGCTGCCAGGCGGGTGTGGCCGGGGCCGGCGGCAAGGTAGAAGAGGGCTTCGTCGACGGTTCGGTCATCGCCGCCCCAGCGGACCACGCCGTCGAGTTCGGCGAGGATGTCACGGAGGACCGCGAGCTCAAGAGGGAGAAGCCGCCCCTGACACCGGGCGGGTAGTGGCCGGGACGGATGCGGACGGCGGTGCCTGAGGCCAGGTTGCGGGCGGGTCCCCGGAGCCTGTCCGGAGCGGTCCAGCCGACGACCTCGTCGGGCTGGAGTTCGGCGGTTTCGTAATGGAAGCGGCGGATGAGGTGGACAAGAACGGTCTCGGCTGCGCCGAGCCGGACTTGGAAGCCCGTCACCGGGGTGCCCGGCACGGGACGGGTGGCGATGGACCCGCCTTGGTCAGCGGCGGTTTCCATGTCCCAGCCGTTAGCCGAACGGGACCCGGCGAGGAGTCGCTCGTTACGGGCCTCGGCCCGCGCGACGCCTTCACGGACGGCTTTGGGAAAGGTGTAGTCCCCCGGCCCGGCGGTGTACGCCGGGAGGGCCACCGCCTGCGAGCAGGGGAGTGCCACTGCGACGGTGGTGAGGGCGGCGGCACGCAGGAGAAACCCTCTGCGGGGCAGCGAGGAGGCGGGGGCGGCACTCATGTTTTCCTCTTCTCGGGATGTTCCGGTGCGGTGGTGCGCTGGTGTTCGACGACGGCGATCAGGGCGAGCGTCATTGCGATCACCACACAGCCCGTCATCACGGGTGTGAGGAAGCCGGGGACGGCCGCGGCGTACGAGCCCCCCGATGCCAGGCGGCAGTCGAGAGCGGGTGGCAGGTAGGACACGCTGTAGCCGCTCACCTGCCCGTACAGCGAGGGATTCGCGTCCTGACAGGCCTGGGCGGTACCACTCTCGTCGAGGAAGAGCGATACCGAACCCCAGACGTAAGCGCCGGCGGCGAAGGCTCCGGCGAGCGCGGCGCCACCGCGTGCCACGGCCCCCGGACCACTCCTGCGGATCGCCGGAAAGCCGTATCCGGCGAGACCGAAGGCAGTCACAGCGGCGGCGACGATGCCGAGCAGGAGGGGCAGGGCGGCAGGATACGAGGAGGTCATGGCGGGTACCTCACCCACTGGCGAGTTGTCGGACAAGGTTGTTATACTTTTCGAAAATGTGGTAAATCCCCATCCGCTTGGCGGCGTCGGCCTCTGCCTGGTCGCCCCAGCCCTGATAACGACGGATGATTTCGAAAATCTCGCTCTCGGTGTAGTTCAAGCTCATGACGCGTAAGGGCGTCTCGCCGGCCGGCGGATTCTTGCCGCCGGGCTTGCCCGCGACGCCCCACAGGTGGATCAGTGGCACAGTCCGCATGGAGAACGTTTTCCTTGTTGACTTTCTGCCACATCGCCCAGATGTCTGCTTCTTTGGTCGGGTCGGTGGGGGTTCCGGTGACGAAGCCCTGATCGATGCAGTGGTTCCAGGCGCGGATGCCGACCTCGCCGCTGATCTGCGCGATGCCCGTCGAGGAGTCCTTGACGATGCCGATGCCGTTGAGGTGGTACGAGGCGACCTGGTGATCCACGCCCTGGTCGATCAGGTCGTAGTGCCGCATCTCCCAGTACGCGGAGGTCTGGATCAATGCCTTGCGCATGCTGTACGCACGGGACAACTGGGTGGTCTGCGTGTCATACGACATGATCGTCTCGAAGCACTGAGTACGGGTGAAGAGGCGGGCGTCGGCGCCTGTACCGCCGTCGTCCTCGAAGCCGATGCCGCGCATGTAGCCGCCGAGGTCTTCGTGCAGTGCGTTGAGGAAGGAACCGTCGAAGGCGACATCGGGGAGCGGTGGCCGGGGGGTGCGCCGCGTGCGGCTGCCGGTCGTTCGGGACGGCTCGCCGAGCGGGTGCCGGGGTGCCGGGCCCCCGGCCCCGGACCACCGGGCCCCGGGGGCGCCGGGGGCCCGGTGACCCGGCCGGGGGCCCGGTGACCCGGCCCGGGGTCGCCGGGCGCCGGGTGGGCCGCCGGGTGCCGGGTCAGCGGTCCAGCTCCCTGCCGTACCAGACCTCCATGTACGGGCCCTCGCAGTACGGGGGGATCTCCCGGTAGCCGTGGCGCGCGTACAGGGCGCGGGCCTCGACCAGGTCCAGGCGCGTGTTCAGCACCGTGCGCCGCGCTCCCAGTTCCACGGCCGCCGCCTCCAGGGCGGTCAGCAGCATCCCGGCGCCGCCCGTCCCGCGGAACGCGTGGCGGACGAAGACGCGGGTCAGCTCGGCCCGTTCGGCGTCCAGCAGCAGCACCCCGCCGCAGGCCGCCGGCCTCCCCTCGTACCGGCCCACCAGGAAACGCCCGGTCGGCGGTTCCAGGGCCTCCACGCCGTCCCCGGCCAGCCCCTCGTCGATCTCCCGGGGGGTGGCGGGGCGGCGCCAGTAGCGGCCGGCCACGTCGCCGTAGTAGTCGCGGCGCAGCGCGGTCGCCTCCTCGGTGTCGTACCGCTCGGGGCGTATGTCCCAGCCGGCGGCCGGGCCCCTCGTCGTCACGGCCTCAGGACACCACCCGGGCGACGAGCATCCCGTCGTAGCCCTTCACGCCGACCGTCTGGAACGCCGTCGCGTCCAGCCGGGGGTCGCGTGCGACGAGGTCGAACATCTCGCGCGTGCCGCGGATCGCCTCGTCGGCCGCCTCCCCCTCGTCGACGATCCGGCCGCCGCGCACCACGTTGTCGACGACGATCACGCTGCCCGGACGGGTCAGGCGCAGCGCCCACTCCACGTAACGCGGGTTGTTCTTCTTGTCGGCGTCGACGAAGACCAGGTCGAAGGGGCCCGCGCCCTCCGCCTCCAGTTTCGGCAGCGTGTCCAGGGCGGCGCCGGTGCGGACCTCCGCCACGTGGTCGAGGCCGGCGCGGGCCAGGTTGAGCCGGGCGATCTCGGCGTGCGCGGGGTCGTGCTCCAGCGAGATCAACCGGCCGTCCGGGGGCAGGGCCCGCGCCAGCCAGATGGCGCTGTACCCGCCGAGCGTGCCGATCTCCAGGATCGTGCGGCTGCCCTGGACGCGGGCCAGCAGGTGCAGCAGCTTGCCCTGGACGGGGGCGACCGCGATCCGCGGCAGGCCCGCCTCGTCGCTCGCGGTGAGCGCGGCGGCCAGCGCCTCGTCGGCGGGGGCGAGCAGGTCGGCGACGTACGCGTCGACGGCGTTCCACCGCTGCTGGAGGTCGTCAGTGTGCTGATTCATGGTCAGGAACGTAACCGACATCCGCGGGCGGTGGAACGCGTCACCGCGCGGGCGCGTGAAAACCCCCGGTGAACGGGGTCACCGGGGGTCCCGTGCGGGGGCGGCCGCTCAGTACCAGTGGTTGGCCTGCCAGAACTTCCAGGCGCCGCACGGGCTGCCGTAGCGGTCGTTCATGTAGTCGAGCCCCCACTCGACCTGGGTGGCCGGGTTGGTCTTCCAGTCCGGGCCGGCGGAGGCCATCTTCGACGCGGGCAGGGCCTGGACCAGGCCGTACGCGCCGGACGAGGCGTTGGTGGCGGTGTGGTCCCAGCCGGACTCGCGCTCGACGATCTCGCTGAAGCACGTGTACTGGCCGGCCGGGACGATTTTCTGGGCGACGGCCCGCGCCGAGGAGGGCGCCGCCGAGGCCGGGGCCGTCACGGTCATCACGGTGCCCGAGGCGGCCAGCAGCACGGCGGCGGCGACGGCGGACCTGCTGCGGACGGAGAAGCGGTCGGCGGGGAAGCGGAACACGGATGAGGACCTCACGTCGGGGACAGGGCTGTCGCGGGCGTGCCGGAACCGGGGCCCGGGGNNGTCCGGGGTCCGGGGGGCGCGCCGTGGGCGCTCCGGCGGGACCGCGGGGGTCGTACCGCCGTCGGCGCCCGGCGACGTCCTCCACCGAAGCAGGGCCCGGCGGCCCTGGCAACGCCCCCCGTCTACGGCCCGCGGTCGGGGACCGGCCCTGCCGGCCCACCACCTCACGAGGGCTGGTGCAGGTCACGGGGGTGGGCCGATCGTCTTCCGGGTCTCGGGGCCCACTAACGGGAGTCGTATGTGACGTGGGCCCTGTGGGGCGCTTCACCCTGAATGTCCCGGATAGGGCTTTTCGCGCCTTTCGTTTCGAGGTCCGGGTCACACCTTCCACGCCCCGGAACGCGCGTGGCGGGCGCGGCACCGCGCGGCCGCGGACCCGTCCCCGCATCCGTGCCCCGGAACGCGGACCGCGCGCCGGGGCGCTCACCGTCCGCCGGGCCGCCCCCGGGGCTCCTCGCGGTCGCCGATCAGCCGGCACGCCGTCTCGACGTCCAGCCGCACCTGTGCGACCGACGCCCGCCCGGACAGCCAGGCGACCAGCGCCGAGTGCCAGGTGTGCTCGACGACGCGGACGGCCGCGAGCTGCTCCGGCGCCGGGTCCTCCACCCCCACGGCGTCCAGGATGATCGCCGCCGTCCGCCGCGACACCGCGTCCACCTCCGCGCTCGCGCTCCGGTCGGCGAACGTCAGCGCCCGCACCATCGCGTCCGCCAGCAGCGGTTCGCGCCGCAGCGCGCGGAACACCCGCATCAGCGCCCCGGCCACCCGCTCCGCGGGGTCCTCCCCGGCCGGGGGCCGCTTGCGCAGCGCCGTATGGAGGCCGTCGAGCCGGTCCTGCATCGCGGCGACCAGCAGGTGGACCTTGGAGGGGAAGTAGCGGTACAGCGTGCCCAGGGCGACTCCCGCCGCCTCGGCGACCTCCCGCATCTGCACGGCGTCGAAGCCGCCGCGGGCCGCCAGCCGGGCACCGGCGTGGAGGATGCGGCGGCGGCGCGCCTCCTGCCGCTCGGTCAGGTGCGGCGCCGGCCTGCCTTCCGCTGTCATAGGTCCCCGTCGATCCGTGCGTCGAACGCTTCCGTGCCGTCCGTTCCGTGCCGTGGTGCGCGACAGTATGGCCGGGCCCCCGCCGTGGTGCGAATCACCCGGCGGGGCCTCCGGCGCGGGGGCTACCTGCCGGTAGATTCGAAGCTCCCCGAGCGTCGAGAACGATCAACTCTGAAACTTGTTCTAGATTATCGGGACCGGCTACGCTCCGCCGGGACGCAGGGATGGAAGGGGCCGCGAGTGACCGCTGAGGCCGTAGCGACAGGCCCCCGTGCGGGCGCGGCAGCCGACGGAGGGCGCCCGCTGCGCATCGCCCTGCTCACGTACAAGGGAAACCCGTTCTGCGGCGGCCAGGGCGTCTACGTACGGCACCTCTCCCGGGAACTGGCCCGCCTCGGCCACACCGTCGAGGTGATCGGCTCCCAGCCGTACCCGGTCCTCGACGCGGTCGGCGAGGGCGTCGTGCTCACCGAGCTGCCCAGCCTCGACCTGTACCGGCAGCCCGACCCGTTCCGCACCCCGGGGCGCGACGAGTACCGCGACTGGATCGACGTCCTCGAATTCGCCACCATGCGGACCGGCGGATTCCCCGAACCGCTCACGTTCTCCCTGCGGGCCCGGCGCCTCCTGGCCGCCCGCCGCGGCGACTTCGACGTCGTCCACGACAACCAGACCCTCGGCTACGGGCTCCTCGCCCCGCTGGGCGCGCCGCTGGTCACCACGATCCACCACCCCATCACCGTCGACCGGCGGCTGGAGCTGGACGCCGCCCCCGACTGGAAGCGCCGCGCATCCCTGCGCCGCTGGTACGCCTTCACCCGCATGCAGAAGCGCGTCGCCCGCCGCCTGCCGTCCGTCCTCACCGTCTCCGGCTCCTCCCGCCGGGAGATCGTCGACCACCTGGGCGTGCGCCCCGACCGCGTCCACGTCGTCCCCGTCGGCGCCGACACCGGCCTGTGGTGCCCCGACCCGTCCGTTCCCGAGGTGCCCGGCCGCATCGTCACCACCTCCAGCGCCGACGTCCCCCTCAAGGGCCTGGTCCACCTCGTCGAGGCGCTCGCCAAACTGCGCACCGAGGTCCCCGGCGCCCACCTGGTCGTCGTCGGCAGGCGCGCCGAGGACGGCCCCGTCGCCCGCGCCGTCGAGCGGTACGGGCTCGGTGACGCGATCCGGTTCGTCAAGGGCGTCAGCGACGCCGAACTCGTCGACCTGGTGCGCGGCGCCCAGGTCGCCTGCGTCCCCTCCCTGTACGAGGGGTTCTCGCTGCCCGCCGCCGAGGCCATGGCCACCGGCAGGCCCCTCGTCGCCACCACCGGCGGCGCCATCCCGGAGGTCGCCGGACCCGACGGCGAGACGTGCCTGGCCGTACCGCCCGGCGACTCCGGAGCCCTGGCCGCCGCGCTCGGCCGCCTCCTGGGACCCGGCGGCGCCGCGCTGCGCGCCCGCCTCGGTGCCGCCGGCCGCGCCCGGGTCCTGGACCGCTTCACCTGGGCCCGCGCCGCGCAGGGCACCGTGGAGCGCTACCGGGAGGCCGTCGCCGCGCGGGGGACGCGCCGATGACGGCCGCCCCCCTCGCCTCCTCGCCCCCCGCCACGGACCGTGAAAGCAGGCCCCGCACGTGCTGACCGTCGACTTCACCCGCTTCCCGCTCGCCCCCGGCGACCGCGTGCTCGACCTCGGCTGCGGCGCCGGGCGGCACGCGTTCGAGTGCTACCGGCGCGGGGCGCGGGTCGTGGCCCTCGACCGGAACGCCGAGGAGATCCGCGAGGTCGCCGGGTGGTTCGCCGCGATGGCGGAGGCCGGCGAGGCCCCGGCCGGCGCCACCGCCGCCGCCGTGGAGGGCGACGCCCTCGCCCTGCCCTTCCCCGACGCCTCGTTCGACGTGGTGATCGTCTCCGAGGTGATGGAGCACATCCCCGACGACAAGGGCGTCCTCGCCGAGATGGTCCGCGTCCTCAAGCCGGGCGGCCGCATCGCCGTCACCGTCCCCCGCTACGGCCCCGAGAAGGTCTGCTGGGCGCTGTCCGACGCCTACCACGAGGTCGAGGGCGGCCACATCCGCATCTACAGGGCCGACGAACTCCTCGACAGGATCCGCCAGGCCGGCCTGCGCCCGTACGGCACCCACCACGCGCACGCCCTGCACTCCCCGTACTGGTGGCTGAAGTGCGCGTTCGGCGTGGACAACGACAGGGCGCTGCCCGTCCGCGCGTACCACCGGCTGCTGGTCTGGGACATCATGAAGAAGCCCCTCGCCACCCGCCTCGCCGAACGGGCCCTCAACCCGGTCCTCGGCAAGAGCTTCGTGGTGTACGCGACCAAGCCCCACCTGCCGGAGGGCGCCGCGCTGTGACGTCGACCGAGCGCACCGAACACCTCGCCCTGCCCGGCGTGCTGACCGCCGGGCAGGCCGCCGAGACCGCCGCCGCCATCCTCGCCGCCCAGCGCGGCAGCGGCGCGATCCCCTGGTTCCGGGGCCACCACCTCGACCCGTGGGACCACACCGAGGCCGCCATGGCCCTCGACGCGGCCGGCGAGCACGAGGCCGCCGCCCGGGCCTACGCCTGGCTCGCCCGCCACCAGAACCCGGACGGCTCCTGGTACGCCGCCTACCACGACGGCGACGCCGAACGGCCCACGGACCTCGCCCGCGAGAGCAACTTCTGCGCGTACGCCGCCGTCGGCGTCTGGCACCACTACCTGACCACCGGCGACGAGGCGTTCCTCGACCGCATGTGGCCCACCGTCCGCGCCGCCGTCGGGTTCGTCCTCGCCCTGCAGCAGCCCGGCGGCCAGATCGGCTGGAAGCGGGAGGCGGACGGCACCCCCGTCACGGACGCCCTGCTCACCGGCAGCTCCTCCATCCACCACGCCCTGCGCTGCGCCCTCGCCATCGCCGAGCACCGCGAGGAGCCGCAACCGGACTGGGAGCTCGCCGCCGGCGCCCTCGCCCACGCCGTCGCCCACCACCCGGAGCGGTTCCTCGACAAGGGCCGCTACTCGATGGACTGGTACTACCCGGTCCTCGGCGGCGCCGTCACCGGCGCGGCGGCGAAGGAGCGCATCGAGAGCCGCTGGGACGAGTTCGTCGTCCCCGGCCTCGGCGTGCGGTGCGTCCTCCCCAACCCGTGGGTCACCGGCGGCGAGAGCTGCGAACTCGCCCTGACCCTCTGGGCGATGGGGGAGCCCGACCGGGCCGCGGACGTCCTGCGCTCCATCGGCCACCTGCGCGCCGAGGGCGGCCTGTACTGGACCGGGTACGTCTTCGAGGGCGACCGCGCCTTCTGGCCCGAGGAACTCACCACCTGGACGGCGGGCTCGCTGCTCCTGGCGGTCGCCGCGCTCGGCGGCGACGAGGCGACCACCGCCGTGTTCGGCGGCGAGCGCCTGCCGTCCGGCCTGGTGCCGGAGTGCTGCTGACGCGCCGCCACCACCGGCCGTACGGGCGGCCGTCGGCACGGCGGGCGTGCGGTCCGGGGCCCGCGCGGGCCCCCGGCCACGGCGGAACCGCCCGCCCTGCCGGTCGGCACGGCGCCGCCCCCGCGAGAGGCGCGGCCACGCGAACGGGCCCGCCCACCGGCCTCGCGGCTCGGTGGGCGGGCCCGTTCGCGACGGCGGGGCGGATCAGCCGCGCTGGATGCCGGTCGTGTCCTGCAGGACGCCGCGGCGGCCGTCCTGGGTCTGCGCGACCAGGGCCGCGCCGCGCTGCTCCACGGCCAGGTACCAGGTGCCCGGCGCCAGTTCGGCGATCGGCGCCGGCGAACCGTCCTCGGCGTACAGCGGCCGGGCCACCGGCACGGCGAACCAGAACGGGGCGAAGTCCCCGGCCGGCGCGCCCTGCTGGGCCGCGGCCGGCGTGACCTGCTGCTCCGGCTGCGGCTGCCCGTGGTCGGCCCCGACGGGCCGGCCCGGCTGCTGGTGGCCGCCGGCCGGGTAGCCGTAGCCGCCCGTACCGCCCTGCTGGACGCCCGGGTAGCCGTAGCCGGGGCCCGCCGCGCCCGGCTGGGCGCCGCCGTACGGCTGCGGGGCCTGCGGGCGCGGGGCGCCCATCAGCGGCGCCTTCAGGGCCGGGACCAGCGGCGAGGCCACCGCGCCCGCGGCGAGCACGATCGCGGCGAGCAGGCCGAGGATCATGCCGGCGCCCGCGGAGTGGGTGTCGAGGATCGTCCAGAACGCCGTCCACAGGGCGAACACGGTGAGGGCGACGCCGAACTGGCCCAGGTCCAGGCCGGCGACCTTGCGTCCCGGCATGGCCCGCGCCAGGACGATCAGCGCCGCGCCGATGACGCCCGCGAGGAACATGCTCATCAGCAGGCCCAGCGCGTCCCAGGCGTTGGGCATGTCGTACTTCGAGCAGTCGATCCCGCTGGGGCAGTCGACGCTGCTCAGGCCGAGGAACGAGGCGATGAACAGCACCACCGCTGCTCCGATCACCACGCCATCGCCTCGAGTGAGGGAGCGGATGTTCACGTGAGAATCCTTCGTCGGTTCATGTCGTCGCCGGTGGCGCGGAACACGGGGGGCGCCCCGCCGTACGGACGAATGTATCGTCCGCACGGCCTAGCCGAGCAGATAGGTGCTGACCCCGTCCGCGATCCCCCGGGCGGCCTTCTGCCGCCACGCCGCGTCGGAGAGCGAGGCGGCGTCCCGGGGGTCGCGCATGTTGCCGCACTCGACGAACACCTTGGGCACGGTCGACAGGTTCAGCCCGCCGAGGTCCGTGCGGACGACGAGCCCCGTACCGCCGCCCAGGTAGTCGGCCGGGGCGGAACCGGTCGACCGGGCGAACCCGGCCGCGACGAGCTCCCCGAGCCTGCGCGAGGGCCCGACGATCGGTCCCGTGTCGGCCGCACCCGCTCTGACCAGGCCCGGGACGATCACGTGGTGGCCCCGGCCGCCGGTCGCCGAACCGTCGGCGTGGACGGAGACGACGGCGTCGGCGCCCCGGCCGCCGCCCGCCTCGTTGCCGATGCGGGCGCGTTCGTCGATGCACGGGCCGAAGGGCCGGTCGGCGTCGTGCGTCAGCACCACGGTCGCCCCCGACCGCCGGAGGATCGCGCGGATCCGGTGGGCGACGTCCAGGGTGAACGCGGCCTCGGCGTACCCGTCCCGCGTGGAAGTGCCGGTCGTGTCGCACTCCTTGCGGTTGGTCCCGATGTCGACCTTCTCGCCGATCTTCGAAGCGTGCCGAAAGTTACCCGGATTGTGACCCGGGTCGATCACGACCACCCTGCCCGCGAGCGGCGCGGACGCGGGAGCACCGGACGGCCCAGGAGTACCGGGCGGTCCGGGAGTACCAGGCGGCCCGGGAGTACCGGGCGGCGCGGGCGCGGCCCCGCCTCCCCGGNNNNCCNNNGCNGNCNACNCNNCCGGCGGCCCGCCGGACACCCCACCGGTCACGGCCCACCCCGCGGCGAGCAGGACGGCCGCGGCGAGCGGCACGGCGGCCGTCAGGGCGGCCCTCCGCAGGCGGGCGCGCTTCCGCGCGTCGTCGTCGTACACGCGGCCGAGCCTAGGCGGTGCCGGGGGCCCCGGCCCGCACCCCGGCGGCGGTCCGCCGCAGCACCCGCAGCGAGTCCGTCGCGGACACCTCCGCGAAGACCCCCGACTCCAGCGCCCGCCGGTAGATCCGGTACGGCGCCTGCCCGCCGTCCGCCGGGTCGGGGAACACGTCGTGGATGACGAGCAGCCCGCCCTCCGCGAGGCGCGGCGCCCACCCCTCGTAGTCGTTCACGGCGTGCTCGTCGGTGTGCCCGCCGTCCACGAACACCAGCCCCACCTGCCCCGCCCACACCCGCGCCACCTGCGGCGACCGGCCGACCACGGCGATGACGTGGTCCTCCAGACCGGCCGCGTGCAGGGTGCGCCGGAACGTCGGCAGGGTGTCCATCAGGCCCACCTCCGGGTCCACGACGGACGGATCGTGGTACTCCCAGCCCGGCTGCTGCTCCTCGCTGCCCCGGTGGTGGTCGACCGTGACGGCCACGGTGCCGGCCGCCCGCGCCGCGTCGGCCAGCAGGATCGTGGAGCGCCCGCAGTACGTGCCGACCTCCAGCAGCGGAAGGCCGAGCCGCGCCGCCTCGACGGCCGCCGCGTACAGCGCGAGCCCCTCCCGCACCGGCATGAACCCCTTGGCCGCCTCGAACGCGGCGAGCGTCTCCGGCGACGGCTCCGGGCCCTGCGGCGGCTGCGGTGCGGATGCGGCGCTCATGGTGCGGAGGTCCTCCAGGTCGTACGGGCGAACGAACGCCATCGTCCCCCACCTTCCCCCACCCGGCGACGGCACCCCGGTGGATAGGATCGGCGCGCTCACGAAGGGGGACGGCACATGACGGACACGAGCGGCTTACGGCGCCGCACCCGCACGGCGCTCGCGGCGGCGGCCCTGCTCGCCACGACCGCGGGCCTCTGGGCCACGGACACCTGGCCCTTCCGCGGCGACGCCTACAGCGGCGCCTACTGCTGGGGAGCCTGGCGGGAGCACGAGGGCGAGGGCCTCCTGGGCGACCGGGTGCTGGACGAGCGGGACGCGCGGCGCGTCTTCGAGGAGTCCTCCCCGCCGACCGCCGCGCGCCCGGAGGGCACCTGCGAGGTGACGGTCCGGGAGCGGGGCGGTACGGAGCGGGACGTCATGCAGGTCACCGCCGTCTACGGAAGGCTCCCGTCCGGCGAACCGGACCGGCGCACCTGGCTCGCCCGGTACCTGCACGGAAGTGCCGTCGCCCTTCCGGACGGCCTGGACGGGGTGGCCGCGTCGGACCGCGCCATGCTCGTCCTCCCGGCCGCGTGCGACGCGGACGGCCACCCCTCGGTGGTCACGCTCGACGGCCGTGCCGGCGGTCAGGCCGACATGGCCCGGCTGCTGGTCGATCTGGCCGGCACGGCCATGCGGGAGGCGGGCTGCGCGTCCGGCCCCCCGCCCTCCATGACGTCGCCCGTCACCGACCAGCCCCGGAAGGAGACGCTGCCCCACCTCTACTCCCGGCTCTGCGGGATCCCCGGCGTGAACCTGGCCCAGCCCCGCGACGCGGACGGGACCTCGTTCGCGGGGGTGTACGGCACCCGGCTGCAGCTCTGCTCGCTGGACACCGCCTCCAGGCAGAGCGGGAAGAGGACCGGGGCCCACTACGTCATGGCGGGGACACCCCGTCTGGGGGCGCTGTTCACCGGACTGCCGGAGGGGCCTGGACGGGGGCTGGTCCGCAAGACGTGCGGCGGCCGGCCGACGGTCTTCTACGGTGACACGGATGCGCTGAACGGGACGGGGATCCCCGACGACGCGACGGTCTTCGCGCGCTACGTGGAGTCCGTGGGCAAGCGCGTCGGCTGCGACGACGGGGGAGAGGGATGACGGCGCAGGACGCGCAGGACACCGTGGCAGGTCGCGACGAGGGCACGGAGGGCGCGGTGGGATCCCGGCCGCGCCGCCGCCGGATCGCCTGGGCGCTCACCGCCGCCACCCTGACGGGCGCCCTGCTGGGGGCCGGGACGGTGGGCTGGCGCACCGGCACGTTGCCGTTCCGGGACGACCGGCCCTGCTGGGGCGCGCTGAGCGACGAGACGCTGGACACCCTTCTCGCGCGTGAGGGGGACCCTCCCTCTGCGGGGCGCAGGGAGGCGGAGGAACAGAGGCTGCTCGGTCCCGGGGCGTCCGCCCGGTGCAGGGTCCTCGCCTACTCCGAGGAAGAGGACGGGCAGGACGACGTGGTGGCGCGGCTGGATATCTCCGTACGGACGCTCGACGCGCGCCGGGGCCGTGACACGCAGGCGTGGTCGGCCGAGTTCCTGTCCACCGAGGTGACTCCGATCGGCGGCGGGCTCCGGGGAATGGCATCGCGGAGCCGCGCCTGGATCGCCCTGCCGCAGAGCTGTGTGGGCGGCGAGGACCCCGTGGTCGTGGAAGCCAGGATGGGCGATCAGGACGCCGAGGAGCTTCTTCCCCCCACACGGCGGTACGGCCTGGCGCGCGCGGTGGTGGAGACCTCCAACGGCCTGCTGGCCGCCTACGGTTGCCCCGGTCGCCACCGGATGCCGGAGTCGCCGCCGGTCCTGGACGAGGACGAGGCGGAGGAGCAGGAGGAGAAGCGGGACAGGGCGGCCGCCGCCGCGCTGTGCGGGCTCGCGGGGACGCCCCTCGCCGAGAGGCACGCCAAGCTGCTGAGGGACGCGGCGGGCAACTGGGTGGACGGGGGCCCGGCCCGCATCTGCGGCACCGACAACCGGCTCGCGAGCCGGCACGTGCGGCTGATGACCGTCACCGACCCCGTCCTGGCCCGGATCTTCGAGCGGGACGCGCACCACGGCGGCCCGGCCGCCGACGGCGACACGGGCCACGGGACCCTCACCGTCGGCCGCGCCGTCTACCTGGGGCGGTGCCAGACCGGTGATGTGGCGTTCGTGGTGGAGCGGACGGGACCGAGCGACCTCGACTGGACCTTCGTCCGGGACGTGTTCCCCCTGTACGTCGCCGCCGAGGCCGACCGGCTCGGTTGCGGGCCGCAGAAGGTGACGCTGCGCAACTCCTAGGCCCGGTACCCCGGCCTCCCCCCGGGGATGTACGGGGTGACGGCCGGGTGCGACCATGACGGGCATGTCCCCGTCCCGTACCGGCGCAGCCGTCCCCGCCCCCGCCCCTTNNACCCGGATCTCCCCGCCCGCCCCTGGGTGGTGATCCTCGCCGCCTGCGCGGGCACGTTCCTCGTCGTGCTCGACGTGTCCGTCGTGAACGTCGCCCTGCCGTCGATGCGCGCCGACCTCGGCATGTCCGCGACGGCGCTGCAGTGGGTGGTGAACGCGTACTCCATCGCCTTCTCCGGGTTCATGCTGCTCGGCGGGCGGGCCGCCGACCTGTTCGGGCGGAAGCGGATGTTCCTGCTGGGCCTGGGGGTGTTCACCGCCGCGTCCGTCGCGGGCGGGCTGGCCGAGGAGGGCTGGCAGCTGCTCGCCGCCCGCGCCGCGCAGGGACTGGGCGCGGCCGTGCTGTCCCCGGCGACGCTGACCATCGTCACCAGTGCCGTACCGGAGGGCGCCGCCCGGACGCGGGCCATCAGCACGTGGTCGGCGGTCGGCGCGGGCGGCGGCGCGGCGGGCGGCCTCGTCGGCGGCCTCCTCACGGACCTGCTGGGCTGGCGCTGGGTCCTGCTCGTCAACGTCCCAGTCGGCGTCCTCGTCCTGATCGCCGGCGCCCTGTGGGTGAAGGAGTCCCGCACGGGCGCCGGGCGCCGCCTGGACCTGCCGGGCGCGCTGCTGGTGACGGCCGGGCTGGCCGCGTTCGCGTACGGGGTGGTGCGGACCGAGCGGGCCGGCTGGGCGGAGGCCGGGACGCTGGTGCCGCTGCTCGGCGGGGTGGCGCTGCTGGCCGTGTTCGTGGTGGTGGAGTCCCGCACCCGCCAGCCGCTCGTGCCGCTGAAGGTGTTCCGGGCGCGGGCGGTGTCGGCGGCGAACGTCGCGCTGTTCGTCATCGGCTCGGCGACGTTCTCCTCGTGGTTCTTCCTGACGCTGTACGCGCAGAACGTCCTCGGCTACAGCCCGCTGGAGGCCGGGCTCGCCCTGATCCCCAGCTCCGTCGCGATCGTCCTGGGCGCCAAGCTGGCACCGCGCCTGATACCGCTGTTCGGGGCGCGGAACCTCGCGGTGGGAGGGGCGCTGGCCACCGCGGCCGGCTTCGCCTGGCAGTCGCTGATGGACGCGGACGGCGCGTACGCCACCGATCTCCTGGGGCCCGGCGTCGTGATGATGACGGGCGTCGGGCTGGTCCTCACCCCGCTCGCCGCGATGGCCACCTCCGGTGCCGCGCCGGGCGACGCCGGCCTGGTGTCGGGCCTGGTCAACACCTCCCGCACGATGGGCGGCGCGGTCGGCCTGGCCGTCCTGTCGACCGTCGCCGCCTCCGGCGCGGCGGGCGCCGCCACCCCGCAGGCCCTCACCGCCGGGTACGCCCTCGCCTTCCGCACCGGCACGGGCGTCCTCCTCGCGGCGGTGGTGCTGATGCTCCTGTGGCTGCCCCGCCCGGCCCCCGCCGCCCCGGCGCACGGCGGGGCCTGAGGGAAGCGGTCCTGCCGGACCGGCGGGGGACCCTTCGGCGGCCCGGCCGCCGGAAGACGCCGAGGGCCGCCCCGGAAAAACCGGGGCGGCCCTCCTCCGACGTGCGGCGGGCGTTACGCCACGCCGTCCTCACCGGACTCCCTGCGGTGACGGCCGTGCGGCCGTACCGACGTGTCCTCCGACGCTGCCGGGCCCCCGCGGTGCTTTCCGGAGCCGCCGGCCTCCCCGTGCGCCCGCGTCGCCTGGGTGGTGTCGGTGCTGGCTTCAGACATGTGGTGAAGTCACCCCGTAATGATCGCTGTTCTCCTGCGGGCGGTGAGTCTAACCGGGCGCCGCGCGACCCGTGAGGGGTGCCTGCTGCAACGGCACCGGCCGGCGCGCCACCGCCGCCACCGGAGTGCCGTACGGCCTCCCGCCTGCGGGTTTCACCGGACGCGGCGGAGGCGCTCCCTCCGTTGGGAGCGGGGCCGCCGCGGCCTCGACGCGTGCCAGCCCGCACGGCACCGAGGCGTTCGCGTACGGCAGCGACAGCGCCCCGTCCCGCGTCCACCGCCCCGCGCCCGGGAACCAGCCCTCCGGCGCGGGGAGTTCCAGCAGCCGCCGCCCCGCCGGGCGCCACACCCCCACCCGGCTCCCGGCCGCCGTGTCGACGCGCAGCGCCACCGCGCACGCCTCCGGCGTCAGCACCTGCCCCGGCTGCACCGCGAACGGCGTCAGCGCCGCGTCCACCGACCGCAGGCACGACGGGAACCGCACCGGCCGGGCACTGCCCAGCACCCCCCAGCCCAGCCGCTCGCGCCCCGGTGACGGCGCGTCCGAGCGGACCAGCAGCAGCCCGCTGTCCGGGTCGGCCAGGACCAGCCGGTCCCGGCTGTCCTCCGTGAGCTGCAGCAGGGGCGTGACCTCCCCGCCCCGCCGCAGGTCCACCGTGACGGTCTTCACCGGGCCGCCGTCCACCGTCCGGTCCAGCGCGAGCAGCCGCCCCTCCCGGTCCAGCCACACCCCGCCCGAGCAGTGCCCCCGGACCTCGGCGACGTGCTCCGGCCCCGGCGCGCCGCCCGCCACCCGCCAGATCCCCGTCGAACGCCCGCCCGCCGCCAGCGCGTACGCGCACACCCCGTCCGGGGCGGGCGGCAGCAGCCGCACCGACTCCGCCTCGACCGCGCCGAGCGGGAGCTCGCCCGTCCGCGGGCCCGTCGGGTACAGCAGCGAGAACGCGCACCTCCCGGCGATCCGGCGGGCGATGAGGACCCGGCCGTCCACGAGCGGCAGCAGCTGGGCGTGCGGGTCCTCGGGCTGCCCGAGCGGCAGCGGAACGGCGTACGGCTCCGGCCCGCCGAGCGTCCACCGCTCGGGGAACAGCGCCTCGCCCTCACCGGCCAGCCGGGCCGCGTAGGAGCCGTCCGCGGCGATCGTGAACCCCGTCCCGCCGACCGCGCAGCCGCCGTCCCCGGTGGTGGCCTCGATGGCACAGGCTGTCATGGTTCGTCACCTCCGGCCGCAGACGCTAGTTTTCGCACTTCCACCCGAACCGCACGGGACCGCCCGTTTCACACATAAGGGTGGCTGTCGCCGGATTCGCCTGAGGGAACGGAGGCCGGTGTGCTGACCGGGCCCCGAGGAGCGGGGTCCGGACCCGGCCGCCCTGGGCGGGACCCGGCCGCCCCGGCCGGGTCGTTTCCGCGACGGGGCGGGGCCGGGCCGAAGGGCGCCGGGCGGGTGTACCGGGCCCGGGCGCCGGAGCGGNCCGCGNNNNCCGGGACCCGGCGCCCGCGGGAGCGCCGGTCCGGGCGAGGCCGCGCCACCCCGGCCGGTGCGCCGGCGCCGACGGGCGGGTCCGTACCGGGGGAGGGTAGGGAGGTCACCGGGGCGGCCGGGCCCCGCGGGGTTGCGGGTAGCCTTGGGGGCGTGCCACGCCTCACCGAAGTCCTCGCCGAACTCGACGCACTCTGGCCCCCCGAGCGGGCCGAGCAGTGGGACGCCGTCGGCACGGTCTGCGGCGACCCCGACGCCGAGATCGACCGGGTCCTCTTCGCGGTCGACCCCGTCCAGGAGGTCGCCGAGGAGGCGATCCGGCTCGGTGCCGGGCTGCTGGTCACCCACCACCCCCTCTACCTGCGGGGGACGACGACCGTCGCGGCCTCCCACTTCAAGGGCCGCGTCGTCCACACCCTCATCAGGCACGGCATCGCCCTGCACGTCGCGCACACCAACGCCGACACCGCCGACCCCGGCGTCTCCGACGCCCTCGCCGGCGCCCTCGGCCTGCGCGTGACCGGCCCCCTCGTACCGGAGAACGGCCTCGGCCGGATCTGCGAGGTGGACCCGCCGGAGACGCTCCGCGCGTTCGCCGCACGCGCCGCCGAGCGGCTGCCCGCCACCGCCCAGGGCGTCCGCGTCGCGGGCGACCTCGACGCGACGGTCCGCAGGGTCGCCGTCAGCGGCGGCTCCGGCGACAGCCTGTTCGACGCCGTGCGCGCGGCCGGCGTCGACGCGTTCCTCACCGCCGACCTGCGCCACCACCCGGCCTCCGAGGCCGTCCAGCACTCCCCGGTCGGCCTCGTCGACGCGGCCCACTGGGCCACCGAGTGGCCCTGGTGCGAACTGGCCGCCGCCCAGCTCGACGAGGTCTCCGACCGGCACGGCTGGAACCTGCGGGTCCACGTCTCGAAGACGGTCACCGACCCGTGGGCAGCCCACCACACCTCCCNNNCCGCTCACCACACCTCCCCTGGAGCCCCCAACTGAACGCCGCGCCCGCCGACCAGATCCGACTCCTCGACGTCCAGGCCCTCGACACGCGCCTGTCGCAGCTCGCCCACAAGCGCCGGAGCCTGCCCGAGCACGCCGAGATCGAATCGCTGACCAAGGACCTCGCCCAGCTGCGGGACCTGCTCGTCGCCGCGCAGACGGAGGAGAGCGACTGCGCCCGCGAGCAGAAGAAGGCGGAGCAGGACGTCGACCAGGTCCGCCAGCGCGCCGCACGCGACCAGCAGCGGCTCGACTCGGGCGCCGTCACCTCCCCGAAGGACCTGGAGAACCTCCAGAGGGAGATCGTCTCCCTGTCGAAGCGCCAGGGCGACCTGGAGGACATCGTCCTGGAGGTCATGGAGCGCCGCGAGGCCGCGCAGGAGCGGGTGGAGGAGCTGACCGGGCGCGTCGCCTCCGTCCAGGCCAAGGCCGACGACGCGACCGCCCGCCGCGACCGCGCCCAGGAGGAGCTGGACGCCGAGGCGGCGGCCGTCTCCAAGGAGCGGGACGTGGTGGCCGGTTCGGTGCCGGCGGACCTGATGAAGCTGTACGAGAAGATCCGCGGCCAGCAGGGCGGGGTGGGCGCGGCCCGCCTGTACCAGCGCCGCTGCGAGGGCTGCCACATCGAGCTGAACATCACCGAGCTGAACGACGTCCGGTCCGCCGCGGCCGACACCGTCGTGCGGTGCGAGAACTGCCGCCGCATCCTGGTCCGCACGGCGGAGTCCGGCCTGTAATGAGCAGGGGGCGGCTGCGCGAGCTGATCGTCGAGGCCGACGGCGGGTCCCGGGGCAACCCGGGCCCGGCCGGGTACGGCGCGGTGGTCCTGGACCCGGTGTCGGGCGAGGCGCTGGTGGAGACGGCCGAGTACATCGGCGTCGCCACCAACAACGTCGCCGAGTACAAGGGCCTCCTCGCCGGGCTGCGCGCGGCGCGCGAACTGGCGCCGGACGCTTCGGTGCGGGTGCGGATGGACTCCAAGCTGGTCGTCGAGCAGATGTCCGGGCGCTGGAAGATCAAGCACCCGGACATGAAGCCGCTCGCGGCGGAGGCCGCCCGGATCCACCCGCCGGGGCGGGTCACCTACGAGTGGATCCCGCGCGAGCACAACAAGCACGCCGACCGCCTCGCCAACGAGGCGATGGACGCGGGCCGCCAGGGGCGCCAGTGGCGGCCGTCCGCGTCCCGCGCCGTCCTGGACGCGGGTGCGGCCCGCGTCGTCGGCGACGCGACGGCGGGCGCGGCCAGGGNCCGCGCCGCCNTGNCCCNNACNNCGGAGCCGGCCGGCCCGGAGGCCGAGCCCACGACAC
>NZ_CP095474.1:1698557-1743289 GCF_023614315.1 Streptomyces sudanensis | reverse complement strand
CTCCACCACCGGCGCCGCGGCCCCGGCGCCGGTGGTGGAGCCCGCGCCCGCGGGAGGGCCCGTGCCCGCAGGAGAGCCGGCCCCGTTCGCCACCGCTCCCGCCCCGTCCGCCACCGCTCCCGCCCCGTCCGCCGACGACGGCGGGGCCGCGGCGACGCCCGCCACGCCGCCCGTCGGCTGGGCCGCGCCCGCCGACCTCGGGACGCCCGCCACGTTCGTCCTGCTGCGGCACGGGGAGACCGCGCTCACCCCGGAGAAGCGGTTCTCCGGCAGCGGCGGCGGCGACCCCGAACTCTCGCCCGCCGGGCGGCGCCAGGCCGAGGCCGCCGCCGCCGCCCTCGCCGCGCGCGGCACCGTGCAGGAGGTCGTCTCCTCGCCGCTGCTGCGCTGCCGCCAGACCGCCCTGACCGTCGCCGGGCGCCTCGGCCTCGACGTGCGGATCGACGACGGGCTGCGCGAGACGGACTTCGGGGCGTGGGAGGGGCTGACCTTCGCCGAGGTGCGGGAGCGCTACCCGGACGAGCTGGACGCCTGGCTCGCCTCCCCGAAGGCCGCGCCCCCCGGCGGCGAGTCGTTCGCGGCCGTGTCCCGCCGGGTCGCCGCCGCCCGCGACCGGCTGACGGAACGCCACGCGGGCCGCACGGTCCTGCTGGTGACGCACGTGACACCCATCAAGACCCTGGTGCGGCTGGCGCTGGGCGCCCCGCCCGAGGCGCTGTTCCGGATGGAGCTGTCCGCCGCGTCCCTGTCGGCCGTGGCCTACTACCGGGACGGCAACGCCTCCGTCCGCCTCCTCAACGACACCTCCCACCTGCGCTGACCGCCGCGCCCCGGGCCGCCCCCGGACCCGCCGTACGCCGGGGGCGCCGGGCGGCCGGGGGCGCCGGGGCCGCCGCGTGCCGCAGGAGGGCCGCCGCCCACCGGACCCGCCGCGCCCCGGCCGCGGGCTCAGTGGACCTCGTCCACCAGCACGTCCAGCGCCCACGGCTTCCCGGCCCGGCCCGGCGCCGCGCACTCCACCGCGTACCCGAGGTCCCGCAGCGCCTCCACCAGTTCGGCCGGCGACCCCGGCGCCGCCCCCGACTCCAGCAGGGAGCGCACCATGCGGCCCTTCGTCGCCTTGTTGAAGTGGCTGACCACCTTCCGGGTCGGCGCGTGCAGCACCCGCACCGTCACCGTGCGCCCCGCCACCTCGCCCTTCGGCCGCCACACCGCCGCGTACGCCGCCGACCGCAGGTCCAGCACCGGCCCGTCCCCGGCCGCTTCGGGCATCACCTCCGCCAGGGGCCCGCGCCAGTACGCGCCGAGCGCCCCCAGCCCCGGCAGCCGCACGCCCATGGAGCAGCGGTACGACGGGATGCGGTCGTCGACCCCGACCGCGCCCCACAGCCCGGAGAACACCAGCAGCGACGACCCCGCCCGCCGCCGCGCCGCCGCGTCCAGCGTCGCCAGGCCCAGCGCGTCGTACAGGACACCCGTGTACACCTCGCCGGCCGGACGGGCCCCGGCGGTGGGCAGCGCGGCGTTCTTCGCGACCTCGCCGCGCAGCCCCTCGCTCAGCCCGAGCACCTCGCGGGCCTTCTCCGCATCGGCGGCGCACAGCCCGACCAGCTCCGCGAGCACCGCGGCCCGCGCCCCGGCCAGCCCCGGCAGGGACAGCGCGCCCGGATCCAGCGGCGCGCCGCGCCCCGGGGCGGCCTTGCCCTCCGAGGGCGGCAACAGCACGAGCACGGTGGTTCTCCTCACGTCCGGACGGCGGCCGGGACACGGCCCGGGCCAGCGTACAAAGTGACGCGCGGCGCCCCGCGCCCTACGCTCGGCGTATGCCCCGACGCCGACTCCACGTGACCGGTGCCGCCGAGACCCCCCTGCGGGCGGCCCTGCGCGCCCTGCGCGACGGACCCGACATCCCCCGCGCCTTCCCGCCCGACGCGCTCGCCGAGGCGGAGGCCGCCGCGAAGTCCCCCCGCCTGCCCGGCCGGGACGCCACCGACCTGCCGCTGTTCACGATCGACCCGCCCGGCTCGACCGACCTGGACCAGGCCATGCACCTGGCGCGCCGCGCCGACGGCGGCTACCGCGTCCACTACGCCATCACCGACGTGGCGGCGTTCGTCACGCCCTCCGGCGCCGTCGACGCGGAGGCGCACCGCCGCGTCCTCACCCTGTACCTCCCCGACGGCCGCGTCCCGCTCCACCCGCCCGTCCTGTCGGAGGGCGCCGCGAGCCTGCTGCCGGGCCGGACCGTGCCCGCGCTGCTGTGGCGGATCGACCTCGACGCGTACGGGCGCCGCGTCGCCACCGACGTCGGCCGCGCCCTGGTCCGCAGCCGCGTCCGCCTCGACTACGCGACCGTGCAGCAGCGGATCGACGCCGGCACCGCCGAGGAACCGCTCACCCTGCTGCGCGACATCGGCCGCCTCCGCGAGGACCTGGAGGTCCAGCGCGGCGGCGTCTCCCTGAACGTGCCCGAACAGGAGATCGTCGAGGAGGACGGCGCGTACCGGCTCGTCTACCGCGCCCCGCGCCCCGCCGACGGGTGGAACGCCCAGATCTCCCTGCTCGCCGGCATGGCCGCGGCCGACCTGATGACCGCCGCGGGCACCGGCGTCCTGCGCACCCTGCCGACCGCCCCGGACGGCGCCGTGGCCCGGCTGCGGCGCTCCGCCAAGGCCCTCGGCGTCGACTGGCCGCACCACGTCCCGTACGCCGCGCTGGTCCGCACCCTCGACCCGAACTTGCCCCGGCACGCGGCGTTCCTCCAGGACTGCACGGCGCTGCTGCGGGGCGCCGGCTACACCGTCTTCACCGACGGCAACCTGCCCGCGCTCGCCCTGCACGCCGCCGTCGCCGACGAGTACACCCACTGCACCGCCCCCCTGCGCCGCCTGGTCGACCGGTACGCGGGGGAGCTGTGCGTCGCCGCCGTCGAGGGCCGCGAGCCGCCCGAGTGGGTGCGCACCGCGCTGGCGGCGCTGCCGGCGGAGATGGCGGAGGGCTCGCGGCGCGCCAACCGCGTCGAGCGGGAGTGCGTCGACATCGTCGAGTCGGCGCTCCTGATGGACCGGGTCGGCGAGGTGTTCGCCGGGACGGTCGTCGACGTGCGGGACGACGACCCGACGGTCGGCACCGTGCACCTGGAGGACCCGGCCGTGGTGGCCCGCCTGGAGGGCGCGGGGACACCGCTCCCCCTGGGGGAGCGGCTGGACGTACGGCTCACACAGGCGTACCCGGGGCGGGAGAAGGCGCTGTTCGCACCCGCCTGAGCGCGGCGTACAGGGCCCGCGGGTCGTCGGCGTGGAACCGCACGACCCGCACCTCCCGCCGCCCGCCGAGCAGCCCCACCGCCTCGACCGGCGACGCGAGCTCCAGGGTGAGCGAGGTCTGCCCGCCGACCTTCAGGTCCAGTTCGCCGTCGGCCTTCCGGTGCGTGAACAGCGGCTCGTACCGTACGGCGGCGATCGCGCCGAGCGGCACGGCGAGGTCCATGTGGCCGCCCTGCCGCAGCCGCAGCACCCGCCCGTCCAGCAGGTGCGGCCGGGTGACGGACGCGGCGTGCACGCCCAGCACGAACAGCACCGTGTAGACGTCGAGCACCAGGAACACCTCGTGCACCACGGGAACGTCCCACAGCAGCCAGGACACCCCCACCGCCTCGACGGCGCACACGAACGCGAAGCCGTACATGAGCGCCGCCTGGTCCCGGGCGTGCCCGAACGCCTCCACGCCCCCGCGCACCCCGTGCCGCCGCCGCCCCGCCCACCGCACCAGGCTCACCATCAGCCCCAGCTCGTGCCCGGCGAGCCGTACGACGGGCTCCGGCACCACCTCGTACAGCGCCTCGCGCGGTGGCAGCCCCCGGCGGCGGGCCCGCCGGTACACGGCGGCGTCCAGCAGCACGGTGGCGACGACCAGCACCTCCAGCGCGTACAGCGCGGGCGCGGGGAGCGCCACCCCCGCGAGGAGGCACACGACGAACCCCGCCTCGGCGGGCAGGGCGGCGTACGCGACGCCCCGCAGCAGCCGCCTCACCGCCCGCCCCCCGTCCACCTGTTCCGTGCCCGGCCCGCGGCCNGGGCACTCCCGGTGGTCCCCGGCACCGGCGCCGTCGCCGGTGTCCGGCCCGCGTCCCTGCCCGGCGCGGTGCCGTCCCCGCCCCGGTCCGCTGCCGACGCCCGGTCCGTCGGCCCGACGGACGCGGCGCCCCCGGCCCGGCCCGCGTCCCCGTCCGAACCGGGCTCCTCGCCCGAACCGGCGTCCCCGCCCGAACCGGGCTCCTCGCCCGAACCGGCGTCCCCGTCCGAACCGGGCTCCTCGCCCGAACCGGCGTCCCCATCCGAACCGGCGTCCCCGGCCCGGCCCACCCGCTCGGCGACCGTCCGCAGCGCCCGCCGGACCACCTCGGCCTGGGCGGCGGAGAACTCCGCGAGGAACGCCCCCTCGAACCCGCCGCCTCCCGGCCACCCCTCCGGGCCCGCCTCGGCCACCTGCCGCGCCACCTCGTCCGGCAGCAGCTCCACCAGCAGCGACGCGGCGGGCCCGACCCGGGGGTCGCCGGCATCGGCGCCGGCCAGTTCGTCGAGCCGCGTGTACAGGTCGTAGGCCCGCTCCATCGCCTCCGGGGAGGCGACGGCGCCCCGCATGGCGGCGACCATCCGCCTGCCGTTCTCGTCGGTGAACGACGACTCCATCAGGGTCAGCAGCTCCCGGTCGAGCGCCGCCGCCCGGGGCTCGGGCCGCCCCAGCCCGGCGCTGACCCGCGCCATGTCCGCGAACAGGTCGGCCAGCTCGGGCGAGACGGGCCCCTCGGCGGGCAGCCGCCCCTCGCGGGCCTGTTCCAGCAGCTCCGCGAGCCGCTCCCGCCGCGCCCGCACCCCGGCCTCCTGCCGGGCCAGGTCGGCGTCCAGCTCCTCCAGCACCTCGACGAGCTCGCGCCCGGCGTCGTCGGTGAGGACGTCGCGCACCTCGTCCAGGGACAGGCCCAGTTCGGTCAGCCGCCGCACCCGCACCAGCAGCACGGCGTCCCGCAGGGCGTACTCGCGGTAGCCGTTGCCGCGCCGGGGCGGTTCGGGCAGCAGTCCGATGTGGTGGTAATGGCGTACGGCCCGCGTGCTCACACCGGCGAGCCGGGCGATCTCTCCGATCCTCATGCGGCCAGTACAGACGTTGACGTCGCGGCAAGGTCAAGCGCACGGGCGGGGCGGGTACCATGGTCGGTACGGCAGACGAGCCGGGCGGGCGGCCGCGTGGGGATCGCATGATCCTCCCGAGGAACGTCCGGGCTCCACAGGGCAGGGTGGTGGGTAACGCCCACCCGGGGTGACCCGCGGGACAGTGCCACAGAAAGCAGACCGCCGGGGGCCTCGGCCCTCGGTAAGGGTGAAACGGTGGTGTAAGAGACCACCAGCGCCCGGGGTGACCCGGGCGGCTCGGTAAACCCCACCCGGAGCAAGGTCAAGAGGGGCCGTCGCAAGACGGCCCTGCGCGGACGTTCGAGGGCTGCCCGCCCGAGTCCGCGGGTAGACCGCACGAGGCCGGCGGCAACGCCGGTCCTAGATGGATGGCCGTCACCCCGGCGACCGCGAGGTCCCGGGGCACAGAACCCGGCGTACAGCCCGGCTCGTCCTGTCGCACCCCTCTGGCCCAGGTCAGAGGGGGTGACCACTCTGCCCTTCGGCTCCGGGGTCGAATCGGGGTCGAATTGGGTGGGCAGACCGTTCCACGGGTCGACTCACCCTCGCGCCACGATGGTTCGCCTCGTTGCATCGAAAAGTCCTGCACCCGCGGTGCGGTCGGTGTCAAGTCCCGCATCGACGCCGCCGGCCGCGCGGTCGTCGGTGCCGTCCCGCTGCCGTCGACCCGCCGCCGGGTGCCGTACCGCGCTTCAGGGGCGCCGGGTCCGCCGGCGCCGAAGAGCCCGGTGAACGTGTCCACCTTCACGCCCTGCACAGCCACAGGGGGGTGCGCGTAGGTGTCCCACGTCTCGGAGAACTCCGCGTGCCGGGAGAGCGCCTGGACCGTCTTCGGGTCGTACTTGCCGTCCGCCCCCAAGCGGCTCGTGTAGAAGTGCTTGAGGTCGTGGAAACGCGTGCCCTCGGGCAGTCCGGCCGGCTCGACGGCCGCGCGCCACTTGTCGTTGAAGTGGCTGCGCGACAGCGGCCGACCGGCCCGGGTCGTGACGATCAGCCCTTCGTCAGGCGGCGGTACGTAGCCGCGCTGTCTCCGCTCTTGCTCCGGCCGACCGGATTGCGCCCGGCCAGCGATCCCCCTTTTTCGCGCGGATGGAGGCAGCGTTCACGATGGCCGAGGTCCAGTCCACCTTGCCGCGGGCGCCGAGTTCGCCCAGGACGGCCTGGTGCAGCCGCCGCCACAGCCCGTCCCTGGTCCATGCGGAGAACCGGCGATGGGCGGTGGCCGGCGAGACACCGACGTCATGCCCCCGGGCCTGACCATCGAGGCCCGCAGCAACAAGGGATTCACCTTCATCCCGTACGAAGGCGGCAGTCCAACCAACGTCATCACCGTCATGAACGTCCCCAAACGCGTATAGCCGCACAGAAGGGCGCCATCCGCCATGCATCCTGCCGTGGAACGCCTCACCGCACTCATCCCTCCCGCCGGCCCACAGCGCTCCCGTGACTGGCGCGGCGTCGAGCGGGCGATGGGCACGGCGCTTCCCGACGACTACAAGGAACTGGTCGAGACCTACGGCGGCGGCGTCTTCGACGAGACCATCTGGCTCCTGGACCCTGCGTGCCCGGACGAGGACTACGAACTCGTCGCCGCGGCCGCGGAGCGCGCCGAGGTCCTGGCCAACCTGTGGCAGAGCGAGCCCGTCCCCGAGGAGGTCCGGGACACCGGCGCACGGGTCATCCCTTGGGCGTACGTCGAAGACAGCGGAGCCTACCTGTACTGGCTGGTCCGGCCGGAGCGGAAGCCGGGGGAGTGGACCGTGATGTTCAATGAGGGGCGAGGTTCCGAATGGGAACACTACGACACCTCGTGCGCCTCCTTCCTTTTCTCCGTCCTGACCGGCGAGGCGGAGAATGAGTACTTCCCGCAGCTCCCCGTGGAAGACCACCGGTTCGACTCGAACGACGACATCTTGGAGTAGTTCGAGACAGGGGCCTCGACCCCGAATCCTGGACACACGAGACACTGGATCCCGAGGATCTGGGAACGGACATCTCGTGGTCATGAAGGACTATCCGCCGCAGTCCAAGGCGGACACGGTCGCGCTCCACCGGTCCCTGGCCGCCGCCGAGCTCACCCGCGGCAGCCTCGCCGGAACGGTTCTGCACACCGAGCACGGCACCCGGCGCACCAGCGCCGCCTTCGCCGACGCCTGCCGCACAGCGAGCGTCCGCCAGTCCATGAGCGCGGTCGGCAACTCGGCGGACAACGCGCTCGCCGAGTCCTTCGACGCGCCGTTCAAACACGAGACCCTCCAAGGCCGCGAGCACTGGTCCAGCGAGCGCGAGGCCCGCCTCGACGCGTTCCGCCGGCTGCACCGCTGCAACACCCGACACCGCCACTCCCGCCCGGGGCACCGCAGTCCGATCGCCTACGAGAACACCTTCCGAACGACATCACATACGCTGACGCCAGCCGCATAACCCGTGCCCAGGATTCGGGGTCGAGGCCCGATACGGCGTCTACCTCGAGTACACCGATGACCTGCCGGATTCGGTACCAAAGACGATCCACATGCAAGTTGACCGATCCGACGGCTTCCGCCTGGATACCCACTTCGACAACCCCGACCACGCGGCACGGCAGCTCCGACGACGCCAGGGAATCCAATGACCGATCTCGCTTCTCTCATCCGTATCTGCCCTCCGCCCAACCCGCCGATGGGTATCCGCTGGGACCGCGTCGAGGCGGCCTTGGGCATGTCGCTGCCGCAGGACTACAAGGAACTCGCCGACCGCTACGGCCCGGGCGACTTCTGCGACTACCTCGGCGTCTTCCATCCGCACGGGGCAACCGAGTTCTCCCACCTCACGGGCCCCGTACCGGGACGGGTGCGGGCGTATCTGCGCAAGGACTACGACCAGGGCACCCATCCGGTGCCCTGCGATCCGGACCTGCTCTTCGTCATCGGTTCGACCGACAACGGGGAGTACATCTTCTGGATCACCGAGCCGAAGAACGACCCGGACGCCTGGCGCGTCGCCGTCAACGAAGCCCGCGGCCCCCGCTGGTACCTCCACGACGGCACGCTGACGGACTTCCTCGTCGGCGTGCTCAGCGGCCGCGTCCGCGTCCCTCAGTTCCCGTCCGACCTCCTCGACCCGCCGCTGGAGTTCCACCCCGCGCGCCCGGTCCTGTGGAAGCCCGAACCGATCGTCTCGCAGGAACCCGTCGACGCCGGGGCGATCCGCGCGTGGGCCCGGGACAACGGTTACGACGTACCCATGCGCGGACGGATCCCGCGCGAAATTCGCGATGCCTGGGAGCAAGCGAACCGAACCTGACACCGCCGCCCTCACCCGCCGGATGGCTCCACCTCAGCCGCGCGAGATTGACGAGCTTGTGCACGGTAGACAGGGAGGCGTCGGGAACCGCGATGGGGCTTGGCGTTCGCACCGGTCGTGCCGATGCCAGGTCCGCGGTCTGCTGGTGGGGCAGCGGACGGGTGACGGCCTGGACGGTGTGACTCATGTGCCCGCGGCGGCCGAGACGGTGGGCCAGGGCCCGCCGGCTCTTCGAGTGGGCGATACCGTGCTCGACCCGGATCCGCCGTGGGGAGTGCGCCTTGCGCTGCCGCTCGTATGTCTCCTCGTACCAGGCGGGGGGTTTTGAACGTGCGGTGCGGAGGTGTCACCACCCAGCCGCCGGTCTGGGCGCCCAGGCCCTGGCGGTCGGCATCGGCGAGGATCTCCAGCGCGGGTCCGTCGGCCAGGAGCCTGACCGGCCCCGGTCGGCGGGCGCGGGTGGCGTCCGCGCAGCTGCCGGGCTCGGCCGGGCTGCGGAACAGCACCTGGTCGTCGCTGTCCGCGACGATCAGGGTCTTGACCGCGTTCTGCTCGTTCTTGCCGGAGACGAGCGTGTCTCGGCCCTTGCGTCCGGTGCCCGGCCGGCGGGCCCGGATCCCGGTGCCGCCGATGACCCCGGTCTTCCCATCGGCGCCGAGGTGGTCGACGGCCTCTGCCAGGGTCCGCAGTCGAAGGCCGGAGCTCACCGCGCGTCCTCACCCGGCAAGCAGAGGCCGTACCTCGCTGGTGGCGCGGATGATGGTGGAGCGGTCCACCTCGAACCAGAGGGGAAGCGGCAGGTGTGCCGGCCGGGGCCGGGCACCGGGGTCGCAGGGCGGGGGGCCGGACACCGGGCGGCGGCCCGTTCAGTCCGCCGACGCACCCGGCAGAGGCAGTCGACCGTCCAGGAGGGCGCGGACGGCCTCCTCCAGGATGGCGACCGTACGACGCAGTTCATGGTTTTCCTGCGCCTTTTCGTCGTCCCCGTCGGCCGCCGGGACAAGGCGACGAAGATGGACGTCGACGAGCTTCGGGAGAACTTCGGGACCACATACGACCAGCACGTCAACGACATGATCGACAGCCTTCAGAACGACAGGAAGTTCCGGAAGATGCCGGGGAAGCGCGGCTGGACGATCGACTACGACATCCTCAAATAGCCGTAGCCCAGAAGGGAAACCACTTCGATGGACTTCGTCCTGGACCCGCCCCGCGCTGCCGGGCCCGTCCGCCTCGGGATGACCCCCGAGGAAGCCCTGGCCGCCGTCGCGCCCTGGGGGACGCCCGAAGTCGCGCCCCCGGGTGGCAGGCCGCCGGAGAAGATCTTCACGGCGTGCCGGGAGATCGGGGTCAGCATCTTCCTGGAGGACTCCGGCGGGGTCGTCACGGCGGTCGAGCTGTGGTGGCCCGGCGAAGGCCGCCGGACCGACGTACGCGTGCTCCTCGACGGCGACGACGTCTTCACCACCCCGGCCGAGGACCTCTTCCGCAAGGCGGGAGAGCGCGGCTGGACCGTCGACCGCACGGAACCCGAGTACCCCTTCATTCCGGGCGTCTCGCTGGGCTTCACCCGCCAGACCTCCCAGGAGGTACCCCGCACCCCCGGGGGCCTGCCCGTCCATGTCACCTCGGTCCTCGTGGGCGGCGAGCACTACTACGACTTCCGCGTGGAGGACGGCACCTGAAGGGAACGGCTGTGAACGGCTGGGAACGGCTGTCGAATGGACCAGAGGGCGCCGGGTGATGACGAGTCGGCGCCATCGCTCACGAACCGCCGCTTCGTCCTCATCCCGAACTCGTGAACCTGCCCTGGAACCGGGGCCCACGGCCCCTGTCGATCCTGTCTCCATGCCCGTGACGTGGCGAGGCCGTAATGCGGGTGGGGAGCCGGGAGCCGGGAGCCGGGAGCTGGGAGCACGACGCGGCCGCCGTGGCCGGGCGGGTGCCGCAGGAGGCGGGGGAGGAGCGTGGAGTGCACGGTGGCCCGTGCCCCTCGTCGGGTCACGGGCCGCCGGGGCGTCCTTGAGAACACGTTGGTATACACGTCCAACAGGACGGGCCGGGCCGTGCGGGCCGTGTCGCCGCGCTCCGGACGGACTCCTTCCGTACGGGCCGCGGGGCGGTCCCGGCCACCCCCCCTCGGCCCGGGGCCGCCCGCGCGGCGCCGTGGTGGGGGCCGCCGGGGGCTTGGCCTTCGTTCAGGGGCGGCGGTGCACCGAGACGGCGTACGCGCCGCCGGTGTAGGGGTCCCGGGACCAGGTCGCGTACCTGTCCTCCAGGACCAGCCCGGCGGCACGGCAGTGGGCGTCGTAGTCGTCCAGCGAGTAGCCGCGGTCCAGGGAGAAGCCGGCGACGAGGTGCCCGGCCGCCCGGACGTGGGCGCCCGCGCCGGCCACCAGCTCCGGCTCCGTGCCCGGCGGGGTGAACAGGGGGACGTTGCCCGCCATCACCACCACGTCGAACGACTCCCCGAGGTCGAGTCCGACGAGGTCGCGCCGGTACCAGCGGATCTCCGGCGCCAGCCGCCGGGCGGTGGCGAGCATCGACTCGTCGGCGTCCACGCCCACCACCCGGATCCCGTGGCGGGCCAGTTCGATGGCCACCCGCCCCGTGCCGCAGCCCGCGTCGAGGACCGTGCCGGGGGAGAAGGAGCGGACCAGCACGGCCTCCCCGTGCATGTCGCCGCCCTCCGCGGCGATGCGGTCGAGCCGGGCCTGGTAGTCCTCACCGTTCCACGTCATGCGGCCACCCTGGCACACCCGCCGCCCGGCCGGGACGGCTCCCCGCGAAGAGGCGGCGGCCCCGCGGCCGCGCGTCCGGGGCGGGGCCGGGGCGCACGGCCGCGAGGCGGGACCGGCCGGTCAGAACGTGCAGGTGGGGACCCCGTCCAGCCAGGCCGGTCCCTTGATGTAGATGTTCGTCACCCAGGCCCGGTAGTCGGGCAGGTACGACCAGGCGTCGTTGGTGTATCCCTCGGAGGTGACCTCCTCCGCGTGCTTCTGGCACTGGACGCGGATGGTCGTCGAGTACGGGAAGGCGTACACGCGCGCGGCCCGGAGGGACGGCTCGGCCTTCGTCCAGACGCCGCTGCCCCAGGTCTGGTGGATGTGGCCGGTCACCGCGCCGGTGTTGACGCGGAGGGCGCCGAAGTAGCCGCTGTCCAGGCGCACGTCGCTGACCATCAGCCGGGTACCGGACTGCCGGGCCTCGACCATCTTCCCGCCGCCCAGGTAGATGGCGATGTGGTGGAGGTCCTGCGAGGTGCCCCACGCCAGCAGGTCGCCGGGGAGGAGCGGCGCGAGGCCCTGGGCGGCGGTGAACCGCTGGGCGGCGCGGTGCGTGTAGAACTGCCGGCTGGCGACGCCGTCGAGGATGTCCGCGCCGGCGGCTTCGGCGTAGGCGTACCGGACCAGGCCGGAGCAGTCGAACCCGAGGCGCTCGGGGTCGTGTTCGCTGGCCGGGTCGGTCGGGTCGACCTGTCCGTACGTCGGGCCCGGCTGCGGGCCGTGGCCGCCGCCCCAGGTGTACCAGACACCGGCGGCGACCTGCGCGCAGGCGACGGCGACGGCCCGTTCGGCCGCCGCCGACGCGCCCGGCGCCAGGGGGCGGCAGCCGCCCTCGGCGGCCGCGGCCGCGCCGGTGCGGTCGGCGACGGGCGCCCGGGCCGCGGCCGGTGCCGACGCCAGGAGGAGAAGGAGGGGCAACGCGAGGAACGCGCGGATGAGGCTGCTCCACCGGGACATGGGGAACCTTCCGTCGGAAGTGGGTGGTCGGGCAGCAGCCTGCCGACCGGTGCCCGCCCCGTCGAGCACCCTCCTGTCGCCCTTCGGGACGGGCGACGGGAAACCCTCCGGGAAACCCCGCGGCGCCACGGCGCCCTCCGGAAGCCGTCCCGACCGGTGGTCGAGCCGCCCGCGGGAGTCGGCGGCCGGGCGCGGGCGCGGTGGTGTGGCCGTGATGGGAGACTCACCCCGTGGACAGGGGGCGTGAGTCGCGGTGGGAGAAGGACGCGATGACGGTGGAGATCGTCTTCGCCCTGGTGACCGCCGCCCTGCTGGCCGGGGTGGTCTTCGCCGCGGCGTGGGTTCTCGCCCTGGCCCTCGGCCTCTCCGGTCCGGCGGAGAAGGGCGTGGTGGCGGGGGGCGCACTGCTCGGAGCCGTGGCCGGGGTGTGGCGTCTGGTACGGGTGCTGCTCCGGTTCGACGGGTGGCACCGAACGGGCCGCTGACCACGGGTCTTCCTCCTGCGGCCGGCACCCTTCCGGTGTGGGGGCGGGACCCTGACGGGCCGGGATCCCGCCGACCGGGACGGGTACGGGTCGGGCCACCCCCCGGTCGCCGGGCGGACCGGCCTGCCCCGGTCCCCCGGTGCCGGCGTCCACGGCGGGGCCGGGCCCCGGCCCCGCCGCCACGAGCGCAGGGCCGAACCGAACGGTTCCCCGCCTTCGCCGGCGTCCCCGCGCCCTCGTCCGCCACCGCGGACCCGCCGAAGGCGACGACCCCTCAGACCTGTCCGCAGGGGGTCCCCCACGGCAGGCGGGCCTCGGGCGGCAGGGGCCGGCCGCCCACGGGGGTCCGCTCGCGCAGGAGGCAGATCCGGGCCAGCCGCGCCCCGGGGTCCAGGTCCCACAGCCGTACGGTGCCGTCGGTGCCGCCGCTGGCCAGGCTCCGGCCGTCCGGGGCGAAGACGACGCCCTGCACCGCGTCGGTGTGGCCGGTCAGGGTCGCCCAGTGCCGTCGCCCGGGCAGCTCCCACAGCCGTACCGTGCGGTCGTTGCCGCTGCTGGCGAGCAGCCCCCCGCCGGGGGAGAACGCGACGTCGCGCACGGCGCCCGTGTGGCCGGTCAGGACCGTGTCGAGCCGTTGCCCGGGGACGTCCCACAGCCGGACCGAGCCGTCGTTGCCGCTGCTGGCGAGCGTACGGCCGTCGGAGCTGAAGGCCAGGCCGCACACCGCGCCGGTGTGGCCCGCGAGGGTGGCCGCCGGGCGGCGTTCCGCCACGTCCCACAACCGGACCGTCAGGTCGTCGCCGGCGCTCGCCAGCGTCCGGCCGTCCGGGCTGAACACGACGCGGTTGACGTAGTCCGCGTGGCCGGTGAGGGTCCTGACGAGCCGTCGTCCCGGCACGTCCCACAGCCGTACCGTCCGGTCGGCGCCGCTCGACGCGAGCGTCCGCCCGTCGGGCGCGAACGCCACCGAGAACACCTCGCCCGTGTGGCCGGTGAGGACCTTGACGAGCCGTCGCCCCGGCACGTCCCACAGCCGGACCGTCCCGTCGGAGCCCGCCGAGGCCAGCACCCGCCCGTCCGGGGCGAACGCCACCGAGAACACCGTCTCGTCGTGGCCGGTCAGGGCCGCCACCTGCCGGCGGCGGACCGCGTCCCACAGCCGCACGGTGTGGTCCGCGTTGGCGGTGGCGAGCAGCCTCCCGTCGGGGCTGTAGGCGGTCGTCCACACCTCCGTGAACGGGCGGGCCGACAGCACCGGCCCGCCGAGGTCCCACAGCACCACCGACTGGTCGAACCCGGCGGTGGCCAGCACCGTTCCGGTGGCGTTCACGGCCACGCCGAGGACGTAGTCGGTGTGCCCGGTCAGGGTCGTCAGCGGGGCGCCGCGCCGCACGTCCCAGAGCCGGGTGGTGCCGTCGCCGCTGCCGCTGACGACCGTGGAGCCGCCGGGCAGGTACGCGACCGCGTTGATGTCGTCGCTGCTCCCGGTGAGCGTCGTCAGCAGCCGGCGTCCCGGCAGGTCCCAGAGCCGTACGGTCCGGTCGATGCTGCCGGAGGCGATCTGGCGCCCGTCCGGCGAGACCGCCGCGCTGAGCACCTCGTCCGTGTGCCCCTTCAGCACCACCGGCGGGCGGGCGCGGCCGGTGTCCCACAGCCGCACGGTCCGGTCGGCGCCGGCCGAGACCAGGGTCCGGCCGTCGGGGGAGTACGCCAGGGCGTTGACGTTCCCGGCGTGGCCGGTGAAGAAGGCGACGGGCCGGTGCGGGCGTGCGGGGTCCCACACCTGGACGGTCCCGTCCGCGGCGGCGACGGCGAGCCCGCGCCCGCGGGGGTCGAACGCCACCGCGCGGGCCCCCCTCGTGGCGTCGGGCAGGACCGTCCGCGTGCCGCGGCCGGAAGCGGGCCACACGTGCACGGGACCGTCCGTCGAGGTGGCCGCGAGCATCCGGCCGTCGGGCGCGAAGGCGACCGAGCGCACACGGCCGGGAACGGCGAACGTGGCGGTCGTGCGGTGGTCGTCCGTCCGGCGCAGGGCGACCGTGCCGTCGGAACTGGCCGTCGCCAGCGAGACCCCGTCCGGCGCGAAGGCCACGGCGTTCACCGGCCCCGTATGGCCCTCCAGCCGCGCGGAGAACGGCTGGGACTGGGTGCTGAGCAGCGCCCCGCGCGCCTCGGCGGTCGCTTCCAGGCGGTACGCCTCCTCGGCGAGCACCATCGACGCCTCGGGCCGGCCGCCGGCGAGGTACGCGGACTGGACGGCGAGCGCCCGCGAGCGGGCGAGGCGCTCCTGGTGGAGGGCGGCCCCGCGCTGCTGGTAGGTGAGGGCCCCGGCGGTCACCGCGAACGCCAGTAGCAGGCCGAGGGTGGCGCACAGGGACTGCCGCAGCCGCGCGTGCCGCCTCTCCAGGGCCCGCAGGCGGCGCTCCTCCTCCAGGCCGGCCCGCAGGAAGGCCTCCTCGCACGGGCTCAGCCGGCGCCGGCCGTCCGGGTCGTCCAGCCAGGCCCGCACGCCGTCCAGCCGGGCGCCCCGGTAGAGCGCGGACGGGTCGCGGCCCTCCCGCTCCCACTCGGCCGCCGCGTGGGACAGCTGCTGGTGGGCCAGGAGCTCGGCCCGGTCGGCACGGAGCCAGTCCCGCAGCCGCGGCCAGGCGTGGAGCAGGGCCTCGTGGGTGATCTGGACCGTGTCGCTGTCCACGGTGACCAGCCGGGCCCGTACGAAGGCGTCGAGCACCGCGGCGGCGCCGTCCGTGTCGGCGAACTGCTCCAGGAGGGCGGTCCGGCTCATCCGGCGCCGTGTCGCCCCGGCGCCGTCGGCGACGTGGACCAGACGTGTCAGGACCCGCCGGACGGTCCTCCGCCCGGCCGGGTCCAGGCCGGTGAACACGGTCTCGGCGGTCCGGGTGACCGCTCCCCGGATGCCGCCGGCCCGCTCGTACCCGTCGACGGTCAGGGCGGAGCCCCGCCTCCGCTGCCACGTGGCGAGCAGGGCGTGCGAGACCAACGGGAGCGCGAAGTCGGGCACCCCCTCGGAACCCTCCCCGGTGTGGCGCGGGGCGGCGAGGGGGGTCTCGGTCGGCACCCCGCCCAGACCGGCGTCCCGCAGCACCAGCGGCACGAGGCCGGGCTCCAGGGTGATGCCGGCGAGCTCCGCGGGGCGCGTGACCGACTCCCGCAGCTCCGCCACCGACATCGGCGGGAGGACGAACAGGCCGTCGGTGAAGGCGCCGGCCAGTTCGGGGAGGCGCAGGCAGTCACCGGTGGAGTCGGCGCGGACGCCGAGCACCACCACGGCGGGTTCGGGCGCGTCCGGCGCCGGGGCCGGACCGGCCAGGGCGGCGAGGACCCGGACGAAGGCCCGCCGCTCCTCCTCGTCGGAGCAGTCGGTGAACAGTTCCTCGAACTGGTCGACGACCAGCACCGGGCGCGACGGCGGGAGCGGCCCGCCGCCGGCGGGGGCCGTGGCGTCCGACCGGGCGGCCACGGCGGCGAGCAGCGCCAGGGGATCGTCCCGTACCTCCTCCACGGTGACGCCCAGACCGCCGCCGAGGACCTTCGCGGTGCGCTCCAGCAACTCGTCCAGGGGGCGGGAGGTGGGGGTGAGGGTGACGACCGGCCAGCGTCCGGCGCCCGCCACCGGCAGGTCCCCGCGGGCCAGGGCCGGGACGAGTCCGGCGTTGAGCAGGGACGACTTCCCCGCGCCGGAGGGGGCGACCAGCACCAGCGGACCGCTGCCGATCCGTTCGAGGACCCGCTCGACCAGCGCGGCCGTCGCGCGCTCCCGGCCGAAGAACCACTTCGCGTCCTGCGGGGTGAACGGCAGCAGACCGCGATAGGGGCAGGCGGCCTCCGGCTGTCCCCCCGGCGGGTCGGCCGGGGTGTCTGCTTTGCCGCCGGGGGGCGCCGGCCGCGCCAGGAGCCCCAGCAGGCGGCCCTCGGCGCGCAGCACCTCGTCGCAGAGCCGGGCGACGTCCGCGGTGGGCCGCTTGGCACCGGTCTCGATCTTGCTGAGGTACCCCTTGCTGTAGTGGGTGCGCCGCGCCAGGTCGGTGAGCGACAGGCCGGCCTCCCGCCTGAGCCGCCGCAACTCCCCGGCGAACGACCCGGAGCCCGGGGACTCCCGGCCCCCGAAGTTCACGCGGTCCGTGTGGCCGGTGCGGTCGGCGCGGCCCTTGCGGTCCGCATGGCCCGTGCGGTCGGTGCGGTCCGTGCGGTCCGTGCGGCCCATCTGGTCCGTGCGGCCCATCTGGTCCGTGCGGTCCGTGCGGTCCGTGCGGTTCCGTCGGTCCGCTGCGATTCCCGGCTGCGAGTCACTCAAGGCATCCCCCTGGCAATGAGGCCGTCGAGCAGGCGGCGTCCAGGCTAGGGCGGGGGCCGCGGACTCACCGAGGCTTTCGGCCGGAGTGGCGTGAACACGAAAGCCCGGAACCGCGTCGGCGGTTCCGGGCTTCCGCACCGGGCGGATCAGGTCAGGTAGTGCGAGCACTCCCCGCTGTTGACCCACTTGTGCGAGGAGATGGTGTCGTGGGCGCTGACGCCGTTGCTGAGCCGGTTGTCGGTCAGGTTGTCGGCGTAGAGCTCGTACGGGCTGAGGCAGGCGTGGCCGCCGCCGTGGTTGGCGTGCTCGTAGAACTTCACGTAGGCGAGGTTGCCGGTGTAGCCGCGGTTCATCACGGACGAGGCCCGGTCCTGGGAGCCGCCCCACCAGCTGCTGTTGCCCGCGCTGACCATCAGGAGGGCGCCGTCGCAGTTGATGTGCTCCCAGGCGTACATGTTGCCGTTGCGCGGGCCCCACTTGCTGTCGCAGAGCGCACTGGTGGCGGCGTTGTCGGTGGCCTGGGCGACGGTGGCGGGGGCGGTGACGCCCAGGGCGGCGAGCCCCAGGACGGCCGCCGCGGCGGCGAACTTGCGCATGGTGATTCCCTTCGGATGTGGTGTGGGTGGAGCGTGACGGGTGCCGGGGCGGCACGCCGCCGGTGGTGGTGGGCGGGGCGCATCGTGGGGCGACGGGGGGTCAGTCCCGCTCCGGGACGATGCGCACCGCCCGGTCGTAGGCCCGCCGGCCGAGCGACCGGTGGGTGTCGAGGTCCCTGCCGAACCGGTCGCGCAGGCGGCCCTCGTAGAACGTCTCCCGGGCCGTGACCACGGCCCGCAGCGACGTCCGGCGGGCGCAGGTCGCGTCCGCGACCGCCGTCCGCCGCTCGGCGGCGAACGCCTCGCCGACGCGGTCCGCGCCCGGGCGGGTGGTGGCGGCCTTCGTGGCGTCGCGGGCCGCCTGGGGGTCCTTGTAGGGGTGCCCGGCCCGTTCCATGCACCGGGACCACGCCCGCAGCGCGGCGGTGAGCTGGGGATCACGCATCAGGCGGTCGCGGTAGAGGGAGCCGACCCCCATGGCGACCTTGCTCGTACGGAACCACTCCGCCGGGTCGCCGTAGAGCGCGCGCTCGGCCTCCTCCGTACAACCGCCGAGGCGTTTGCGGATCTCACCGCCGGCCGGCAGCGGCGCCCTCAGCAGCCGGGCGTCCTCGCCGCCGTCGAGCGCGGCGTCGAAGGCGGCGCGCCGCTGCGGGGGAAGGCTCCGGCGGTAGGCGCCGACGGGGTGGGCCTCACGGGCGCGCTCGCCCTTCAGGGCGATCAACCCGCCGTAGCCGTGCGTCCGGGCCCACGCGACGTCGTCCTGGACGAAGCGCACCGGACGGCTCTCCTCCAGCGACAGGGCCCGCTCCTCGGGGTAAGCGAAGCCCCGGCGGTTCATGCACTGCTTCGTCAGCCGCTGCAGGGCGTCCGTGATGCGCAGTTCCTGCTGCCACGTCAGCGGTTGGAGGCGGGTGCCGCCGGCGGGCGCGGTACCCGGATCCGACGGCCCTTCCGTACGGGACGACCCGCCCGCACCGGTCCCCCCGGCCGGGGCGCACCCGGCGGCCCCGGCCGCCGCGACGGCCAGCACCGCGCACAGGGACACCAGTCCGCGTCTCATGCCCTTCCCCCTCTCGACCCCGCGGCCCCGGTCGCCGGTGCCGTTCCCCGGTGCCGGTGGCCGACGACCGCCGCCGCCACCGACGGACCCAGAGTGGCCGCCCTCCCGGACCGGGAGCCATGGGTTTCCCGTTGCCCGCCGCGCCGGTCGCCGGGAAACCGGCGCTGAGCAGGGGAAACAAACCGCCGAGGGCTACGCCGGGACCGCCGGGACGACGGCCCGGGCCGGCCACCGGCCCCGCGCGGTCGGCGGGAAACGGTCGGCGGGGCGCATGCGCTCGCGGGGCCACGGTGGCGGGCGCACGCGGGCGCGCTCCGGGCGCGCGGTCCGTACGGTGCGTCAGCGTACGGACGCGTTCCGTGGACCGTGCGGCGGTCCGCGCGCCAGGCTGGGTGCCGTCGACGGCAGGACGGCGAACGGCGCGGTACGGAACCGGAGGTGGTCGCGATGACCGACGGCGGTGTGGCGGAGGACGACGAGGGCGTGCCGGGCGACGAGGTGGGCCGGGAACCCGACCCCTCGGACAGCCTGCGGACGTTCGGGGCGGTCCTGCAGGCGCTGCGCGAGCACGCGGGGTACGGCAGGATCGAGTTCGCGGAGCTGGTGAACTTCTCCCGGCACACCGTGGAGTCGGTGGAGCTGGGGCGGCGGATGCCCGACGCGGCGCTGGTGGAGCGGGCCGAGGAGGTGCTGGGGAACACGGGGGCGCTGCTGAAGGCGTCGAAGTACGTGACCCGGGGCGCGGGGACGTGGGACTCGCTGCCTGGTTCCGGCGGTGGGCCCGGCTGGAGCGGGTGGCGGTGAGCCTGTGCACGTACGAATGCCGCCTGGTGCCGGGCCTGCTGCAGTCGGAGGGGTACGCGCGGGCCCTGTTCGAGAACCGCCTCCCGCTGCTGACCGACGAGCAGTTGGAGGCCCAGGTGGCGGCGAGGATGGACCGGCAGAGGATGCTGCTGGAGCGGCCCACCGTCTCCTTCCACTTCATCGTGGAGGAGGCCGTGTTCCGGCGCGGGCTGGGCGGCCACGATGTACAGCGGGACCAGTTGGACCACGTACTGGAACGCGCCGCCCCCCGCCACGTGACCTTGCAGGTCATGCCGACGGACGCGGAAGCCCACGCCTGCATGGACGGACCCGTGCGACTCCTGGAGACACCGCAGAGGCGGCGACTGGCGTACTCCGAGGGACAGGAGAACGGCCGCCTGATCTCTGACCCGAAAGAGGTGGGTCTGCTCTGTCACCGCTATGACACACTGCGCTCGCAGGCCCTGGACGCGAAGAAGTCCCGGGAACTGCTGGAGCGACTCCGAGGAGAGCTATGAGCACGACGGGACCGGTCTGGTTCAAGTCCAGCCGCAGCGGCAGCTCGGGCGACGACTGTGTGGAGGTCGCCGTGACGGAGCGGGCCGTGTGGGTGCGGGATTCCAAGGACGTGTCGCGTCCCCCTCTCGCCGTGGGCCGTGGCGAGTGGGCGCGGTTTGTGGGGTTCGCGGCGGACGTGTGAGCCGGTGAGGGCGAGCGTCAGGGGTTCGCCCTCCGGAGCAGGCCGTACACGGACTCGGGCGCGGCTGCCCGGCGGGCGCCTGTGTACGCCGCGAAGGAATCCTGGGATCTGACGGAACGACTCCGAGGAGAGCTGTGAACACGACGGAACTTACGTGGTTCAAGTCCAGCCACAGCGGCAGCTCGGGCGACAGTTGCGTGGAGGTCGCCGTGACGGAGCGGGCCGTGTGCGTGCGGGATTCCAAGGACGTGTCGCGTCCCCCTCTCGCCGTGGGCCGTGGCGAGTGGGCGCGGTTCGTGGGGTTCGCGGCGGACGTGTGAGTGGTTGACGGGTGGGCGCCGGTGACGGGTGGGCGCCGGGTTTTCCGGCCCGGTGCGCCCGCCCGGGCCCGACCCCGGAGGAGCGCTCCGGTGTGAGCACCCAGCCCCATCCCCGGAGGAGCGCCCCGGCGTGAATGCCCGGGCCCGGGCGNCCCCCGGGTCCGGCCCCACCCCCCGGGTCCGGCCACTACATGCGGGTGCCCGTGCCCGAGACCCGTACGCGGGGGTCGCCGGCGCGCAGTTCGACCGTCAGTTCCGCCGGGCGGCCCAGGTCCTCGCCCTGGTGGAGGGTGAGCACCGCCGCCTCCGGGACCAGGCCCAGGGCGCGGGCGTACGCGCCGAAGGCGGCGGCCGCGGCGCCCGTCGCCGGGTCCTCCACCACCCCGCCCACCGGGAACGGGTCGCGGACGTGGAAGACGGCGTCCGACTCCCGCCACACGAGCGGCCAGCGCCTCCGCCACGTCCCCGGCGTCGGCCTCCTCGACGTACGGTTCCACGCTGGTCAGCGTTGCGCACGGCACGCCGTCCCGCTCGGTCACCGACACGGGGACCTCGCCGGAATCGCCCCGATCCCGGCATCCTCCGGCCGCACCCACCACCGTCACCTCAACAGAGGCGGCGACCGGGCCGCGAACAACGCTCCGCACACCATCGTGCTGGTCCGCATGCGCTATGACGACCGCACCCGCGCCTACGTCGAGCGCCGCGCCAAGGAAGGGCTGAACAAGAAGGACATCATGCGCTGCCTCGAACGGCTCGCCGCTCGCGCGATGTACCGCGTGCTGACCAGCACACCAGCCGACTAAATCGCGCAAACCGACCTCGCTCCTGCGGCTTGACATCCATAGGAGCATCCGATACCGCTGCGAACGGCGAAATTGACAATGGAGACGATGATGAGTGAGCGTGCCCGAGTTGAAGCGGCGTGGAGCCGTTTCGAGACATGGTTGAGCCAGCATGCACCCAGGTCGTACGGGCTGCTGCGACCGGCTGCCGCACCAGGGCGGATTGAGGAGGCGGAGCGGGCCCTCGAGGTACGCTTCCCGCCCGAGCTTCGTGCCCTCTACTCCCTACATGATGGGGTACGTGGCGTCGACCTGAACGAGTTCGGGGAACAGCCACTCCTTCCCTCGGGTGAGGACGACCCCTGGCACAGGCAGGCGAACGCAGTCGATTTCATGCCGAACGGTCAGGCATGGCTGCCGCTTGAACACGTCGTCAGTACGCACGCCTCGCCGCTGTCGGAGTACGCAGGCGATGAGTCGGTCCGGTACGTTCCGGTCACCGCGTCTGCTCTCCACACGATGATGTACGGCACCTACCTCGACCTGGATACGGGCATGCTCGGCATGTGGTCGGATGCCTCCGAGCTTGAGCCGCTCGGTGTGGGCCTGGCCGAATGGCTGGAGGACGGGGCCGATGCGCTCGTCGAGGCCCGCCCCACCCGGACCATGGGCATGCTGCCCTACCTGTCACCCACCGGTGACGGGCTGGGCTGGTTCGATCCTGACCCCATGTACGAACAGGACGGCTGGCGCCCGCTCGGCTCCTGACCAGAGCCCGGTCACAAGGCAGCCCCCGAACCCGGGGCACGGGCTCGGGGGCTGCCGTCATGCGGAGCGTCCTGGAGTCATGGAGTTTGAACGCACTTGATCACATCGGCGAGCGGGTCGCACTTGTCGAACCCGGCGATGTCCACCCAGTATGTGTCCTTGTCGAGTAGACGGAACGTGGATGCGAACGACCCGAAGCGAGACATCGACTGCGAGTTGACATTGACCGACATTGAGGACCGGCCACAGGTCTCTTGCCAGGTCGGCGCGGCGAACCGCTCGTCGTCGTACAGTCGGAATGTGCCATCGGGGAGCTTGGTCTCGTAGGTTTGCACGCACTCGCGTCCCTGCAGGGCGTCTGACACCGGCTTCGGATTCAGCCCGCCCTCCGTCGTAGGCATGCCCGCCGACTCGTAGGTGGCGTTGAACGAGTATTCGTCACACGACCGGGTGTCGTTGTTCCTGCTGGACAATGCCGGGTGCAGCGCCGTGGCCGGGTGGTACACCATCTTGTTGGCTGCGGCACCGGAGCAGACTCGATAACGGTTCGCGGTCTCACTGCGCCCCTTCTGGTTCGCGCTGGCAGCGTTGCGGAACTTGGTCCGGTCCATTGGGGAACGGCCCGGGAGGTAGTGCAGCGGGGTGAGGGGAGTACGGCCGAAAAACTCCGGAGCCAACTTGTTTTGGACCAACCAGGCGTGCGCCGCAGCGGCGGGGAACTTTTTCGAGTTCATCGCGTAGCCGGGGCTGTAAGCGGCGATCACGCATCCCCCGGTACCGTACACCTTGTCGCAGCGGGCGGGGATCGAGCCCGGAGAAGTGACGTGGTTGTCGGTCACGAACATATTCGGTGTGTCCGTGCTGAAGATGCCTTGAATAAGGTTGGGGACGGCTCGGGACAGATCCTTGTCCTGGAGTCCGGCGGCATTGGTGACGCTGCCGTCCCAGGTGGTCTCTGCGTTGCCCTGCGCGAGATGGGTGTCCGCGCCCGAAGACCAGGTCGGCAACCGATCGGTCTCCCACACGAAGCTGCTGTCGGTTTTCGCGCAACCGCCCTGGATGCAGGAGGCGAAGACGGAGAACGACAGTGCCTTCGGGGACGAGGGCCAATGATCCGTGATCGGGGACAGGAGTGGCGTCATCTGCACCCAGTGCTTGATCGTGTTGCCCTTGGGGTCGAGTTTGAACTGCCACATCAGCTCGTATAGCTGCTCGTAGTCCTTCGTGCCGTTTTTTCCTTCGACGGCCCAGGTGAACAGCAGGCAGGCCTCAGTGCGACGGATGAACGACTTCTGTCCGACGAGGCTCGCGTCACACCATGAACTGTCGAGAATGGGCCCGGTGTAGCCGGCTGCCGTAGCCGACGTCGACGTTTTACGCTGCCGGGCGTGCTGCAGCTCGGTGGTAATCGCCTTCGCCGCGGCAGGGGTGCGTTGCTTGAGCGGGGTCATAGTGATCGTCGCGTCCCCAGCCCTCATGGTCTTCCCCCTCATGGGAAGCAGTGGGGGTATATTCTGGGTGATCGTGCCCGAGCTGGTCTGGGTCTCCCACCCGTTCCAACCGAACGCAGGGTAGGGGTTGTCCCAGTCCGCCGGGTCCGGTGCCGCAGGATCTGGAGTGTTGAGAGTGATGTCGACCTTGCGGGCCCGGCCGGCAGGCGCGGTACCGGCGATGAATCCGTACTCGTTGGCTACGCCGATGTTATCCGCACGATCGACGGCTCGTGTCTCGATGTGGTGGGCACCGTCTACGGTGGGCGTACTGGCGAAGCTGGCCGTAGTTGTGCCGTTCGTGGTTGTGGTGTTGACCGTCTGCCAGGTCCCCCTGCCCACAGCTCCTGCGTCCGGGTCGGGATCCTCGCCGTCGATGCGGTATTGCAACCGGTTCGCGTCGCTCACGGTGGTCGCCGTCCAGGTGCCCTGGGTACCCCCGCTGCCTCCGTAGGAGCCCTCAGGATAGGTGCTGGAGACCACGGGGGAGGGTTCGTTTGGGGCCGTGATGTCGACAACGAACTGAGTCCAGGGTGACCAGTCCAGGTTGTAGTGGGTGCCGTCGTAGGCGTTGGTTCGGAACTTGTACGTCCGGCCGTCCTTGAGTTGTCCGGCGGGGACGGTGACGCTCACCGGCTTGCCTTGGTCACCGTAGGGGGACAGGAGCAGCCCCTCGCCGAGAGGGGTGGTGATGGGGGTGTTGGTAGCGGTGTCGTAGACCTGGAAGGTGCCGTTGACCTGGTCGCCGTTCTGGTCGGTGAAGGTGTCCCGCAGGATCGGGGTGGTCGTGTTGACCGCCCACACGCCGGCGTACGACTTGAACGGGGATCCGGCCTGTCGGTTCGTGCCGTCCGAGGGGCGGTAGTTGTAGGTGACCGTCAGCTTCGGCTGGTTGGCGGTGTTGTTCGCGGAGTTGACCCGCTTCCATTCCAGGGCGTCACCCTCGTTGGAGGCCCGCAGCCCCATGCCGGAGACGCTCCACTTCTGGCCGGCCCAGTATTGGGCGAGGGTGGTGACGTCCGCGGTGATCCACCCGTCCGTGGCGCTGCAATCGGGGTTGCCGCGGGTCGCGGTGGAGGTGGCGTACTTCGTGACCATGGCGGGCTGGTTGGTCCAGCGGCTGGAGGTGGTGGCGTTGTTCGCCGTCCATACCTCCCAGGGCTGAGCAGTGCAGTCGGTGTTGCCGGAGTGGAAGTTCCACAGCGACAGGGTCGCCGAGGAGACGAGGGCGTCCGCGATGGGGGCCGTATTCCAGGTGATGAAGGACCGAGCGGTGCGGTAAGTGCCGTCCGGGTTCTTCGTGCCGGGGTTGCCGAAGTCGAGCTCGGTGTCGGCTGACCAGTCGACCGTCTCGCCCTGCTGCACGTAGGTGTCGAAAAGGTTCCCGAGGGCTGAGGTCGACGGGTCGACCGTCACGGGGTACGTCGTCTTCGGATCGGCGAGGAACTTCGCGTCGGGGGTGAGGACCAAGTCCACGGTGCCGTGGCCCTTGTCGACGACCTTCATCCCCACCCGGGCCCGGTTCTCGTGCTTACCGGACCGCTCGTCGACGGATGCGTCCCACATCACGGGGGCCGGCATCGTCGCCCGCACCTCACCGGTCCTGGCGTCGGCGAAGGAGACCGACCCGTCGTCGTTGGCCTTCGCGGTCAGGCCCTTGGCCCTGACCGGCAGCGTGTAGGAGTAGTCGCCGACACTCGGCCGTTCGGCGATCTCGACGAACTGCTCGAAGCCGGTACGGGTCGCCTCGATGATCACGTCAGCCCCAGGAACCGCATCCGGGTAGCGGGCCGTGGTGCCGTTCAGGACCGGGGCAGGCAGACCGCCTTTCCACTGCAGGGTGACCGTCTCGTCTCCGCCCCCCAGCGTGACCAGGTCCCGTGCGGCCGCGGACCTCGCCGCGGCCAAGGACGACGCCTTCGTCCCACCCCGGCCTGCCAGGCGCAGTCCCTTGGGGTGGCTCTTGGCCGTGACACCGCCGTCGGCAGTGGGGGCGAGGGTGGCGTCGACCTTCTGCCACTTTCCATCACGCCATATTCGTTCCGGACCGGTGGTCAGCTCGGTCGTCAGCGTCCCGTCCGGGTTTGCGACCGTGTAGGCGGTGGAGGTCGTCTCGTCGGTGACGACGACCTTCTTGCCGGTCTTCTTCGCTTCTAGGACCGCCCACGCCTTGGAGCCCTTGGCGTGCTGAGCGGCCCAGGCCATGTCTGAAGCGAGGACCTCCTCTTGCGATGGCTGACGAGTCTGGGGCGCTGCCGCCTGCGGTCTGACAGGTGCCGCAACGGCTGCGCCGCCGGCGATGAACGCGGCCTCGGCGGTCAGCAGCAGAGCTGCCGCGATAGCCGTGCGGGATATTCGTCTGCGTCGTAAGGACCTGGAGAACTGTGTGTCAGGAGACACGAAGTGAGACCTTCCTCAAGGGAGCTCGGACATGCGTGCAGGGCACACAGCCGAAGGATGCTATACGCATCAAATGGAAGGCAGCAGTGCACTTTCAGCCGTCCGGCGGACTCGGCAGTAGCGGGTCCGTCCCCGTCATTCTTTTTGCGGTCCTACAAGAGGGCCGCTGGCCTCCGGGCCCGGCATGGCTGCTGCCCCTGTCGAACGGATGACCTGGGGGGGCGGTGTCACCGGGGGCCTTTGCCTCACCAAGCGCTCTGTCTATGACGAGGGCACGGCCTTCCCGTCCCCTGGAACTCCTGCGCTGAGGGCCGCCGCTTGAGGCTTTCAGCCCGGCAGGGGAAGCAGCCTGCCGCTCCAACGCTCGTCGTCTACGTCGTCCGGCTGCCTCAGCCGGATGCCGAAAGCGTTCTCTACCAGTGCCAGGACGCTGTGCAGGGGCGCTACCTGGCCAGGGATGAGCCCGAGGGGCCTCATGACGTCATCAAGTCTTGCCGGGTCCTGCCCCGCCGGTTCGATCGCCTGGAGGGTGTGGAAGTCGATGATGATCTCGCCGTCTACCGCGTACTTGAACCAGTGCATCGGCTTCTCGTTGTAGTGGAGCACGACGGCCTCAGTCCCCACGGAGACGTGACTCAAAATCCTTTCATCGAGTCCGTGCATGCCGCCCTGTTCCCATGCCCACGTCCACGAGCCATCGATGCCGCTGGTGACGACGGGTTCCTCATCGTCGAGAAGGTCGTCACCCAAGTCGTCCGACAGATCCATGGCGTCGCGAAGCGACCAGAGTCTCCGGATCTACCCCCATGCGGGCAAGCAGCTCCGCAGGCGGCAAATCCCGCACGAAGGTCAGCGTATAGATGGGGAAATCGCCCTCTCGGAACAAGTCCAGTCCACGACCTGTCTCTGCACTCGTCATGCTGCGGATGCTGCCACACACCACCGACAGACTTCCCGGGCTGCCAGCCTTGACAGATCAACTGCATCGGATGTCTCTTTCGACGGTCCTGATCTCGACGCCCGGCATCGGCGTCAGGACCACCGCAGTCCTCCTCGCCACCGTCGGCGACGGCAGCTCGTTCCCCACCGCCGCCCACTTTGCCTCCTGCGCCGGACTTGCCCCCGGCGACCCGCCAGTCCGGCACGTCGATCCACGGCGAACACGCACCCCGGGCGGGAACCGGCAGCGGAAACGGGCAATGTTCCTCTCCGCGTTCGCCGTCCTGCGCGATCCCGCCTCCCGGACCTACTACGACCGCTGCCGAGCCCGCGGCAAGACCCACACCCAAGCCCTCCTCCGCCTCGCCCGCCACCGCATCAGCGTCCTGTTCGCCATGCTCCCGACGGAACCTTCTACGAGCCCAGGAGCCCCCGCCTTGCTTGACGAAAGACATGGAGGCCCCCGGACGCGCAGTGAAGGAATCCCGGGATCTGACGGAGCGACTCCGAGGAGAGCTGTGAACACGACGGAACTTACGTGGTTCAAGTCCAGCCACAGCGGCACCCAGGGTGACAGCTGCATTGAGGTCGCCGTGAGCCAGCGGGCCGTGTGCGTGCGGGATTCCAAGGACGTGTCGCGTCCCCCTCTCGCCGTGGGCCGTGGCGAGTGGGCGCGGTTCGTGGGGTTCGCGGCGGACGTGTGAGCGGTTGACGGGTGGGCGCCGGTGACGGGTGGGCGCCGGGTTTTCCGGCCCGGTGCGCCCGCCCGGGCCCGACCCCGGAGGAGCGCTCCGGTGTGAATGCCCGGGCCCGGCCTGCCCCCCCGGGTCCGGCCTCACCCCCCGAAGTCCGGCCACTACATGCGGGTGCCCGTGCCCGAGACCCGTACGCGGGGGTCGCGGGTGCGCAGTTCGACCGTCAGTTCTGCCGGGCGGCCCAGGTCCTCGCCCTGGTGGAGGGTGAGCACCGCCGCCTCCGGGACCAGGCCCAGGGCGCGGGCGTACGCGCCGAAGGCGGCGGCCGCGGCGCCCGTCGCCGGGTCCTCCACCACCCCGCCCACCGGGAACGGGTCGCGGACGTGGAAGACGGTGTCCGACTCCCGCCACACGAGCTGCACGGTCGTCAGGTCCAGGCGCAGCATCAGGGCCTTCAGCCGGTCGAAGTCGTAGTCCAGGCGGGCCAGCCGCTCCCGCGAGCCCGCCGCGAGCACCAGGTGCCGGGCGCCCGCGAAGGCGATGCGCGGCGGCAGCGCCGGGTCCAGGTCCCCCGCCGGCCAGTCCAGCGCGGCCAGCGCCTCCGCCACGTCTCCGGCGTCGGCCTCCTCGACGTACGGCTCCACGCTGGTCAGCGTCGCGCGCGGCACGCCGTCCCGCTCGGTCACCGACACGGGGACCTCGCCGGCCCGCGTCGCGAACACCAGGTCGCCCGGGCCGATCCGCTCGCCCAGCGCGACGGCCGCCGCGATCGTGGCGTGGCCGCAGAACGGCACCTCGGCGAGAGGGCTGAAGTACCGCACGGCGAACGCCCGGCCGGGCTCGCCGAGGCCCTCCGGCGGGGCGGTGAGGAACACGCTCTCGCTGTGGCCGGCCTCCGCGGCGATCGCCAGCATGTCCGCGTCGCCGAGACCGGAGGCGTCCAGCACCACCCCGGCGGGGTTGCCGCCCTTCGGGTCGGCGGAGAACGCGGTGTAGTGCAGGACCTCGGGGGAGCTTTCGTCGATCGTCATGGTCCGCACAACCCACCGGCCCCGGGTCTTGTTCCCCTACGGAAGCCCCTACGGAAGCCCCTACGGAAGCCCCTACGGAAGCCCCTACCGAAGCCCCTACGGGAACCCCGGTGGAAGCCCCGGCGGAAGCCCCGACGGGGGACGGGGACCCGCCACCGGGTCCGGCGGCGCGGCGTGCGGCGCACGGCGGCTCCGGCACCTGAGGCTCATTCGGCCGCCACATGGATGTCGTGTCACGGACAACCTGGGTCGGTGTACTCCGCCCATGACGTCCGACATCAACGAACTCCGCGCGGCCGCGCGCCACCTCGGCAGACGGGGCTTCCTCACCGGTACGGGCGCGGCCGCCGCGCTCGCCTTCGCCGTCGGCATCCCGACCGCGGGCGCCGCCCAGGCGGCCGAACTCGACGAACGGCGCATCACCGAGGACCCGTTCACCCTCGGCGTGGCCTCGGGCGACCCGCACCCGACGTCCGTCCTGCTGTGGACCCGCCTCGCGCCCCGCCCGTACGAGCCCGGCGGCGGCCTGCCCGCGGCGCGCGTCGCCGTCCACTGGGAGATCGCCCACGACGAGCGGTTCCGCCGCATCGTCCGGCGCGGCCGGGCCACCGCCCACGCCGAGTTCGACCACGCCGTCCACGTCGAGGTGGGCCACCTCGAACCGGGCCGCGTCTACCACTACCGCTTCCGCACCGGCACCTGGATCAGCCCCGCCGGACGCACCCGCACCGCCCCGCACCCGGGCGCCCGCCCGGCCGAGCTGCGCATCGCCGCGGTGTCCTGCCAGGCGTACCACGACGGGTACTACACCGCGTACCGCCACCTCGCCGACGAGGCGGACCTCACCGCCGTCGTCCACCTCGGCGACTACCTGTACGAGTACGCCGTCAACGCCACCGGCGGCGCCCGCGCCTACACCGACCGCCGCCTGCCCGCCCACTTCAACCGGGAGACGATCACGCTGGAGGACTACCGCCTGCGGTACGCCCTCTACAAGACCGACCCGGACCTGCGGGCCGCCCACGCCGCGCACCCGTTCGTCGTCACCTGGGACGACCACGAGACGGAGAACAACTACGCGGGCGAGCTCCCGGAGAACGGCGTGCCGCCCGAGGAGTTCCTGCTGCGCCGCGCCGCCGCGTACCGCGCCTACTGGGAGAACCAGCCGCTGCGCCCGTCCCAGCTGCCCACCGGCCCCGACATGCGGGTGTACCGACGGCTGAGGTTCGGGCGGCTCGCCCAGTTCGACGTGCTCGACACCCGCCAGTACCGCTCCGACCAGGCGTACGGCGACGGCTGGCGCGTCCCGGGGCCGGACTCGCAGGACCCGTCGCGCACCATGCTCGGCGCCGAGCAGGAGCGCTGGCTCCTCGACGGCTGGCGGGCCTCGGACGCGCTGTGGAACGTCCTGCCCCAGCAGGTCGTCGTCGCCCAGCGGCGCAACGTGCCCGGCCCGGACTTCAAGGTCTCCATGGACGCCTGGGACGGCTACCCCGCCGCCCGCGCCCGCCTCCTCGACGGGGCGCAGGCGGCCGGCGTCGACAACCTGGTCGTCCTCACCGGCGACGTCCACGTCGGCTACGCCCTCGACCTGAAGGCCGACTTCGACGACCCCGCGTCCCGGACCATCGGCACCGAGCTCGTCGCCACCTCCGTCACCAGCGGCAAGGACGGCGCGGACCGGCCCGCCAACTGGAACGACCTGACCTCCGCCAACCCGCACATGAAGTACTACAACGGGCGGCGGGGCTACCTCCGCGTCACCTTCGACGAGCGGCAGGCCCGCGCCGACTACCGGACGGTGGCCGCGGTCACCACGCCCGGGGCGCCCATCGCCACCGCCGCCTCGTTCGTCACGCAGGCGGGCGCACCGGGGCTGCACCCCGCGTGACGGCCGCCCGCCCCGGGGCGGGCAGGGCGCTTTCGCTGTGCGCGTCTTTGCTGTGCCCGTCCCCGCCCCGGGGTGCGATGGCCTCCGCCCCGGGGCGCCACGGCCTCCGCCCGGGGCGGGCGGGACGTCTCCGCCCCGGGGGTCCCCGAACCGCCCACCCCACCGCCCCGCGGCGGCGGCGGTGGGGTGGGCGGTCCGCCCTCCCCGTTCGGTTGATGCTTAAATCATTTCGGCCGGGCCGAGAGCGCGGGAGCCCCCCCAGGACAGGAGACGAGACGAGATGCCGGAGAGCGGCCCGGGCGCCCGGGGACGAACCCCCCGCGGACCGATACCGATCCCCCGAGCCGGGACCGGGGGCACCCCGCCNNGCCCCNGGTCCCGCGCCCCGCGATCGGCCTCCTGGTCACCCTCGTCCTCGGCGGGCTCACCGCGCTGCCGCCGCTCTCCATGGACCTGTACCTCCCGGCCCTGCCGCAGGTCACCGGGGCCTTGAACGCCCCGGCCGCCACCGTCCAGCTCACCCTCACCGCCTGCCTCGCCGGCATGGCGCTCGGCCAGCTCGCCGTCGGGCCGATGAGCGACCGGTGGGGCCGCCGGCGCCCCCTCCTCGCCGGCATGGCCGTGTACGTCCTGGCGACCGCCGCCTGCGCGTTCGCGCCGAACGTCGCGCTGCTCGTCGTATTCCGGCTGCTCCAGGGCCTCGCGGGCGCGGCGGGCATCGTCATCGCCCGCGCCGTCGTCCGGGACCTGTACGACGGGGTGGAGATGGCCCGGTTCTTCTCCACCCTCATGCTGGTCTCCGGCGTCGCCCCCGTCGTCGCGCCGCTCGTCGGCGGGCAGATCCTGCGGGTCACGGACTGGCGGGGCGTCTTCCACGTGCTCGCCGCGATCGGCGCGCTGCTCACGCTCGTCGTGTGGAGGTGGCTCCACGAGACGCTGCCGCCCGCCCGGCGGCACGGCGGCGGCGTCGGGTCCGCGCTGCGCACCATGCGCGGGCTGCTCGCCGACCGGGTCTTCGCCGGGTACATGCTCTGCGGCGGCTTCGCCTTCGCCGCCCTGTTCGCCTACATCAGCGCCTCCCCGTTCGTCGTGCAGGAGATCTACGGGGCGTCCCCGCAGACCTTCGGGCTCCTGTTCGGGCTCAACGCGGTCGGCCTCGTCGCCGTCGGCCAGATCAACGGCAAGCTGCTCGTCGGCCGCGTCAGCCTCGACAAGGCCCTCGCCACCGGGCTCGCCGCGGCCGGCCTCGCCGCCGTCGCGCTGCTGGTGGCGACCGGCGGCGTCCTCGGCGAGGCCGGCCTCGTCCCGGTCTCCGCCGGGCTGTTCGTCCTGATGTCCGCGATGGGCCTCACCCTGCCGAACACCAACGCCCAGGCGCTGATGCGCACCCCGCACGCCGCGGGCTCCGCGTCCGCGCTGCTGGGCGCCTCCTCGTTCCTCGTCGGCGCGGTCGCCTCCCCGCTCGTCGGCGTCGCCGGGGAGCACACCGCCGTGCCGATGGCCGTCGTCCAGCTCGTGTGCGTGCTCGCCGCGACCGGCTGCTTCCTCGGGCTGTGCCGCCCCTGGCAGCGGACCGCCGCCCCCGCCGACCCGCCTACGATGGGCCGGTGAACGCCACCGCCCCGACCCCGGACGCCCTGCGCGCCGCCCTCGCCGGGCTGCTCGACGGGCTGCCGCCCACCAAGGCGGCCCAGGCCGTCGACCGGCTCATCGCCAGCTACCGCGGCACCACCCCCACCGGCGCGCCCGTGCTGCGGGACCGCGCGGACGTCGCCGCGTACGCCGCGTACCGGATGCCCGCCACCTTCGAGGCGGTGCGGTCCGCGCTGGCCGCGCTGCGCGACGCCGCGCCCGCGTGGCGGCCCGCCACCCACACCGACGTCGGCGGCGGCACCGGGGCGGCGAGCTGGGCGGTCGCCGAGGCGTGGGGCGGGGACGGCGGCGAAGCGCCCCGCACCACCGTCCTCGACTGGGCCGAACCGGCCCTCGCCCTCGGCCGGGAGCTGGCCGCCGCGTCCGGGGCGCCGGGCCTGCGCGCGGCCGAGTGGCGCCGGGCCCGCATCGGCGGGGACCTGCGGCTCGACCCGGTGGACCTGGTCACCGTCTCGTACGTGCTGAAGGAGCTGACTGGGGCCGACCGGGACGCGCTCGTCGACGAGGCCGCCCGCGCCGCCGGGGCCGTACTGGTCGTCGAGCCGGGCACCCCCGACGGGTACGAGCGGATCATCGCCGCCCGCGACCGGCTGGTCGGGGCGGGCCTGCGGATCGCCGCGCCCTGCCCGCACAGCGCCGCGTGCCCGATCGCGCCGGGCACCGACTGGTGCCACTTCTCGGCGCGGGTCAGCCGCTCGTCGCTGCACCGGCAGGTCAAGGGCGGCTCCCTCGCCTACGAGGACGAGAAGTTCGCGTACGTCGCGGCGGTCCGCTTCCCGGCGGAGCCGGCCGCCGCCCGGGTCACGCGCAGGCCGCAGATCCGCAAGGGGCAGGTCCTGCTCGACCTGTGCACCGCACAGGACGGCCTGCGCCGCGACACGGTCACCAAGCGGCACGGCGCCCTCTACCGGGAGGCCCGCGACGCCGACTGGGGCGACACCTGGCCGCCCGCCCCCTGAGACCGGCCCCCTGAGCNAGNNGNGTATATTATAAGAGACNCCCTGAGACCGGCCCCCGCCCGCCGCCGCCCGCACGGCGACCCGGGCGCGGCGGGTCCCCGGCCCTCCGCCGGGGCCGTTCGGGACGAGACGTACCGGTTCGCGCCCCTTGGTAGATTGGCCGCCATGCCCGAACCCGAGCCGGCGGCCCCGCGCGCCCCCGACACCTCGCGCCGCAGCGAGCGCTCCCGCCGCGCCATCCTCGACGCCGCCCTCGCCCTCGTCGGCGAGGCGGGCTACGCGCGGACCACGATCGAGGGCATCGCCGCCCGGGCCGGCGTCGGCAAGCAGACCATCTACCGCTGGTGGCCGTCGAAGGCCGCCGTCCTCCTCGACGCCTTCCTCGACCTGACCGGCGGCACCGGCGGGGAGGAGCCCGGCGGGCTCCCCGACACCGGTGACCTCGCCGCCGACCTGAAGACCGTGCTGCGCGCCACCGTCGACGAGCTCAACGACCCCCGCTTCGAGGCCCCCACCCGGGCCCTCACCGCCGAGGGCGTCGTCGACCCGCAGCTCTGCGCCCGGTTCGTCGAGCGGCTCCTGGAGCCCCGGCTCCGGCTGTACGCGCAGCGGCTCACCGCCGCGCGCGAGGCCGGCCAGATGCGCCCGGACGTCGACCCCCGCGTCGCCCTGGAGCTGTTCGTCGGCCCGCTCACCCACCGCTGGCTGCTGCGCACCCGCCCGCTGACCCACGCCTACGCCGACGAACTCGTCGAGTACGCCCTCCGCGGCATCGCCCCCCGCTGACCCCGGCGCGTGGGCCGCCTCACGGGGAACGGCGGCCGAACACCGGGCATACCCGAACGAAATCCGGCAACCCGGCCCGCGTGCCGCCCCTCCGGAGGGCGGCGGCCGTCCCCGGTCCGGCGGTCCCGGCCACCCGCGGCGGCGGATGGTGGGACGATGGCGGGGACCACAGGGGCTCGTAGCAGGTGTGAGGGGATAGATGGGCGACGGTATCGGCCGCTACCGCGGCACGGAGAGCAAACTCGCGCAGTGGCTGCGCCGCCGCCCGGGGAAGCCCGCCCCCGACACCCCGAGCCGGGAGGACCTCCTCCTGGCCGCCGCCGCCGCGGGACTGCCGCTCGCCCCCGCCGCGCACCCGGTCGGCTACCGCTGCTCCTGCGACCGCGTCGGCTGTCCCACGCCCGCCCGCCATCCCGTCTCCTTCGCCTGGCAGACGCAGTGCGCCACCGATCCGGTACAGGTCGAGCGGTGGGCGCGCAGCCAGCCGCAGGCCAACTTCATCACCGCGACCGGCATGGTCCACGACGTCCTGGACGTACCGCTGGAGGCCGGTCGCGCCGCGTTGGAGCGCCTGCTCGCCGAGGGCGTCGAGGTGGGCCCGGTCGCGGAGGCCGAGGACGCGCTGGGCGGGGGCCGCGCGCTGTTCTTCACGGCCACGCGCGGCACACCCGAGGACGAGGACGAGTGGTGGCCGTGCGAACTCGACTGCCACCCCGAGACGATGGACGAGCACCCGGGCCTGCGCTGGCACTGCCGGGGCAGCTACGTCCTCGTGCCGCCGGCGCGGCTGCCCGGGGACGGCGCGGTGCGGTGGGTGCGGGGCCCCGAGCACCCGCTGCCGGACCCGCTGACCCTGCTGGAGGCGCTGACCGACGCCTGCGCCCGCCACGCCGAGCAGTACGACGACGAGCACGGCCCCCACGCGGTGGCATGGCCGCTGAGCCGCTGAGCCGCTGAGCCGCTGAGCCGCTGGGCCGCTGGGCCGCTGAGCCCTCGGGGTGCCGGAGCGCCGAGCCGCTGAGCCGCCGCCGAACCTCCGGGGTGCCGGGGTGCCGGGGCATCGAGCCGCTGAGCCGCCGCTGAGCCGCCGCCCGGCCGCCGCCGGGGTCAGGAGCCCTTGACGCTCGTCACGCCCTGGAACCGGCTCAGCACCGCCACCCGGCCCTCGCCGGCCGGGCCCGGCCCGACCAGGGCGGTCAGGCTCGTCACCCACTCCTTGGTGATCGTGTTGCGCACCTCGCCGGTGAGCAGCGGCTTCTCCTGCGGCGCCACCGTGGGCCGGTAGCCGCGGGCGGTGGTGGCGCGCTCGTGGATCCGGTTCGAGAAGAACACCAGCGCCCCGCCGTCCTCGGTGACCAGGCCCACCGGCGCGAACACGCCCGTGTCCAGGGCCTGGTCGGCGAACTGCAGCGCGAGGCCGGGCCGGCGGGAGATCTCCGCGCGCTTCTCCCGCAGCCGCGAGGTGTGCGGGCCGTCCGCGAACACCTTCGGCCTGCCCGACCCCATGTACGCGGCGTAGTCCCGGCTCAGGTCGCGGGGCGCCGCCGCCAGCGTCGCGCCGTCCGCGGGTGCGGGCTCCGCCCAGCCGTCCGCGTCGGTGCGGAACGCGGGTACCTGGTCGGGGGCGAGGACCGCGAGGTGCGCCGCCTCCCACAGCGCGCCGGCCCTCTCGCGGACGAACAGCAGCAGCCAGCGGGTGTCGCCCTCGCCGCCCTCGGTGTCCGTGTTCGAGTCGACGTCGGCGACGAACCAGCGCGGCCAGCCGGCCTTCCTGGGGATGAGGAACTCCGCGTCGTCCAGTTCCAGCGGGCGGTGCCGGGGGTTGCCGCCCGGGTCCGTCACCGAACGGGCCTTCAGCCCGGCCTGGTTGATGGCGCCCAGCGAGCCGGTCACCCGGTGCGCGTCGAGGACCGGGTCGTACGCCTTGTCGGCGGCGTTGTACGCCTCGGTGAAGTCCTCCAGCGCCTGCCGGGCCTCGTCGCGGGTCGCCGTCGGCACCACCGCCAGCTCGCCGCGCACCGTCACGCAGCCGCCCGCCGCCAGCGTCAGCGCCACCACCGCCGCGACCGCCGCCACCGGACGCCGGCCCCCGCGGGCCGACACCCGGCCCAGCCCCTTCACCAGCCCTCGCATCGGTTCTCTTCTGCTCCTCGACCCCGACCGGCACCGACCGACCGAACCCTACCGGGGACGGGGCGGGCACGAGCGCCGCCGGCACCGGCGGCGGGACCCGGCACCGCGGAGGCCGGACGCCCGTACAGAACCGGCCGGCTCCCGTACAGAACCGGCCGGCTTCCGTACGCGACCGGCCCGTACGGGTCCCGGCGCCGTGCTTGAATGCCCCGGTGAACCGCGTGAGCACTGCGTACGACGTCCTGGCCGTCTTCTGCGGGCCCGACGGCCGGCACGGCAACCGGCTCGGCGTCGTGCGCGAGGGGCGGGCCTGCCCCGACCGGGCGTCCCGGCAGGCGCTCGCCCGGGAACTCGGCTACAGCGAGACGGTGTTCGTGGACGACCCCGAGCGCGGCGCCCTCGACATCTACACGCCCGGCGTGCGGCTGCCCTTCGCCGGGCACCCCGTCGTCGGCGCCGCCTGGCTGCTCGACCTGGAGGTGCTGGCCCTGGGGGTCGGCGAGGTGTGGGCGCGCCGGGACGGCGAGTTCACCTGGATCGGGGCGCGCGCCGCGTGGGCGCCGCCGCGCACCCTGCGCCGGTACGGCTCGGCCGCCGAGGTGGAGGCGCTGGACGTGCCGCCGCCCGGCGAGTGGGTGTACGCCTGGGCGTGGGAGGACGAGGCGGCCGGACGGGTGCGCGCCCGGGCGTTCCCGGGGCGCGGCGACGGGATCGACGAGGACGAGGCGACGGGCGCGGCGGCGCTGCTGCTGACCGCGGAACTGGGCCGGGCGCTGAACGTCACGCAGGGCCGCGGCTCGCAGATCATGACGGCCCCCGGCCCGGACGGCGTGATCGAACTGGGCGGCCGGGTCCGCAGCCTGGGCCACGGCCCGCTCGGCACCTGAACCGCCCCGCGCCCTCCCGCGTTCCGCACCCCTCCGCTTCCTCCCGCGTTCCTCCCGCGTCCCCCCCGCTTCCTTCCGCGTTCCGCGCNCCGGGCGCCGCCCGGCGGGCTCACGCGCGGGGCCGGTACTCCTCGCCCAGCTCGCGGAAGACGGCCGTGTTGAACGCGAAGGCGCGCCGGCACTCCTCGACGATCCGCTCCCGCTCCGGGCCGTCGGCGTTCACCGAGTCCAGCAGGGCGCGGTACTCCCGTTTGAACGCCGCCGGGTTGGCGATGGCGTCGAAGACGTAGAAGCGGACGCCGTCGCCCTTGTGCGCGAAGCCCCACAGGCTCTCGGCCCGGTCGCGGACGACCTGGCCGCCGGAGAGGTCGCCCAGGTAGCGCGTGTAGTGGTGGGCCACGTACCCCGCCGGCCAGGTGCGGGCGCACTCCTCGACGCGGGCGGCGTAGGCGGCGGTCGCCGGCAGCGCCGAGACGCCCTCCCGCCAGCCGGGGCCCCGCAGGTGGGCGAGGTCGCGCTCCAGCTCCGGCACGCGCAGCAGCTCGGGCCGTAGGAAGGGGCCGGCGACCGGGTCGTCCGCCAGTCCGTCCGCGCCGTCCTCCAGCGCCCGGTACACGAACCACAACTGCTCGGTGTAGCGGGCGAACGCCTCCACGCCCAGCCGGCCGCCGAGCAGGTCGCCCACGAAGGCCGAGGTCTCGGCTTCCGTGTGCGCCGCGTGGGACGCGGTGCGGATGAGCGTCGAGAAGGGGGTGGCGAGGGTGGTGGCGTTGGCGTCCAAGGCGGGCCTCCGGGGACCGGGGAGCGGGAGTCGCGGGACGGGGAGCGGACGGGGCGCCGCGCGTGCGCACCGGGTGCCACCGCGCCCGCCCCCTGCCCGGGCTCGCCCGGGCCGACCGCTCTCCGGCGACCTTGTCGGTGAGGGGCTACCCCTCGGCGGGGTCAGGGCAACGTGAGGATTTCGGCCCCCGTGTCCGTCACCGCGAGGGTGTGCTCGAACTGCGCGGTCCGCTTGCGGTCCTTCGTCACGACGGTCCAGCCGTCCTCCCACATGTCGTACTCGTGGGTGCCGAGCGTCAGCATCGGCTCGATCGTGAAGGTCATGCCCGGCCGCATCACGGTCGTGGCGTGCGGCGAGTCGTAGTGCGGGACGACCAGTCCGGAGTGGAAGGACGAGTTGATCCCGTGCCCGGTGAAGTCCCGCACGACGCCGTAGCCGAAGCGCTTGGCGTACGACTCGATGACGCGCCCGATCACGTTGATCTGCCGGCCGGGCCTGACGGCCTTGATCGCCCGGTTGAGCGCCTCCCGGGTCCGCTCCACCAGCAGCCGGGACTCCTCGTCGACGTCGCCGCACAGGTAGGTGGCGTTGTTGTCGCCGTGGACGCCGTGGATGTACGCCGTGACGTCCAGGTTCACGATGTCGCCGTCCTTCAGGACGGTCGAGTCGGGGATGCCGTGGCAGATGACCTCGTTGACCGACGCGCACAGCGACTTGGGGAAGCCCCGGTAGCCGAGCGTCGAGGGGTAGGCGCCGTGGTCGCACATGTACTCGTGGGCCACGCGGTCCAGCTCGTCGGTGGTGACGCCGGGCGCGATGTGCTTGGCGGCCTCCTCCATCGCCCGCGCGGCGATGCGGCCCGCGACGCGCATCCGCTCGATCGTGTCGGAGTCCTGGACCTCGGGGCCGTCGTACGGCTTCGGCGCGGGTTTGCCGACGTACTCGGGGCGCCGGATGGATCCGGGGACGGAACGGGTGGGGGACAGCTCCCCGGGGACGAGCAGCGACTGGCCAGACATGCGGCGAGTCTAACCAGCGCGGGCGGGGGCACCATGGCGGCAGAGGAAGGAGCCGGAGATGGCCCTGTTCAGGAAGCGCACGGCGGGCAGGCCGGGCGAGTGGTTCTACTGCCTGCAGCACCGGAAGGTCGAGGAGGGGCCCGAGTGCCCCGCGAAGGACCGCTTCGGTCCGTACGGGTCCCGCCAGGAGGCGGCCCACGCCATGGAGACGGCGCGCGAGCGCAACACCGAGTGGGAGACGGACCCCCGCTGGCACGACGCTCCGGAGGAACCGGAGCGGTGAGCCCGCCGGTCCGCCGCGGCGCCCGCGGTGGACCGGCGCGGGTGCCCCGGCGCGGGTGCCGCCCCGCGCGGTTCGCCCCCGCGGGTCCCGGTCTGCGGGGGCCGTCCCACGGTTCCCCGTCCCGCGGGTCCTGCTGCACGGGCTTGCGGGCCCGCGGGTCTGCGGGGCCTGGTTCCAAGGGTTCCGCCCTACGGGGTTCCCCCTGCGGGTTCCGCCTTACGGGGTTTGCCTTACGGGGTTCCCCCTGCGGGTTCCGCCTTACGGGGTTCGCCTTACGGGGTTCCCCCTGCGGGTTCCGCCCTACGGGGTCCCGGCCTCCGGTTCGGCCGCGGCCTCCGGTTCGGCCCCGGCCCGTTCCCGTGCCTCCCGCCTGCGCCGGGCGTCGGGATCGGTCGCGGCGTCGTACGACACGAGCCGCGGCAGGGCCGCCGCCAGCAGGCCCACCGCCGCGACGCACGCCAGCCCGCCGCCCCACACCGCCCCGCGCGTGCCCGTCCAGCCGGCCATGGCCCCCGCCCTGACCTGCCCGAGCTGCGGCCCCACGCTGTACGACAGCACCTCGATCCCCGCCAGCCGCCCCCGCAGCCCCTCGGGGACCGTCTGGTTCCAGATCGTCGACCGGCCCAGGCCGCTGACCATGTCGCCCGCTCCCGCGACCGCCAGGCACAGCAGCACCGCCCACACCCCGTCGAACCACCCCGCACCCGCCACGGCCAGCCCCCACCCGGCGGCGCCGAACACCACCATCAGCCCGTGCCGCCGCACCCGCGACGCCCAGCCGCTCGTCAGGCTCACCACCACCGACCCCACCGACCCCGCCGCGTACATCAGTCCCAGGGACCACTCCGCGCCCAGCTCGTCCGCCAGGAACGGGAACAGCGTCGGCGGGTAGGCCAGCAGCATCGCCGCGAGGTCGATCGCGTACGTGCCGAGCAGCACCGGCCGCGACCAGGCGTACCGGGCGCCCTCCGCGATGCCCCGCAGCGACGGCCTGCCGGTGCCGCCCGCGGGCGGGGCGGGGGAGAGGCGCAGGCACAGCAGCAGCGATCCGGCGAAGCAGCACACGGTCGTCGCGTACGCCGCGCCGGGACCCGCGTACGCCACCACCAGCCCGGCCAGGGCGGGCCCGGCGACGGCGCCCAGCTGCCAGCGCAGCGCGTTCAGCGCCGCCGCCGCGGGCAGCTGGTCGTGCGGCACGACCCGGGCCGTCAGCGCCTCCAGCGCGGGCCGCTGGAGGCCGGCCATCGCGGAGACGCCGGCCGCGACCACGTACAGCGGCCACAGCATCGGCCCGGGCAGCAGCGCGTTCACCAGCAGCACGGCGGCGAGCAGCGCGAGCCCGGCCTCCGTGGCGAGGATCACCCGCCGCCGGTCGGCCGCGTCGGCGAGCGCGCCCCCGTACAGGCCGAACACCACCAGCGGCACCAGCTCGACCGCGCCCATGGCGCCGACCGCGAGCGGCGAACCGGTCAGCTCCTTGATCTGCAGCGGCAGCGCGACCATGGCGGTGAAACCGCCGAAGTGGGCGACCAGGCCCTGCACCCACAGCAGGCGGAAGTCGCGGGAGGACCGCCAGGGGGACAGGTCGGGCAGGACGGCGGACGGCTTCGGGATCACGGGGCGCCATGGTGCGCGCCGGCCGCGGCTTCGGGCAACGGGATTTCCCCGGCGGGGGCGGTGGCACCGGGCGGCCGACGGGCCGGGGNGGTCGCGCCGNCCCGGCCCCTGATACAGCCACCGGGCNCCNCGNNCCGCCCGCCCCGGTCCGCCCGCGGCTTCCTCACCCGTACGGGGCGGCGGCACGTAGGGTCGGGGCCATGAGTGAGACGGAGACCAAGAAGGCCGCCCGGGACCCCTGGGACCTGCCCGACGTGTCGGGCCTCGTCGTCGGCGTCCTCGGCGGCACCGGGGAGCAGGGGCGCGGCCTCGCCTACCGGCTGGCCCGCGCCGGCCAGAAGGTGATCATCGGTTCGCGCGCCGCCGAACGGGCCCGCGCGGCCGCCGCCGGACTGGGCCCCGGGGTGGAGGGGGCCGACAACGCCGAGTGCGCCCGCCGCAGCGACGTCGTGATCGTCGCCGTGCCGTGGGAGGGCCACGCCGCGACGCTCACCGCGCTGCGCGAGGAGCTGCGCGGCAAACTCGTCGTGGACTGCGTGAACCCGCTCGGCTTCGACCGGCAGGGCGCGTACGCGCTCAGGCCCGAGGAGGGCAGCGCCGCCCAGCAGGCCGCCGCGCTGCTCCCCGAGTCGCGGGTGACGGCCGCCTTCCACCACCTGTCGGCGGTGCTGCTCCAGGACGAGACGGTCGAGGAGATCGACACGGACGTGATGGTCCTCGGCGACAGCCGCGCCGACACCGACCTGGTGCAGGCCCTCGCCGCCCGCATCCCCGGCCTGCGCGGCGTCTTCGCGGGCCGGCTGCGGGGCGCCCACCAAGTCGAGTCCCTCGTCGCCAACCTGATCTCCGTCAACCGCCGCTACAAGGCCCACGCCGGCCTGCGCCTCACCGACGTCCGGGAGGCGCCGGGCCGCTGAGTCGCCCGGCGGGCGCGGTCCGGGCGGGCCGGGCGGTACGGGACCGGCGGCGGTACGGGGCCGACGGCGGCACGGGCCGGGCGGTACGGGCGGGCCGGGCGGCATGGGGGACACTGGACGGGCACGCCCCCCGCACCCGACAGGAGCCGACCCCATGCCCCGCCTCGCCCTGTACGCGCTCGCCGTCTGCCTCCTCGCCACCGCCGCGGCCGTGGTCTCCTTCGTCCAGGGCAGCTGGCTCGGCATCGTGTGGGTGCTGCTCGCCGGCGTCTCCTCCAACATGTGCTGGTACTACCGGAGCCGCGCCCGCCGCAGCGCCCCCTGACGGACGACGGCCCGCCGGCGGGGGGCCGGGGGGCCGTCGTCCGTGCCGCGGGGGCGGCTAGTGGAAGGTGTGCTCCTCGGCGGGGAACGCCCCGCCGGCGACGTCCCGCGCGAACGCCTGCGCCGCGTCGCCGAGGGTGCGGCGCAGGTCGGCGTACTGCCGGGTGAAGCGCGGCACCCTGCCGCCGGTCAGCCCGGCCATGTCCGTCCACACCAGGACCTGCGCGTCCGTGTCCGGGCCCGCGCCGATGCCGATGGTCGGGATGTGCAGGGAGCGGGTGACCTCGGCGGCCAGCTCGGCCGGGACGAGCTCCAGGACCACCGCGAAGGCGCCCGCGTCCTGCGCCGCCTTGGCGTCCCGCAGCAGCCGGTGGGCGTCCTCGTCGGTGCGGCCCTGCACCCGGTAGCCCATCGTGTTCACGGACTGCGGGGTCAGGCCCAGGTGCGACATCACCGGGATGCCGGCCTGGACCAGCATCCGCGTCTGGGGCAGCGAGCGCTCGCCGCCCTCCAGCTTGACCGCGCCGACACCGGCCTCCTTCACCAGCCGCGTCGCCGACCGCAGGGCCTGCACGGGGCCCTCCTGGTACGAGCCGAACGGCAGGTCGCCGACGACGAGGGCGCGCCGGGTGCCCCGGACGACGGCGGCGGACAGCAGGGCCATCTCGTCCAGGGTGACGGGGACGGTGGTCTCGTAGCCGAGGTGGCAGTTGCCCATGGAGTCGCCCACGAGGAGGACCGGGATGCCGGCCTCGTCGAAGACGGACGCCGTCATCGCGTCGTACGCGGTCAGCATGGGCCACTTCTCGCCGCGCTCCTTGGCGGCGGCGACGTCGTGGACGGTGAGGCGGCGGGTGCCCTTCCCCCCGTACAACGCCTTGGGGTGCGCGGTGCGCTGCTCCCCGCCGCTGTCGCCGGGCTGTTTCCGGGCAGGCTGAAGCGTCATGTGAAACGGCTCCTTCGTCATCTCGAGGCGCCCTGACGGCGTCCCCGGACCACGTCCATGGTGGCACCCGGCGCCGGACGGGGGGAAGTGGGAGGCCACCCGGGNNCGGCCGGGNGNCCNCCNNGGGGCCACCCGGGGGAGCGACCCGGGCGGCACCCTCCCGTGATCCGACCTACGGTGACCCCATGGACCGGTCCCCGCCCCCGCCGCACGTCCCGCGCGCCGCCCGCGACGGCCTCCCGGAGCAGGTGCCGGAGGTCCCGCCGGAGGTGCACCGGCGCCGCTGGGCGATCCTCGCGGTGCTGATGCTGAGCCTGCTGTTCGTGGTGCTGGACAACTCGGTCCTCAACGTGGCGGTGAAGACCGTCGCGAGCCCGCCGCCCGTCGGCATCGGCGCCACCCAGGCCCAGCTGGAGTGGGCGATCAACGCCTACGCCCTGGTCTTCGCGGCGCTGCTGTTCACGGCGGGGCTCCTCGGCGACCGGATCGGCCGCCGCAGGACGCTGCTGTTCGGCACGGCGGTCTTCGGCGCCGCCTCGGCGCTGGCCGCCTTCGCGGACTCGCCGGTCGAACTGGTCGCCTACCGGGCGGTGATGGGGTTCGGGGCGGCGTTCGTGATGCCCGCGACGCTCGCCGTCCTGATGAACGTCTTCGAGCGCGACGAGCAGCCGCGGGCCATCGGCGTGTGGGTCGGCGCGGTCGGCGTGGCCATCGCGGTCGGCCCGGTCCTGGGCGGGCTGCTGCTGGAGCACTTCTGGTGGGGGTCGATCTTCCTGGTGAACGTGCCGGTGGTGGCGGTGTCGCTGGCCGCGGTGGCGCTGCTGGTGCCGGAGTCCCGCGACCCCGAGCCGGGGCGGATCGACCCGGGCGGAGTGGTGCTGTCGATCGTCGGCCTGGGGCTGCTGGTGTTCGGCGTCATCCGGGGCGGCGAGCTGGCCGACCCGACCGACCCGGCCGTACTGCTGCCCGTGGCGGGCGGGGTGCTGGTGCTCGCCGCGTTCGTCGTCCACGAGCGGCGCACCCCGAACCCGGCGCTCGACATGGCGTACTTCCGCAAGCCCGTCTTCTCGGCGGCGGTGGGCGGGATCGCGCTGGTCTTCTTCGCCCTGATGGGCGTCACCTTCGTCTCCGTCTTCTACCTCCAGTCCGTGCGCGGCTTCAGCCCGCTCCAGGCCGGGCTGCTGCTCCTGCCGCTGGCGGTGACCCAGCTGCTGTTCGCGCCGCGCTCCCGGCTGGTGGTGCGGCGGTTCGGGGCCCGCGCGGTGTGCGCGGCGGGGCTGCTGGTGGTGGCCGCCTGCCTGGCCGCGTTCGCCTGGTTCGACACGGGCACCCCGGTGTGGGCGGTGGAGCTGGTGCTGTTCGCCCAGGGCGCGGGCATGGCCCACGTCATGCCGCCGGTGACGGTCGCCGTGATGCAGGCCCTGCCGCGCGGGAAGGCCGGCGCCGGGTCGGCCGTGAACAACACGTTCCGGCAGATCGGCGGGGCGCTCGGCGTGGCCGTGCTCGGCTCGCTGCTGTCGGCCGTCTACCGGGGCCGCATCGAGGGGCACCTGGACGCCGTACCGGCGGAGGCGCGGGCGGCGGCGGGCGAGTCCGTCGAGGCCACCCTCGCCGCGGCGCGGCGCCTGGGCCCGGCGGGGGAGGCGCTGGTCGCCCCCGCGCACGAGGCGTTCCTCGCGGCGATGCACGTGACGGCGGTGTGCGCGGCCGTCGTGGCCGCGCTGGGGGCGGCGGTGGTCGCCGCGTTCCTGCCGGGCCGCCGCCCCGCGCCGGGGGACCGCGAGCGGACGGCGGGGGGCGGCGCGCGGGAGTCGGTCCCCCGGTAGCCGGTACGCACCCGGCGGGCGGAGCCGGCCCGGCGACGCCCCCCCGCCCCGGCCGCGGGCCCCGNGCCGTCCGCGCCCCGAACCTTCGGCCCCCCGCCC
>NZ_CP095474.1:1697040-1698501 GCF_023614315.1 Streptomyces sudanensis | reverse complement strand
CCCCCCGGCACCCCGTACGGGACGGTCCGACCGCCCCGTACGGACCCTGCCGCGGGGCCGCCCGCCGTCCCGCGCCCCGCCCGGCGGTCGTCCGCGGTTTCCGGAAGGCGTACCGGCATCCCGTCCCGGCGTACCGCGCCGCGGCGCCGGGGACGCGCGATCCGCCCGGACGCCGCCGGGAAACCCCTCGCCGGCCTGCGGCGCCGGGCGCGCGAGTGTGCGCGTTTCGTCACAACCCGCCCGCCGCCCGCACCCTCCGGGAACCCGCCCGGCGACCGCGGTCGTCCCTGAGGCGGTACGGCCGTGCCGCGCCCCACGGGCGATCCCCTAGGGTCGGGGTCCGGCACGGGAAGGACAGCGGGACGTGAGGACGGCGGAATGGCGCGGGTGGACGACATGACGGGAACGGGGAACGGCGCCGCGGAGGAACGGCGCGCGGGATCCCGGGTCCGCTCGGCGGTCGCCCACTGGTGGCACACTCCCGGCGCCCGGCGGCGCGGCACGGTGCTGGCCGCGTGCGCGCTCCTGCTGGCGCTGGTGATGGTCCTGCACCGCCACATCCCCAACGACATCGGCAACCTCGGCAGCCTCATCGAGACGTTCCTGCCCTGGTTCGGCCTGCTCGTCCCGCTCCTGGCCGGCCTGGCGCTGCTGCGCCGCGCGCCCGCCGCGCTGGTCGCCGTCCTCGTCCCGGCCGTCGTGTGGCTGAACCTCTTCGGCGGGCTCGTCACGGACAAGAACGGCCCCGGCGGCGACCTCATGGTCGTCTCGCACAACGTCAACGCCGACAACCCGGACCCCGGGGGCACCGCCCGCGCCGTCGCCGCGTCGGGGGCGGACGTACTGGCCCTGGTGGAGCTGAAGCCCGCGATGGTGCCCGTGTACGAGGAGGCGCTGGCCGGCGCGTACCGGTACCACTCGGTGCGCGGCACGGTCGGCCTGTGGAGCCGGTACCCGCTCGACGACAGCCGCCCCGTCGACATCCGGCTCGGCTGGACCCGCGCCATGCGCGCCACGGTGTCCGCGCCCGGGGGACCCGTCGCGGTGTACGTCGCCCACCTGCCGTCCGTCCGGCTCAAGCTGCACGCCGGGTTCACCGCCAACCAGCGCGACCGCAGCGCCGACCGGCTGGGCGAGGCCATCGCCGCCGAACCCAACCGCCGGGTGGTCCTCCTCGGCGACCTCAACGGCACCATGAACGACCGGTCCCTCAACGCCGTCACCTCCCAGCTGCGCTCCACGCAGGGCGCCGCCGGCGACGGCATGGGCTTCAGCTGGCCGGCCGGTTTCCCGATGGCCCGCATCGACCAGATCCTGGTCCGGGGCGTCGAGCCGGTCGCCTCCTGGTCCCTGCCGCGCACCGACAGCGACCACCTGCCGATCGCGGCCCGCGTGACCCTCTGACGCACGGGGCCGCGGGCATACGGGGTGTACGGGGCGTACGGNCGNNNNCGGNNCNGT
>NZ_CP095474.1:1669034-1696978 GCF_023614315.1 Streptomyces sudanensis | reverse complement strand
GCCATCCNCCCCCGGCCGCCCGGCCCGCACGGTGCCGCCGGGGCGGATGCGGCGCGGACGCATCCGAACCGGCCGGCGGCGCGTCCTGAAGGGTGTCAGGCGCCGGCGCACCGCCCGCGGCCGGGCGCCCGGGGCCCTTCCGGACGCCGGGGCGGGGCGGCCCCGCCGCGCACGCCCCCGCACGCCCCGAAGGACGGCCCCCACGTGCGCACTGTCACCACGCCGAGCGGCAGGGAGGCGGACGGCCCCGGCCGCCCCGGCGCACCGGGCGGGCCCACCGCCGTCCTCCTCGCCTCGGGCGCCCTCCTCTACAGCGTCTGGCTCCTGGAACTGCCCCTCGCCGCCGGTCTGGACCCCGTCCGGTCGTACGTCAGCGAACTGGCCGCCGCCGACCGGCCGCTGGGCGTCCTGTTCCGCACCACCGACCTCCTCGCCGGCGTCCTGCTGCTGGCCGCGGCGCTGCCCGGGCTGCTCGCGGCCCGGCGCCGGTTCTGGGCGGCGGCCGGGTGGGCGGCGCTCGCCGTGTTCGGCGCGGCCACCGCCGTCGACTCCCGGCTGCCGCTGAGCTGCGCGCCCACCGCCGACGCGGCCTGCGCCGCCCGTGAGGACGCCGGCCTGGTCCCCGCCTCGCACGCCGCGCACGCCGTGAGCTCCGGCCTGGCGATGGCCGGGGCCGTCACGGTGGTCGTCGCCCTCACCGTCGCCGCCCGCCGCTACGGCTGGTGGCCGCCCCTGGCCCGTACCGGACCGGCCCTGGTCGCGCTGCTGCTGGCCGCGACGGCCTGGACGCTCGCCTCGGTCGCCGCGTTCGAGGCGGGGCGCGGCCACTGGGCGCTGGGCGCCGGGCAGCGCGCGCAACTGCTGCTGGTGGCCCTCTGGCTGCTCCTGCTGGCCCGGTCGCTGCCGCACCGCGCGGGACGGCGGCGGTGAGCCGCTTCGTCCGCGTCGGGGGCGTGCCCCACCACGTGGTCGTCGAGGGCTCGGGACCGGTGTGCGTACTGAGCGCCGGGCTGGCGCTGTGCTGGTTCGACTGGGACCCGGTGGTGCCGCTGCTGGCGCCGCACCGCACGGTCGTCCGCTTCGACCGGCCCGGCCACGGGCTGAGCGGCCCGGCCCGGGCGGCGCCCACCGCGCGCGGCGAGGCGCACCGGATCGCGGCCCTGCTGGACGCGCTGGGCATGGGCGGCGAACGGGTGACCGTGGTCGGGCACTCCGTCGCCGGCCTCCACGCGGAGGCGTTCGCCCGGCTGTACCCGGCGCGGACGGCGGCGCTGGTCCTGGCCGACGCGTCCGCGGAGGAGGAGGCACGCGCGCCGGCCCCGGGCGCCACCGCGCTCTACACCGCCCTGGCCCGCGGCACGGGCACCCTGCTCGCCGCCGCGGGCGTGCCCGCCGCGCTCGGCCCGTGCGCCCGCCGCGCGCTGGTCCGGCTCTCCCGCGCGGGGCGCGCGCCCGACCCGGCCGCCCGCGAGCGGGTACGGCGCTGCTACCGCACCCGCCGCGTCCTGGACGGCGCCCTGCTGGAGAACGCGCACTACCGGGCCGTCGCCGCCGACCTCCTCGCCCTGCGCGCCCGCCGGCCGCTGCCCGGGGACCTGCCCGTCACGGTGCTGGCCGCACCGGACTCCCCGGACGGCACCGACCGCTGGACGGCCCGCCAGCGGGCCCTCGCCGCCGCGCTGGGCGCCCGTCTCGCCCTCGTCCGGGGATCGGGGCACCTGATCATGCTGGACCGCCCCGGCGCGGTCGCCGGGGCGGTCCTCGGCCCGCCCGGCCGGTGAGTCCGGGCGGGGCGCGCCGTGTCCGGGTCAGGCCCGCGCGTAGACGCCCTGGGCGAACTCGGCGACCTGGTCGTCGGGCAGGTGCCGGGCGAGGTCGGCCTCGCTGATGATGCCGACCAGGCGCTTGTTGTCGATGACCGGCAGGCGCTTGATCCGGTGGCTCCGCATCTCGCGCAGCACCTCGCTCACGTCCGCGCCCGCGTCGATCCAGCGGGGGGTGCCCTCCGCCACGTCGCCGCACGTCACGCGGGACGGGTCCTGGCCCGCGGCCACGCACTTCACGACGATGTCGCGGTCCGTGACGATGCCGCAGAGCCGCTCGTCGCCGTCGGCGATGGGCAGGGCGCCCACGTTGTGCTCGCGCATCAGCCGCGCGGCGGCGTCCAGGGTCTCGTGGGCGGGGATCCAGTGGGCCCCCGTGTGCATGATGTCTCGGGCGGTGGTCATGGGGTGCGTTCCTCCGAAGGGCGTGCGTCGTCTCCCCGAGCCCCTTCATTCTGGACGCGCGCCTCCGGCCCCGCGACCGCTGCCGCCGCCGGACGGCGGTACCGGCGCCCGGCGGTTCCCCCGCCCCGCGGGTACCGGGCGCGCTCAGCCGCCGGGGGCCACCCGCAGCGCCAGCAGCGCCACGTCGTCGTCGATCTCGCCGGTGTACGCCGACACGTCCCGCCACACCGACCGCACCAGCCCCACGGGGTCGTCCTGCGGCCGGACCCGTTCCGGCAGCGGGTAGAACTCCCCGGCCGCGTCGCGCGCCTCCGACACCCCGTCGGTGTAGGCCAGCAGCACGCACGACGGCTCCAGCGGCACGGTCGCCGGCGGCGGGGCCGCGAACTCCGCCACCCCGAGCCCGAGCGGCGGCCCCGGTTCCACCGCGACCTCCCGCACCCCGCCGGGCGCCACCAGCAGCGGCGGGGGGTGGCCGCAGCTCAGCACCCGCGCCTCGGCCCGCCGGTCCGGTCCGCCGCCCGCCCCGCCCGGGGGGAACTCCACCAGCACGGCCGTCGCGAACAGCTCCGCCTCCCCCTCCCGCGAGGAGTCCACCACCAGCCGCCGGTCCAGCCGCGCGGCCACTCCCGTCAGCTCGGGCTCGTCCAGCACCGCCTCCCGGAACGCGCCGAGCAGCGCCGACACCGTCGACACCGCCGACAGTCCGTGCCCCTTCACGTCCGCCACGACCGCCCGCACCCCGTACGGGCCCGGCTGCACGTCGTACAGGTCCCCGCCGACCAGCGCCGCCCGTCCCGCCGCCCGGTACAGCCCCCCGCACCGCACCGGCCCCACCCGCGGCGGCAGCGGCGGCAGCACCGCGTACTGGGCGGCCTCCGCGACCGTGTGCACCCGCACCAACTGGGCCTCGCGCCGGACCCGCGCCCATGCGAGCAGTACGCTCACCACTCCGATCAGCCCGAACGCCGGCAGGTCGCCGGGGTGGACGTGCAGCCCCCACAGGTGGTGCGTGGACAGCACCAGCATCAGCACGACCGTTATCAGTGCCGTGCCGAGCGCCCCGTACGCCAGCGACGCCAGCGGCGCGAACACCGCGAACACGAAACCCATCTGGACCGTCTCGGGCGTCAGGGCCTGCGCCGCCAGCATGCCCGCCAGCAGCCCCCAGGGCAGCAGGCGCAACCACAGCGGGGGGCGGACTGCGGGCAGTTCCCCTCGGACACGGTCCATGGCCCCAGTCTGCGAAAATCCCGCACCGCCCGCCCCCCGTGGCACCCGGTCTCCCGGGCACCCGGCAGGACCGGGCACCATGGGTCCGCGACGCGCGCGGAACCGTGCGGTGGCATGCTGGGCCCGATCGGCGAGGATGGGTGTGGAAATGGACAAGCAGCAGGAATTCGTGCTCCGGACCCTGGAGGAGCGCGACATCCGCTTCGTGCGCCTGTGGTTCACCGACGTGCTCGGCTTCCTCAAGTCGGTCGCCGTCGCCCCCGCCGAGCTTGAGCAGGCGTTCGACGAGGGCATCGGCTTCGACGGCTCCGCCATCGAGGGCTTCGCGCGCGTCTACGAGTCCGACATGATCGCCAAGCCGGACCCGGCGACCTTCCAGATCCTCCCGTGGCGCGCCGAGGCCCCCGGCACGGCCCGGATGTTCTGCGACATCCTCATGCCCGACGGCTCCCCGTCCTTCGCCGACCCCCGCTACGTCCTCAGGCGCATCCTCGCGAAGACCTCCGACCTCGGCTTCACCTTCTACACCCACCCCGAGATCGAGTTCTTCCTGCTCAAGGACAAGCCCGCCGACGGCTCGCGCCCCACTCCCGCCGACAGCTCCGGCTACTTCGACCACACCCCGCAGAACGTCGGCATGGACTTCCGCCGCCAGGCCATCACGATGCTGGAGTCCATGGGCATCTCCGTGGAGTTCTCCCACCACGAGGGCGGCCCCGGCCAGCAGGAGATCGACCTGCGCTACGCCGACGCCCTGTCGACCGCCGACAACATCATGACGTTCCGCCTGGTCATGAAGCAGGTCGCGCTGGAGCAGGGCGTGCAGGCCACCTTCATGCCGAAGCCGTTCTCGGAGTACCCCGGCTCCGGCATGCACACCCACCTCTCCCTCTTCGAGGGCGACCGCAACGCGTTCTACGAGTCCGGCGCCGAGTACCAGCTCTCCAGGGTCGGCCGCTCCTTCATCGCGGGCCTCCTGCGCCACGCCGCGGAGATCTCCGCCGTCACCAACCAGTGGGTCAACTCCTACAAGCGCATCTGGGGCGGCTCCAGCCGCACCGCCGGCTCGGGCGGCGAGGCCCCCTCGTACATCTGCTGGGGCCACAACAACCGCTCCGCGCTGATCCGCGTCCCCATGTACAAGCCCGGCAAGACCGGCTCGGCCCGCATCGAGGTCCGCTCCCTCGACTCCGGCTGCAACCCGTACCTGGCGTACGCCGTCCTCCTCGCGGCGGGCCTGCGCGGCATCGAGGGGAACTACGAGCTCGGCCCCGGCGCCGACGACGACGTGTGGGCCCTCTCCGACGGCGAGCGCCGCGCGATGGGCATCGAACCCCTCCCGCAGAACCTCGGCGAGGCCATCTCCCTGATGGAGCGCAGCGAACTGGTCGCGGAGACCCTCGGCGAGCACGTCTTCGACTTTTTCCTCCGCAACAAGAAGCAGGAGTGGGAGGAGTACCGCTCCGAGGTCACCGCCTTCGAACTCCGCAAGAACCTCCCGGTGCTGTAGGCGCGGGCCGGCGCGGGTGTCTCGGCCGAGACGACCGCGTGGGGCCGACGGTCGTGGAGCGTCGGCCCCACGGTGTCCTACGGGCTCCGAGCCGGCAGGGGCGACACACTCGTCGAAGTCCGTCGGATCAAGCTCCGTCTTCCTGGCAGATGATCCGCCCCTTGAGCGGTGCCGTGATTCGCCGGTCGGCGCGCCTTGCCCCGGTCCGCCACCGCAGAAGCCGCGCTGACGCGGCGACGCCCCCGCCTGGGTACCTCCGGGCAGGGGCCGCGTGGCGCTTCGGGTTACGCAGCCGGCTTCGTTCGGCTTGCCGAGGTGGCTCCATTCCAGGCTGTGGTGGCTCGTTGGGCAGCCCTGGCGCGGTCTGTGGGGTTGGAGGACTTCAGAAGCTGGTGGACGCGCTGAAACGAAACTCCCAGGAACCGTCCTGCGTCCCGCTGGCTCAGTTGCTCGGTGAGAGCGGCCGCGGCGCGCTGCATGGCCTCCCGTTCCCGCTCGACCGCCTTCCGCGCCTCTTCCTGGGCCTGACGCGCAGCTGTCAAAGCGTCCTGCATGTCCGGGGGGAGCACGGGCTCGATTTCGACCGCGATCTCCTCGGGCTCCACGTCGAGCATGACCGCGATCGCCTCACGGGCGGCCTCTTCGGCTTGATCCAAACGCTTGGCCTGGCTGAAGACACCTGGAAGGTCCGGCACCTCAAGAGCCCACCATTCGCCGACGCGCCGCGCGGTAACGCGGTAGGTGCTCACCGCCACCACCCCTTTCCGAACTCTTCTTCCAGCCGCTTGCAGATCGCTTCCGCCGTGATCTCGTTGACCTCGCTGTGGCGGGGGATGACCACAGGGGTGGAGCCGCAGGTCCAGTACTCGTGGCTCCCCTTCTGGCGCTGCTTCTCGAAGAGGAGCCCTTCCCCCTGGCCGCTTCTCTGATTTTCCTGATCAGGTCCCTGCGCTTCACGACTATAAGTCTAGTGTCGCTAGAATAGTCAAGTCAAGCGGAGCTAGACGGAACGCACCCCCAGATGCGCTGGGGTGGGGCCTTCCCCGACAAGCCTGCGGTTCCGCCCTCCGGACCGGTGCCGGCGGTTCCGTCGGCCTGACGGCAACCGCCTTCCGTCCGTCGTCCCGTGTCGGCGCCCGGGCTGCTCCCGAAGACGGCGACCGGAGAGCGTCCACGGGTCCCCGACCACGGCGTTGCATGCGGACCGGGGGTCCTTCCGGCGTCGTGTACCGGCGACGGTGCGGACGTCGGGCGTCGGCGGTCGGCCACGTCGGCACGCGCACCGGATCGAGCGGGGAACGACGGCGACCACGGGAAGCGAGGGAGCCGACGGGGAAGCCGCTCGACCGTCCGCGGAGGCCGCCCGCCCGTCCCGGGCCGCCGGCGGGCCGTCCGGTGCCGTCCCGCGGTGCGGCGGCGGGCCCGGCGGGCCAGCATGGAGGGATGAACAAGGTCTACGCGAGCCTCGGCCTGTCCCTGGACGGCTTCCTCGCCGGGCCGCGCGCCGGCCCCGACAACCCCTTCGGGGACGGCGGGGCGCGCCTGCGCGAGTGGCTGGTCACCCCCGAGGACCCCGCCCGCGCCGGGGCGTACGTCATGGGGCGCCGCACCTTCGACGAGGGTGAGCGGATCTGGTCCGACCCGCCGCCCTTCGGGGCGCCCGTGTTCGTCCTCACGACCACCGCCCGCGACGCGCAGGTCCGCGAGGGCACCGTCTTCACGTACGTCACGGACGGCGTCCACGCCGCCCTCGACCGGGCCCGCGCCGTGGCCGGCAGCAGGGACGTGCGGATCTCCGGCGGCGCGCACACCGTGCGCCAGTACCTGAACGAGGGGCTCGTCGACGAGCTGGTGCTGCACCTCGTCCCGGTGCTGGTGGGCTCCGGCGTCCGCCTCTTCGACGGCGTCGACCCCGCGCTGCGCCTGGCGAAGGCCCCGGCCGTCGACGTCGCCGAGCTCACGCACCTGCGGTACCGGATCGTCCACTGACCGTCGCGCGGCCGGCCGCCGGACGCGCCGCCGCGGCCCGGGCGGCTAGGCTCGGGCCGAGCGGACGCGTGGAGGGAGTGGCCGGGATGACGACGGCGCCGGGGCGTAGGAGCAGCACCTTCACACGGCTGCTGCGGCACGGCTTCACCGACGCCTCCGCCGCCGAACGGCTGCTCGACGGCCCCGCGCTGGCCCCGGTCGGCGCCGACCCGGTCCTCCTCGACGCCCTCGGCGCGACCGCCGACCCGGACCTCGCCCTGCGCGGCCTGGCGCGGCTCGCCGAGGCGCAGCCCGACGGGCCCGCGGAACTGCTGTCCGCGCTGGTCTCCGCGAAGCCGCTGCGCGACCGGCTGCTCGGCGTGCTCGGCGCGTCCGAGGCGCTCGGCGACCACTTGGCGCGCCACCCGCTGGACTGGCGGACCCTCGCCGCCCGCGAGGCGGCCGACCCGCACCCCGGGGTCGCCGGCTTCGAACGGGACCTCGCCGCCGCCACCGACCCGGTGTCCCTGCGCGTCGCCTACCGCCGCAGCCTCCTCGCCATAGCCGCCCGCGACGTGTGCGGCGCGGCCGACGTCCCCCGGACCGCCGCCCAGCTGGCCGACCTCGCCACGGCGACGCTCCGCGCGGCGCTCGCCCTCGCGGAGGCCGCCGCCCCCGACGACGCCGCCCGGTGCCGGCTCGCGGTCGTCGCGATGGGCAAGTGCGGCGGCCGCGAACTCAACTACGTCTCCGACGTGGACGTGATCTTCGTCGGGGAGGCCGCCGACGGCACCGACGAGGGGGAGGCGATCCGGGCCGCCACCCGCCTCGCCTCCCACCTGATGCGGATCTGCTCGGAGACCACCGTCGAGGGCGTGATCTGGCCCGTCGACGCCAACCTCCGCCCCGAGGGCCGCAACGGCCCCCTGGTGCGCACCCTCTCCAGCCACGTCGCCTACTACCAGCGCTGGGCGAAGACCTGGGAGTTCCAGGCGCTGCTCAAGGCCCGCCCGGTCGCCGGCGACGCCGAGCTGGGCGCCGCGTACGTCGGGGCGCTGTCCCCGATGGTGTGGCAGGCCGCCGAACGGGAGAACTTCGTCACCGACGTGCAGCGGATGCGCCGCCGCGTCGTCGACAACATCCCGCCCGCCCACCTGGAGCGGGAGCTGAAGCTGGGCCCGGGCGGCCTGCGCGACGTGGAGTTCGCCGTCCAGCTCCTCCAGCTCGTCCACGGCCGCAGCGACCCGGCGCTGCGCAGCGGCACCACCCTCGACGCGCTCGCCGCCCTCGCCGCCGGCGGCTACGTGGGCCGGGCCGACGCCGCGCAGCTCGACGAGGCGTACCGGTTCCTGCGCGCCATGGAGCACCGCATCCAGCTGTACCGGCTGCGCCGCACCCATCTGGTGCCGGAGTCCGAGGAGGACCTGCGCCGCCTGGGCCGCTCGCTCGGGATGCGCGCCGACCCGGTCGCGGAGCTGAACCGGGCGTGGAAGCGGCACGCCTCCACCGTGCGGCGCCTCCACGAGAAGCTGTTCTACCGCCCGCTGCTCGACGCCGTCGCCCAGCTCGCCCCCGGCGAGATCCGGCTCAGCCCCGCGGCGGCCGGGCAGCGGCTGGAGGCCCTCGGGTACGCGGACCCGGCGGCGGCGCTGCGCCACCTGGAGGCGCTGTCGTCGGGGGTGAGCCGCAAGGCCGCCATCCAGCGCACCCTCCTGCCGGTGCTGCTGGGCTGGTTCGCCGACTCGGCCGACCCCGACGCCGGCCTCCTCGGCTTCCGCAAGGTGTCGGACGCGCTCGGCGCCACCCCCTGGTACCTGCGGCTGCTGCGCGACGAGGGCGCCGCCGCCGAGAACCTGGCGCGCGTCCTGTCCGCCGGGCGCCTCGCCCCCGACCTGCTGCTGCGCGCACCCGAGGCGGTGGCGATCCTGGGCGACCCGGAGGGGCTGGAGCCGCGCGGCCGCGACCACCTGGAACCGGAGGTCCTCGCGGCGGTCGGCCGCGCCGACACCCCCGAGCAGGCGGTGGCCGCGGCCCGCGGGGTCCGCCGCCGGGAGCTGTTCCGCACCGCCGCCGCCGACATCATCGCCTCGTACGGCACCGAGGAGGTGCCCGCCCACGCGGACGCGGGCGCGCTGGTGGACCGGGTGGGGCGGGCCGTCACGGACCTCAACGCGGCCACCGTCGCCGGCGCCCTGCGCGCCGCCGTGCGCGCCGGGTGGGGCGACACCCTCCCCGTCCGCTTCGCGGTCGTCGGCATGGGCCGCTTCGGCGGGAACGAACTGGGCTACGGGTCCGACGCCGACGTGCTGTTCGTCCACGAACCGCGCGACGGCGTCGACGAGCAGGAGGCGGCCCGCGCCGCGAACAAGGTCGTCACCGAGATGCGCCGCCTGCTGCAACTGCCGACCACCGACCCGCCCCTGCTGATCGACGCCGACCTGCGCCCCGAGGGCCGCAGCGGCCCCCTGGTGCGCACCCTGAAGTCGTATGAGGCGTACTACCGGCGCTGGTCGCGGGTGTGGGAGAGCCAGGCCCTGCTGCGGGCCCAGCCGATGGCGGGCGACCCCGACCTGGGCCGCCGGTTCGTCGAGATGATCGACCCGCTCCGGTACCCGGCGAAGGGCCTCGACGAGACGGCCGTGCGCGAGATCCGCCGGCTGAAGGCCCGGATGGAGAACGAGCGGCTGCCGCGCGGCGCGGACCCCACCCTGCACACGAAACTGGGCCGGGGCGGCCTGTCCGACGTGGAGTGGACGGTGCAGCTGATGCAGTTGCGGCACGGCCACGAGGTGCCCGGCCTGCGGACGACCGGGACGCGCGAGGCGCTCGCCGCGGCCCTCGACGCGGGGCTGATCGGCGAGGAGGAGGCGCGGACCCTCGACGAGGCGTGGGTGCTGGCCACCCGTGTCCGCAACGGCGTGATGCTGGTGCGGGGCCGCGCCGGGGACACCTTCCCGGCGGCCGCCCGGGAACTGGCCGCCGTGGGCCGCTACCTGGGGTACGGGCCCGGCCACGCCGGGGAGATGGTGGACGACTACCGGCGCACGACGCGCCGCGCCCGGGCCGTGGTGGACGAGCTGTTCTACGGCGCCTGAACCGCGCCCGCCCCGCGGCGCCTGAACCGCGCCCGCCCCGCGGCGCCCGAGCCGCGCCCGCCCTACGGGGCGTGGGCCGCGCCCACCGCGGGCGCCGCCGGCTCCACGGGGCCCTCCATACCGGGCGCGGGCACGACGACCGGTTCCGCCACGGGGGCGCCCTCCCGCGCGCCGCGCCCGCGCACGTACCGCGGCAGCCGGTGCGGCGGCATCCCGTACCAGGCGTACACCAGGCCGAGGCCGAAGCCGAGGCAGAGGACGCCGCCGACGGCGTCCAGCCAGAAGTGGTTGGCGGTCGCGACGATCACGACCAGGGTGAGCGTCGGGTACAGCAGTCCCAGGATCCGCGCCCACGGGGCCCTGGTGAGGGCGAATATCGCCAGCCCGCACCAGAGGGACCAGCCGATGTGCATCGACGGCATCGCGGCGTACTGGTTCGACATCTGCTTCAGGTCGCCCGAGGCCATCGAGCCCCACGTCTGGTGGACCAGCACCGTGTCGACGAAGTCCTCGCTCTCCATCAGCCGCGGGGGGGCGAGCGGGTACAGGTAGTAGCCGAGCAGGGCGACGGCGGTGGTGGAGAACAGGATCATGCGGATCGCCGCGTAGCGGCCCGGGTGCCAGCGGTAGAGCCACACCAGCACCCCGATGGTGACGAGGAAGTGCAGCGTCGCGTAGTAGTAGTTCATCGACACGACGAGCCAGTCCACCGAGTTCACCGCGTGGTTGACCGTCTTCTCGAAGGCCAGGCCCAGGCTGTGCTCGGCACGCCAGATCCAGTCGGCGTTGCGCAGCGCCTGCGCCTTCTGCTCGGGCACCGCGTTGCGGATGAGCGAGTACACGCCGTAACTGACCGCGATGAGCAGGATCTCGACCCAGATGCGCGGGTGGCGCGGGGAGCGCAGCCGGTGCCACGCGGCCGGGCGTCTCGCCGAACGGCCTGTCAACGTGGTCGAAGTCCTGTCATCCATGAGCGGAGAGTCTGCCAGAAAGGGCCTGCAGGTCGATCATCCTTCAAACGGATTTCCACCACCAGCGGTCCGTCCTCCGGAGGACCCCCGGCCCTGGGGCCCCGGCGCCGTCGAGCCGCGTACGACCAGTTCCGGCATGAAGACGAACTCGCCGTGCGGGGCGGGCGTTCCGCCGATCTCCTCCAGCAGCGCCCGCACCGCCGCCTGCCCCATGGCCTGCACCGGCTGCCGGATCGTGGTCAGGGGCGGATCGGTGAAGGCTATGAGGGGGGAGTCGTCGAAGCCGACCACCGACACGTCCCCGGGCACCCGCAGCCCCCGCTGCCGTGCGGCCCGGATCGCGCCGAGCGCCATCATGTCGCTGGCGCACACGATCGCCGAGCAGCCCCGTTCGAGGAGCGCGCCCGCCGCGGCCTGCCCGCCCTCGAGCGTGTACAGGGAGTGCCGGACCAGCTCCTCGGTCTCCTCCGGGGAGAGGCCGAGCCGTTCCCGCATCGCGGCGCGGAAGCCCTCGATCTTGCGCAGGACGGGCACGAACCGCTTCGGCCCGACCGCGAGCCCGATCCCGGTGTGGCCGAGGGAGGCGAGGTGGGTGACGGCGAGCCGCATCGCGGCCCGGTCGTCGGGCGAGACGAACGGCGCCCGGATGTGCGGCGAGAAGCCGTTGATCAGGACGAAGGGCACGCCCTGGCCGCGCAGCCGGTCGTACCGCCCGGTGTCGGCGGTCGTGTCGGCGTGCAGGCCGGAGACGAAGACGATCCCGGAGACGCCCCGCTCGACGAGCATCCCGGTCAACTCGTCCTCGGTGGACCCGCCCGGCGTCTGCGTGGCGAGGACCGGCGTGTACCCCTGGCGGGTGAGGGCCTGCCCGATGACCTGGGCCAGCGCCGGGAAGATCGGGTTGTCCAGCTCGGGCGTGATGAGCCCCACGAGCCCGGCGCTGCGCTGCTGCAGCCGCACCGGCCGCTCGTAGCCGAGCACGTCCAGCGCGGCCAGCACGGACTGGCGGGTGGCCGCGGCCACACCGGGCCTGCCGTTGAGCACGCGGCTGACTGTGGCTTCGCTGACCCCCGCCTGAGCTGCGATGTCGGCCAGCCGCGCGGTCACGTGGTGGGACTGTACCCGCCGCACGTCGGATTGCCCACCAGGGGCGGGGCGCGACGCCGCCGGCCCCGCCGCACGCGACCGCCCCCCGCCGGCGCGGGTCCTCGGCCCCGCCTCGTCCGGGCCGGCGAGGCCGGTCCGGGCGGCGGGAGCTTCCCCTGGAGGCTCCCGCCCGGAGCGCGGCGCCCCCGAGAGCAGCCTGAAAGATCTTGCATCGCTTTCAGGGGCTTCCGAACCGGGTGCCGGGCGCGCGGGGCCGCCGCCGGAACGCCCGGAGCCGCCGCGAAGCGCCTTTGACCCGGAGGGGCGGCCGGGGCGACAGTGACGGGAGGGGCGTGCGGGCGCGACGGCCTCCCCGTCTTGCAGAAATCTTCCGCAAGGCCTTTCGGCCGGTTTTCATCCCTGTTACCTTCCTGGCAGCCCGGCGCCGCGAAGGAGCGGTCGGCAGGCGGCAGGCCGTCACGGGACCCTCCGCCTCGGTCTTCCCCGGGATCAGTCGAAGGAGTTCACATGCGGCGTGGCATAGCGGCCACCGCGCTGGTCGCGGGAGTGGCCCTGGTGGCGACGGCCTGCGGCGGCGGGGACACGGCGAAGACCGGCGGCCCGGTCACCATCACCTGGTGGGACACCTCGGACGCCACGAACGAGGCCCCGACCTACCGGAAGCTGATCGAGAGGTTCGAGGCCGCCCACAAGGACGTCAAGGTCACGTACCAGAACGTCCCGTTCGCCGAGGCGGAGCAGAAGTACAAGACCGCAGCCCAGGCCGGCAACGCCCCCGACGTGCTGCGCGCCGACGTCGGCTGGACCGCCGGCCTCGCCGAGAACCGGTACCTCGCCCCGCTCGACGGCACCCCCGCCGTCAAGGAGATCGGCTCCTTCAACAAGAACCTGGTCGAGGGCGCCAGGGTCGACGGGAAGCTGTACGGCGTCCCGCAGGTCACCGACGCCCTCGCGCTCCTCTACAACAAGGACGTCCTCGCGAAGGCCGGCGTCCAGCCGCCGAAGACCTGGGCCGAGCTGTCCACCGCCGCCAAGACCATCAAGCGGAAGACCGGCGTCGACGGCATCTACCTCAACCCCGACAGCTACTTCGCCCTGCCGTTCCTCTACGGCGAGGGCGGCGCCATGCTCGACACCGGCGCCAAGAAGATCACCGTCGACGACGCGGCCGGGCAGAAGGCCGTCCGGACCGCCGTCGACCTGATCAGGAGCGGCGCCGCCGTCAAGCCGGACTTCACCGACGGCTACAGCAACATGCAGGCCGCCTTCAAGGACGGCAGGGTCGCCATGGTCGTCAACGGCCCGTGGTCCACCGCCGACGACCTCACCGGCAAGGCGTTCAGGAACAAGGACAACCTCGGCGTCGCCCCGGTCCCGGCGGGCTCCGCCGGCAAGGCCGGCACCCCCACCGGCGGCCACAACCTGGTCGTCTACAACGGCTCCGACGCCCCCCGCAAGGAGGCCGCCCAGAAGTTCGTGGCGTTCATGACCTCCGCCGCGTCGCAGGAGTTCGCCGCCACCGAGACCGGCGTCCTGCCGACGCGCGACGACGCCTACACCGCCGAGGTCGTCGCCGACCCGATCCGCGCCGCCTTCAAGGAGGTCCTGGCCGACTCCACCGCGCGCCCCGCGGTCTCCGGCGTGAGCGACATGTTCACCGAGTGGACCAAGCAGTACGTCGAGACCCTCAAGGGCGCCACCACCGTCGAGAAGGGACTCGACACCACCGCCGAGAAGTGGAAGACCAACATCGGCTCCCTCAAGGAGTACTCGGTCGACTGACCCCCGGCCCGGGCCGGCCGCCGCGGGGACGCGGCCGCCGGCCCGGGCCCGACCCGTACGCACCGAGGGAGGAGCACCCCCGTGAAGACCGCCGCAGCAGACCCCGCCGCAGCAGACCCCGCCGCGACCGGGCGCCCCGCCCGGCCCGGCCCGCTCGCCCGCGCGAAGCGCTCGTACGACCGGCACTGGTACGCCTGGGCCATGGTGCTCCCGGTGGTGCTGGTCATCGGCGTGCTGATCGCCTATCCGCTGGGCCGGGGGATCTACCTGTCGTTCACCGACGCCGACGAGCTCAACGTCGCCAAGCAGCTCGGCGCGACCGAGATCCCGGCCACCTACCGGTTCGTCGGCCTCGACAACTACCTGCGGGTGCTGTCCGGCGCCGACGGCGAGTTCTACCCCAAGCTCCTGTGGACCGTCGTGTGGACCGCGTCCTGCGTGTTCTTCCACTACACGATCGGCCTGGGACTCGCCCTGCTGCTCAACCGCAGGGTCAGGGGCCGCTCCCTGTACCGGGTGCTGCTCGTCCTGCCGTGGGCGGTGCCGGCCTTCGTCGCCACCTACGTCTGGCGCATGATGTACAACTCCGAGTCCGGCGTCTTCAACGCCGTCCTCGGGCAGCTCGGCGTCGGCCCCGTCGACTGGCTCGGCGACACCTTCACGCAGAAGGTCGCCGTCGTCGGCGTCAACGTCTGGCTCGGCGTGCCGTTCATGATGGTCGCCCTCCTCGGCGGGCTCCAGGCCATCCCCGGCGAGCAGTACGAGGCCGCCGAGATGGACGGCGCGAGCCCCTGGCAGCGGTTCCGCCACGTCACCCTGCCCGGCCTGCGCCCGGTCAGCGCCACGGTGATCCTGCTCGGCACCATCTGGACATTCAACATGTTCCCGATCGTCTACCTGATGCTCGGCGAGGCGAACGCCCTGCACAGCGAGATCCTCGTGACCTACGCCTACCGGCTCGCCTTCGGCTCCGTACGCGACTACGCGGGCGCCGCCACGTACGGCGTCCTCATCCTCTCCATGCTCCTCGTCTTCGCGGTCCTCTACCGCCGGATGCTCGACCGTCAGGAGGCCGCCCGATGAGCACCGCGACCGAACCCCGCGACGACGCCCCGGCCGCCCGCGCCGGAACGGGCGCGGGCGCCGCCGACCGCCCCGGCGCGGCCCGCCGCGGGGCCCGCGGGCGCGGGGAGCGCTCCCCGCTCGCCTCGGCCGGGCTGCACGCCGCGCTGGCCACCGCGGCCCTCGTCGCGGTCTTCCCGATCGCGTACATGGTCTTCGTCTCGCTGCGCGGCCGGGACGGCTGGACCAGGCCCACCAGCACCGAGGGCGGCCTGGAGACCGGCAACTACGCGTACGTGCTGACCGAGACCGAGTTCCCCCGCTGGTTCGCCAACTCGGTGCTCGTCGCCACCGGCACCACGCTGATCGGCGTCCTCATCGCCGCCTCCACCGGGTACGCCATCTCCCGGATGCGCTTCCCCGGGTACCGGCCGCTGATGTGGGTGCTGCTCGTCACCCAGATGTTCCCCGTCGCCGTGCTGATCGTCGCCCTCTACAACATCCTCGGCGGCCTGGGCCTGCTCGACTCGTACCTCGGCCTGATCCTCACCTACTGCTCCGTGTCGGTGCCCTTCTGCGCCTGGATGATGAAGGGCTACTTCGACACGATCCCGCACGAGATCGACGAGGCCGGCCGGGTCGACGGGCTCACCCCGTTCGGCACCTTCTACCGGCTGGTCCTGCCGCTGGCGAAGCCGGGCCTCGCCGTCACCGCCTTCTACTCGTTCCTCACCGCGTGGGGGGAGGTCGCCTTCGCCCGCGCCTTCCTCTCCAGCGACTCGATGCTCACCCTCTCGGTGGGCCTGCAGAGCTTCATCGGCCAGCACAAGGCCGAGTGGGGCTACCTCACCGCCTCCGCCGTGATCGTCACGGTCCCGGCGGGCCTGGTGTTCCTCCTCGTCCAGCGCAACCTCGTCGCCGGCCTCACGGCGGGCGGCACCAAGGGCTGAGCCCGCCCCCGCGCACCCCGAAGCGGCGGTGCCGGCCCCCTCGCCGCACCGCCNCCGCNCCTCCCACTCCACCCAGGGAAGACATGACCCAGCACCTCGCCGCCCCCGCCGCCCCGACCGCCGGCACGGACACCGGCTGGTGGAGAGAAGCGGTGATCTACCAGGTCTACCCGCGCAGCTTCGCCGACGCGGACGGCGACGGCATGGGCGACCTCAAGGGCGTCCGCAGCCGCCTGCCGTACCTGAGGGACCTCGGCGTCGACGCCGTCTGGCTGAGCCCCTTCTACGCCTCGCCGCAGGCCGACGCCGGGTACGACGTCGCCGACTACCGGGCCGTCGACCCCGTGTTCGGCACCCTCCACGACGCCGACGCGCTCGTCCGCGAGGCCCACGCGCTGGGCCTGCGCGTCATCGTCGACCTCGTCCCCAACCACTCCTCCGACCGGCACGAGTGGTTCCGGCGCGCCCTGCGCGAGGGCCCCGGCTCCCCGTCGCGCGAGCGGTACCACTTCCGCCCCGGCCGGGGGAGGGACGGCGAACTGCCGCCCAACGACTGGGAGTCCGTCTTCGGCGGCCCCGCCTGGACCCGCGTCGCCGACGGCGAGTGGTACCTGCACCTGTTCGCCCCCGAGCAGCCCGACTTCAACTGGGACCACCCCGCCGTCCACGACGAGTTCCGCTCCGTCCTGCGGTTCTGGCTCGACATGGGCGTCGACGGGTTCCGCGTCGACGTCGCCCACGGCCTCGTCAAGGCACCCGGCCTGCCCGACCTCGGCACCCACGACCAGCTGAAGCTCCTCGGCAGCGAGGTGACGCCGTTCTTCGACCAGGACGGCGTCCACGAGATATACCGGGACTGGCGCAGGGTCCTGGAGGAGTACTCCCCCTCGCCCTCCGCGGAGGGGCTCCCCGGCCACCGCGTCCTCGTCGCCGAGGCGTGGACCCCCACCGTCGAGCGCACCGCCCGCTACGTGCGCCCCGACGAGATGCACCAGGCGTTCAACTTCCAGTACCTGACCACCTCCTGGGACGCGGACGAACTGCGCGAGGTCGTCGACGCGTCCCTCGCCGCGATGCGTCCCGTCGGCGCCCCCGCCACCTGGGTGCTCTCCAACCACGACGTCACCCGGCATGCCACCCGCTTCGCCAACCCGCCCGGCCTGGGCACCCAGTTGCGCGAGCCCGGCGACCGCGAACTGGGCCTGCGCCGCGCCCGCGCCGCCACCCTGCTGATGCTGGCCCTGCCCGGCTCCGCCTACGTCTACCAGGGCGAGGAGCTCGGCCTGCCCGACGTCACCGACCTGCCGGACGAGGTCCGCCAGGACCCGTCGTTCTTCCGCGCCTCCGGCCAGGACGGCTTCCGCGACGGCTGCCGCGTCCCCATCCCGTGGACGGTCGAGGGCCCCTCGTACGGCTTCGGCCCGGGCGGGAGCTGGCTGCCGCAGCCCGCCGGCTGGGGCGCCCTGAGCGTCGAGGCGCAGACCGGCGTGCCCGGCTCCACCCTGGAGCTGTACCGCACCGCCCTGCGCGTCCGCCGCGAGCACCCGGGCCTCGGCGCGGGCGAGGCGGTGGAGTGGCTGGAGGCACCCGCGGGCGTCCTGGCGTTCCGCCGCGACGGGTTCGCGTGCACCGCGAACACCACCGGCGAACCGGTCCGCCTCCCCGCGCCCGGCCGACTGCTGCTCTCCAGCGAACCGGTCCGCGCCGGCGGGGACGGCACGGCCGAACTGCCCGCCGACACGACCGCCTGGTGGGCGGTGTGACCGTCCCCCCGCCGCGGGGCGCCGGCGATCCGGCCGCCGGCGCCCCGCGGCTCGCGGACCTCGCGGCCCAGGCCGGGGTGAACGAGGCGACCGTCAGCCGGGTCCTCAACGGCCGGGCGGGCGTCGCGGGCCCCACCCGCCACCGGGTGCTCGCCGCGCTCGACGTCCTCGGCTACGAGCGTCCCCTGCGGCTCAGGCAGCGCAGCGCCGGCCTCGTCGGGCTGATCCTCCCCGAGCTGACCAACCCGATCTTCCCCGCGTTCGCCCAGGTCGTCGAGCAGGTCCTGGCCGGCCACGGGTACACGCCGGTGCTGTGCACGCAGATGCCGGGCGGCGCCACGGAGGACGAGCTGGTCGAGCAGCTGGAGGAGCGCGGCGTCACCGGCATCGTGTTCCTGTCCGGCCTGCACGCCGACACCTCCGCCGACCCCTCCCGGTACGCGCGGCTCGCCGCACGCGGCGTCCCGTTCGTCCTCGTCAACGGCTTCGACGAGCGCGTCGACGCCCACTTCGTCTCGTGCGACGACCGGGCCGCGGCCCGCATGGCCGTGCGCCACCTGGCGGAGCTGGGCCACGAGCGCATCGGCCTCGCCGTCGGCCCCGCCCGGTACGTCCCCTCCCGCCGCAAGACCGAGGGCTTCGTCTCCGCGCTCCACCGGGCGCTGGGCGTGGAACGCGAACGCGCCGAGGAGTACGTCCGGCCGACCCTGTTCGGCGTGGAGGGCGGCCACGCGGCGGCGAGCGCCCTGCTGGACCGGGGCTGCACGGGCATCGTGTGCGGCAGCGACCTGATGGCCCTCGGCGCGGTCCGCGCGGTCCGCGCCCGCGGCCTGGACGTGCCGTCGCACGTGTCGGTGGTCGGCTTCGACGACTCCCCGCTGATCGCCTTCACCGACCCGCCCCTGACGACCGTGCGGCAGCCGGTGCGGGCGATGGCGACGGCGGCGGTGGACACGCTGCTGGAGGAGGTCGAGGGGAACCCGGTCCAGCGCACGGAGTTCGTCTTCCAGCCGGAACTGGTGGTCCGCGGCTCCACGGCGGCCCCGCTCCGCTGACCGCCGGGGCCGCCCGGACTCCGGACGCCGCCCCGCGCGCTGCCGCGCACCCGGAGCCGCACCCCGTCCGCGCCCTTCGCCGCCCGTACGCCCGGGCGTCGTGCGAGCGACCGGAGGCGGCCCTTCCAACAGCGGCGGCCACACGGTCCGTTACGCTCCCGGACATGACCACAGCGGACCAGGACCCCCCCGGCGCGGCGGACGCGCCGGACACCCCGGAGGCGGCGCCGGAGCCCGCCGGGGACGACGCGCCCGAGCAGCCCCGCGACGGCCTGACCCCGCGCCAGGCACGCCGGCTGCGGATCGTCGTCGCGACGGTCCTGCTGGTCGCCCTCGCCGCCGTCCTCGCGCTGCGCCTGGCGAGCCGGACCTCGGTCCTGGTCGTCGGCGTGTACGGACTGGCGATGATCCTGTGCGGCGTGGTGATCGAGCTCAGCCGCCACGGCCGCACCCGCCTGGGCACCTGGCTCCTCGGCACGGGCCTCCTCACCGCCCTCTGCGCCGACTGGCTCCTGCTGCCCTAGGGACCCCGGCCGGGCCCGGCGCCCTGGGCCCGGCGCCCGGGGTCCAGCGCCCGGGGCCGATCGGCGCGGGGCGCCGNNCCGCGTCCNNCGTCCCCGGNCGCCCGGCCGGCTCCACCCGGACGCCCCGCCGCGGCCGCCGGCAGCCGCCCGGCGGCGCCCCGCCGTCCGTCCGCCCCGATCGGGTCCGCCCCCATCCGGTCCGCCTCCGCCCGGGCCGCCGCCGGGTCCGCGACGGCGGCACCCACCGCGGCCCGGACCCGCCCCTACGCCCCGAGGACCCTCGCCTCCAACTCCGGGGTGATGCCCACCGGGTCCCGGTCCGCCCGCTGCGGGGCCTCGCCGCCGAGGCCGCGCAGCCACGCCCAGGTGTCGGCGACGGTCTCCTCGACGGGACGGCACCGCAGACCGGAGGCGAGGGCCTTGCCCACGTCGATGCCGTGCATCGCGTCGTGCGCCTCGCCCGGCGGGACCCACACGGGCAGTCCCGTCCACGGCTCGACACCGGCGGCGAGGATCCGGTCGGGCGGGGTCCAGCGCAGTTCGGCGTCCGAACCGGTCGCCCGGACACAGGCGTCCAGCAGTCCCCCCATCGTCGCGTGCCCCGGCCGGCTCACCAGGTCGTACGGCCCGGCCAGTCCGCCTCCGAGGCCGTCCAGCAGCCACGCGGCGAGGTCCCGCACGTCGACGTACTGCAACGGCAGGTCGCGCGGTCCCGGCGCGAGGACCGGCCCGCCGCGCGCGATCCGGTTCAGCCACCACGGCAGCCGGCCCACGTTCTCCCACGGCCCCAGGATCAGTCCCGCCCGCGCCAGCAGCGTCCGCTCCGGGCCGAACGCCCCGACCGCCGCCAGCTCCCCGCCCCGCTTGGCGCGCGGGTAGGGCACGTCGTCCCCGTCGTCCGAAGACGCCTCCACCACCGGCTTGTCCTCGCGCAGTTCGGCCACCCGCGGCCACTCGTACACCGAGCAGCTCGACACGTAGGCGTACCGGCCCGCCCGCCCCGCCAGCAGCCGGGCCGCGTCCCGCACCGCCGAAGGGGCGCCCGACCAGGTGTCGACGACCGCGTCCCACGCGCCCCCGCGCAACGCGGACAGGCCCGTCCCGTCCGGCGCCGCCCGGTCACCGCGCAGCGCCACCGCGCCGGGAGGCGGCTCGTGCCGCCCCCGGTTGAACACCGTCACCTCCCAGCCACGGGCGAGCGCGGTCTCGGCCACGGCGCGCCCCACGAACTCCGTACCGCCCAGGATCAGAAGCCTCATGACTCCGACTCTGCCCCGCTGTCCCCATCCTGCGCAGCACTTCCGCTACCGGTGGAACAGCCGGAAGCGGGACTTCCGTCCGCGAGGAGCGGGTTTCGGTCATGATCACGCCCGCTCGCCGGTACCGCCCCGCGGCGCACGCCGCGGCGCCCGGCCGCCGTCCACCGGCCGGGCCCGCCTCGCGCCCTTTCCCTCCGTACCGGTGTCCCGGCGCCGGGCGCCGCCGATCCGGCCCCGGAGATTTCGGCGGACCGCCGGCGGACCGCCGCGTCCACGGGGCGGGGGNGAGGGCCGGGCCCGGCCGCCGCGCGGGTCTCCGCGCCCGGCGGTCCGGCGCCCCGGGCGGACGCCGCCGCCCGGACCGCCGACCTGCAGGTACCGCCTACGACCGGGAGAGGGCCTCCCGTACGGCCTCCTCGGACCGGCCGACGACCGCCGTGCCGTCGTCGGCGGTGATGAGGGGCCGCTGGATGAGCTTCGGACGGGCGGCGAGCGCCTCGATCCACCGGTCGCGGGACGCCGCGTCACGGGGCCAGTCCCGCATCCCCAGCTCCTTCGCGTCCGCCTCCTGGGTACGGGCGATCTCCCACGGCTCCAGGCCGAGCCGGCCGAGGACGTCGCGGATCTCGTCGGCGGACGGCACGTCCTCGAGGTACCGGCGGACCGTGTAGTCGGCGCCCTCCGCGTCGAGGATCTCCAGTGCGCCGCGGCACTTGGAACAGGCGGGATTGATCCAGATCTCCATGCCGCACACCGTACCCCCGCGGAGCCCTCGGACCCCCTCTGGCCAGGGGCGTCTGTCAGTCCCGCTCGGTAGAATCGAAGCAGTCGGTGAGGGTCCGCGAGGGCCTTCACACCCCGCACCGGGAGGTCGCCGATGGCCGTCGCCACCGTCACGCCACTGCCGCTCGAACCCTGGAAGCCCCTGCGGAAGAAGCCGCTCCCGGCCGGCCGGCCGCGCGAGTGGTACGTGTCCCACAACCGCCACCTGAAGGCCATGCGCCTCGCGATCGCCCTGCTCGACTCGGGCGTGTACGCGGCCTCCGGGGCCGACGACGAGACGATCCGCGCCGCGGCCCGGGACCTCGACATACGCCCCCCGTCCGACACCACGTGCCGCATGGTCCGCTCGCTGATCCGCTCCGCCCACTGACCGGCCGGCGGTCCGGCGGAGCGGGCGGCGCCCTGTCCCCGCCGGACCCCCTCGCCCACCACGCTCCGGTCGCCCGCCCCGCCCTTCCGGCGGGCGCCCGGCGCGACGCCGAGGGCCGCCACCCTCACCGGGGTGGCGGCCCTCGTGGACGGTCCGGCGCACGGGCCGGGCCCGCGGCCTACAGGTCGAAGTACAGCTCGAACTCGTGCGGGTGCGGGCGGAGCTGGATCGGGGCGATCTCGTGGGTGCGCTTGTAGTCGATCCACGTCTCGATCAGGTCGGACGTGAAGACGCCGCCCGCCTGGAGGTACTCGTTGTCCTCCTCCAGGGCCTCCAGGACCGCGGGGAGGGAGGTCGGGACCTGGGCGACGCCCGCGTGCTCCTCCGGGGCCAGCTCGTACAGGTCCTTGTCGATCGGCTCCGCCGGCTCGATCTTGTTCTTGATGCCGTCCAGGCCCGCGAGGAGGAGGGCCGAGAAGGCCAGGTACGGGTTGGAGGACGGGTCCGGGGCGCGGAACTCCACGCGCTTGGCCTTCGGGTTCGCCCCGGTGATCGGGATGCGCATCGCGGCCGAGCGGTTGCGCTGCGAGTACACCAGGTTCACCGGCGCCTCGAAGCCCGGCACCAGGCGGTGGTACGAGTTGACCGTCGGGTTGGTGAAGGCCAGCAGCGACGGGGCGTGCTTCAGGACGCCGCCGATGTAGTGGCGGGCCATGTCCGACAGGCCGGCGTAGCCCTGCTCGTCGTAGAAGAGCGGGGAGCCGCCCTGCCACAGGGACATGTGGACGTGCATGCCCGAGCCGTTGTCGCCGAAGATCGGCTTCGGCATGAAGGTCGCCGTCTTGCCGTTGCGCCACGCGACGTTCTTCACGATGTACTTGAAGAGCATCAGGTCGTCGGCGGCGGCCAGCAGCGTGTTGAACTTGTAGTTGATCTCCGCCTGGCCGGCGGTGCCCACCTCGTGGTGCTGGCGCTCGACCTGCAGGCCCGACTTCTCCAGCTCCAGGGAGATCTCCGCGCGCAGGTCGGCGAAGTGGTCGACCGGCGGGACGGGGAAGTAGCCGCCCTTGTAGCGGACCTTGTAGCCGCGGTTGTCCTCGACCGCGCCGGTGTTCCAGGCGCCCGCCTCGGAGTCGATGTGGTAGAAGCCCTCGTTGGCGGAGGTGTTGAAGCGGACGGAGTCGAAGACGTAGAACTCCGCCTCCGGGCCGAAGAACGCCGTCTCGGCGATGCCGGTGGAGGCGAGGTACGCCTCCGCCTTCCGCGCGATGTTGCGCGGGTCGCGGCTGTACTGCTCGCCCGTGATCGGGTCGTGGATGAAGAAGTTGATGTTCAGCGTCTTGTCCCGGCGGAACGGGTCGAGACGCGCCGTCGACAGGTCCGCGCGCAGGGCCATGTCGGACTCGTGGATGGCCTGGAAACCGCGGATCGACGAACCGTCGAAGGCCAGCTCCTCGGCCGGGTCGAAGGCCTTCGCCGGGATGGTGAAGTGCTGCATCACACCCGGCAGGTCGCAGAACCGGACGTCGACGAACTTGACGTCCTCGTCCGCGATGAACTTCTGGGCTTCGTCGGCGTTCTGGAACATCCAACTCCTCCTCCTCCCACCCGGGGGAGGGCGGGGTTGCGGCTCGTTCGTGCGGCCGGTGCGGCGGCCCACGCTGGACCCGACCATAGGTACGGGGGATTTCTCGGGCGTGACCCGTTTGTTTCGACCAAGTTAACCGATGGCTTCCGCGGCCCACCGGGCGGCGGTGCCCCACGCCTCCCGACGGCCCCCCGGCCCGCGGTGACCGCGGGTGGGCCCAGTACCGTGGAGGGGTGGACGACAGGCGAGTGATCGGATCATGGCTCTCCGGGCCGCGCGCGGCGGCCGAGGAGATGGGGGCCGACTTCGGCTACCGGGGCGAACGGCTCGGCCTGCCGGAGACGGGCCCCGGCTCCATCGCCCCGCTGGGGCGGCGCTTCGGCGCGATCTTCGTCGACTGGTCCCTCTGCATGCTCATCGCGTACGGGCTGATCACCCGGGGCGACTGGAACGCGGCGGGCAACTGGGCCCTCGGCGTGCTGTTCCTCCTCGGCGTCCTCACCGTCGGCACCATCGGCTGCACCCCCGGCAAGCGCCTCCTCGGCCTGCGCGTCATCGCCGACGACGGCCGGCGGCTCGGCTTCGGCCGCGCCGTCCTGCGCACCGCGCTGCTCTGCCTCGCCGTCCCCGCCCTGGTCTGGGACCGCGACGGCCGGGGCCTCCACGACCGGCTCGCCCGCGCCGTACAGGTGCGGACGATGTGACACGGACGCCGAAGACGGCGGGCGGGGGAACGCCGGAGAGGCGGCCGCACCGGCCGCCCCTCCTCGTCCGTCCGGCCCCCGTCGGGCCGGCTCGTGTCAGCGGAGCTTCCCGCCGCGCGGCATCCGCATGCCCTTGGGCATGGGGCCCTTCGGCAGGGGCATGTTGCTCATCAGGTCGCCCATGGCCCGCAGCCGGTCGTTCGCCGCCGTCACCTGCGCCGCGGTCAGCACGCGCGGCAGCTTCAGCATCGTCGTGCGGACCTTCCGCAGCGGCACCTGGCCCTCGCCGTCGCCGACGATGATGTCGTGCACGGGCACGTCCACCAGGATGCGCGCCATCCGCTTCTTCTCGGCCGCGAGCAGGCTCTTGAGCCGGTTCGGGTTGCCCTCGGCGACCAGCACGATGCCGGGGCGGCCGACCGCGCGGTGGATCACGTCCTGGCTGCGGTTCACGGCGACCGCCGGCGTGGTCGTCCAGCCGCGCCCCACGTTCTGCAGGACGGCGGCGGCCGCGCCCGGCTGGCCCTCCATCTGCCCGAAGGCCGCCTGCTCGGCCCGCCGCCCGAAGACGATCGCCATCGCGAGGAAGGCCAGCACGAAGCCCAGGATGCCCAGGTAGACCGGGTGCCCGATCAGGAAGCCGATCGCGAGGAGGGCGCCGAACACGACGATTCCCACGGCGGCGACGACCAGGCCGACCTTCGGGTCGCTCCGCCGGGTCATCTTGTACGTCAGAGCGATCTGCTTCAGTCGCCCGGGGTTCGCAGCGGCGTCACCGCTGTCTGAATTCGACTTCCTCGCCATGCTCAGAAGTTTACGTCTCCGACGGCGCCCGGCTCGCGGCGGCCTCCAGTACGTGCTGCGCCTCGATCCGGGCACGGGCCCTGCGCCGGTCCTCCAGCACGGACGTCCAGGCGTTGCGCCGGGCGGTCCGCTGCCCACCGCGCAGCAGCAGCGCCTCGACGGCGCGCAGGGCGTCGGTGACGGACGACGGGAGGGCGGGTGCCTGCTGACTCGGGGCCTGCATCTCGATGTCCCCCTGGCGCTGCTGCTGCGCGGTGGGCGGAGCCGGGCGGACCGGGCCGGCGTGCCGGCCGGGCCGCGCCNGCGGGGCCGTGCCGACGGCCCCGCACGGTGCGTACGGCCATCGTCACCCACTGGTGTTACCAGCGCACGTCCGGCCGGTCAAACGACGACGACGGCCCGGCGCCCGCCGTACGCCGTCCGGCAGGCGTCCACCTGCGCGGAAGCGCACGACCGGGCACCGGGCCGTGCCGGACGTCACACCGCCGGGGCGGTCTCCGCCGAGGCGCCGCGGGCCTCCATCGCCTGCTGGAACAGCCGGCCCGCGCGGTAGGAGGAGCGGACCAGCGGGCCCGACATCACTCCGGAGAAGCCGATCTGCTCGGCCTCCTCCTTCAGCTCCACGAACTCCTGCGGCTTCACCCAGCGCTCCACCGGGTGGTGGCGCACGGAGGGGCGCAGGTACTGGGTGATGGTGATCAGCTCGCAGCCGGCCTCGTGCAGGTCCCGCAGCGCCTCGCCGACCTCCTCGCGGGTCTCGCCCATGCCGAGGATCAGGTTCGACTTGGTCACCAGGCCGGCCTCGCGGGCGCGCGTGATGACCTCCATCGACCGCTCGTAGCGGAAGCCGGGGCGGATCCGCTTGAAGATGCGGGGCACCGTCTCGACGTTGTGCGCCAGCACCTCGGGGCGGGACGAGAAGACCTCGGCCAGCTGCTCCGGGACCGCGTTGAAGTCGGGGATCAGCAGCTCGACCTTGGTGTGGCCGCCCTCGCGGTCCGCGGTCATCGCGTGGATCTGCCGCACCGTCTCCGCGTACAGCCAGGCGCCGCCGTCCTCCAGGTCGTCGCGCGCGACGCCGGTGATCGTGGCGTAGTTCAGGTCCATCGCCACGACGGACTCGCCCACGCGGCGCGGCTCGTCGCGGTCGAGGGCCTGCGGCTTGCCCGTGTCGATCTGGCAGAAGTCGCAGCGCCGCGTGCACTGGTCGCCGCCGATGAGGAACGTCGCCTCGCGGTCCTCCCAGCACTCGAAGATGTTCGGGCAGCCCGCCTCCTGGCAGACCGTGTGCAGCCCTTCGCTCTTGACGAGCTTCTGCAGCTGGTTGTACTCGGGGCCCATCTTCGCCCGAGTCTTGATCCACTCGGGCTTGCGCTCGATGGGGGTCTGGCTGTTCCGGACCTCCAGGCGCAGCATCTTGCGTCCGTCGGGTGTGACTGCGGACACGGCTGGCTCCTACGGCTTCGATTCTTCGGCGAACACCAGGGTACGCCCGGAAAAAGTGCGGCCACGCATCCGGCCGGACCCCGGCCGGAGGGGGCGCCCCGGGNNCNNGGGNGGGGCCGGGGCGGTCAGGCGGCCGGCGCCCCTTCCGGCGCCCCGGCGGGCTCCGGCGTCCGGTCGACCGCGCGCGGCCGGAGCTCGGCGTTCCCCAGCACGTCCCTCAGGTGGTGCTCCACCACCGGCAGCACCTCGGCGATCGTCACCTCGCGGCCCAGCTCGTTCGCCAGCGACGTCACGCCCGCGTCGCGGATGCCGCACGGCACGATGCGGTCGAACCAGGTGTTGTCCGGGTTCACGTTGAACGAGAAGCCGTGCATCGTGACGCCCTTGGCGACGCGGATGCCGATCGCCGCCAGCTTGCGGTCCTCCCGGCGCTGGCCGGCGTTGGACGGGGCGTACTCGGGGCCGCTCAGGCGCGGGTCGAACTCCTCGTCGTGCAGCCGCGGGTCGAAGTCCAGCGACAGCCCGCCGGGCGACGGCCGCTCCTCGACCGGGTCGCCCAGCACCCACACGCCGCTGCGGCCCTCGACGCGGGTCGTCTCCAGGCCGAACTCCGCGGCCGTGCGGATCAGCGCCTCCTCCAGGCGCCGCACGTGCGCGACGACGTCCACCGGGCGGGGCAGCTTCAGGATGGGGTAGCCCACCAGCTGGCCGGGGCCGTGCCAGGTGATCTTGCCGCCCCGGTCCACGTCCACGACGGGCGTGCCGTCCAGCGGGCGCTCGCTGTCCTCGGTGCGCCGCCCCGCCGTGTAGACGGGCGGGTGCTCCAGCAGCAGGCAGGTGTCCGGCACCTCGTCCGCGAAGCGGGCGGCGTGGACCTCGCGCTGCCTCTCCCAGGCGTCCAGGTACTCCACGGCGTCCTCGCCGAACCCCAGATGGACGAATCGCAGCTCGCTCACGGCACCGTCTCCCTAGAAATGCGCCTCCCGCGCCCCTGCAACTGTACGGCGGCCGGCGCGGGCCGGGCCGGGCGGGTTCCGGGAGGGCGGCACCGGTGCGGCGCGGGGCGCCGGAGGAGACCCCGGACGTCAGGACCGGATTCGATCCTCACACGATCGGATGAATGTGGGGCGAAGGCGACGGGGGCGGTGGTCACGCCGGTTACATTCGCGCCGTCCCCAGGGGGCTGACCCCGGCCCGGAAGGCAGGAGACCGCACAGCTGATGACGGATCGACCCCCGCAGCGCACCCCCAACCGCCAGCTCGCCGCGCTGATCGCGGAAGCCGGGTTCTCCAACGCAGGTCTCGCCAGACGGGTGGATCAGCTCGGCCTCGAGCACGGACTCGACCTGCGCTACGACAAGACCTCCGTCACCCGCTGGCTGCGCGGGCAGCAGCCGCGCGGCACCACCCCCGCACTGATCGCCGAGGTCTTCACCCGGCGCCTCGGCCGGCGCCTGTCCGCCCAGGACCTCGGCCTCGACTCCTGCGCGCCCGTGTACGCGGGCCTGGAGTTCGCCGCCACGCCCGAGGAGGCCGTCGACATCGTCGGCGGGCTGTGGCGCAAGGACTCCGGCAGCCACGCCGAACTGCGGAAGATCGCCTTCACCCCGGCGGGACTGGTCGTCCCCAGCCGGGACTGGCTGATCGGCCGCGCCGACGAGCACGTCGGCCGCGAGGAGCCGCCGCCCGCCGGGGGCCCGGCCGCCGCGCCCCCGGCGGGCGGGCGGGTCCCGGCGCAGGGG
>NZ_CP095474.1:1656579-1668995 GCF_023614315.1 Streptomyces sudanensis | reverse complement strand
GGCCCGTACCGGCCGGGGCGCTCCCGGCGCCGCCCGCCCGGCCGAGCCGCCTTGCGGGACCCCGGCGCGCCCGGCCGGCGCCGCCTCCTTCTCCCCGCCGCGTCCGCGCGGCACCGAGGGCGGGGCGGGGCAGCGCGTCACCGCCGGGGACGTCGCGGCGCTCCACTCGGTGTGCGAGCTGTTCCGCACGCTGGACCACGCGCACGGCGGCGGCCATGCCCGGCAGGCCCTCGTCCGGTACCTGGAGCACGAGGCGGAGCCCATGCTGCGCGGCGGCTACGGCGACTCCGTCGGGCGGCGGCTGTTCGGCGCGGTCGCCGACCTGACCCGGCTGGCCGGCTGGACGGCGTACGACATCGCCGCGCACGGGCTGGCCCAGCGGTACTTCGTGCAGGCCCTGCGGCTGTCCCAGGCGGCGGGGGACCGGGCGTACGGTTCGTACGTCCTCGCCACGATGGGCCGCCAGGCGGTGTACCTGGGACACGGCCGGGAGGCCGTGCAGCTGGCGCGCGTCGCCCAGCAGGGCGTCGGCTCGTCGGCGCCCCCCGTCGTCCAGGCGCTGCTGCACGCGGCGGAGGCGCGGGGCCACGCCCTGCTGGGGGAGGCGCGGGCGTGCACCTCGTCGCTGGTGCGCGCCGAGCGGGCGCTGGAGGGCGCCCGTTCCGGCGAGGAGGTGCCGTCCTGGGCGCGCTCCTTCGACGAGGCGCGGCTGGCGGACGAGTTCGCCCACTGCCACCGGGACCTGCGGCAGTACCGGGCCGCCGCGCAGTACGCGGAACGCGCGCTCCAGGCGTACGCGCCCGGGTACGCGCGCAGCCGTACGCTCTGCCGCGTCGTCCTGGCCACGGCCCGCCTCGCCCTCGGCGAGCTGGAGCAGGCGTGCGCGCTGGGCCTGGAGGCGGCGCGGCAGGCCGCCGAGATGCGCTCGGCCCGCGCGGTGGAGTACGTCCGCGACTTCGAGCGCCGCCTGGACGCCCACCGCGACGCCCCGCCGGTCCGCGCGTACCGCGAGCGCACGGCGGCGCGGGACTGACGAACGCGCCCGCCGCCCCGGGCGGCCCGCGGGGCCCCTCCCGCCAGAGGGGCCCCGCCCGCCGCCCGGCTACGCGGCCTCGGCGCGCGTGGACGCCTCCTCGACCGGGAGGCCGAAGTCCTGGAGGATCGCCTGGGCCGCGCGGCGGCCCGAGTGGAGCGCCCCCTGCGGGGAGCTCACGTCCCGGTGGTCGCCGCACACGTACAGGCCCGCCAGCAGCCGCACCGGGCGCCGCAGGTCGTGCGGGACGGGCATGGCCGGCACGGCCTCCGGGTCGTGCCGCACCGCGAGGAGCTCCCAGTCCGCCGTCCCCGTGCCGTACAGCGCCGCCAGGTGCCGCCGCACCCGGGCGTCCAGGTCGTCCGGGGGCGTGCCGAGCACCGTGGACGTGACCAGCGCCCGGCCGCGCGGCGCCCGCGCCGGGTCCACCTCGCTCATCACCGCCGTGTGCGACACCGGGCCCGACCGGTCCGCGTCCAGCAGCAGCGCCGGTGCCGCCAGGGGCGCGGCGGGCGCGGCGTGGTGGAGGACCGTCACCGGGTGGAACGCCGGCACCCGCAGTCCCGGCAGGAGCTCCGCGGCGGCCCGCGCCCCCGTCGCCACGACCAGCGACCGGCAGGTGAACTCCCCGTGCTCCGCCGTGGCCACCCGGCTGATCGACGCCTCCTCGACCCGCACTCCCGTGCGGACCGTCCCGGCGGGCAGCGCCTGCGCCATCCGCTCCGGCAGCCGTGCCGCCCCGCCCGCGGGGACGCACAGCCGCCCCCGGGCGAACCCGCGCAGGGCCAGGTCGGCGCACCGGCTGGAGGTGGTCAGGTCGGGGTCGCCGAGCAGGGCGCCCAGCAGCGGCCGGAGGAACGCCGTGGCCGCCCGCGACGACGGCCCGCGGCCCGCCAGGGCCTCCGACGCGGGGCGCTCCGGGCGGGCCAGCAGCCGGTCCGTGGGGGTGTCGGCGAGGCGGGCGAGCGACGCGCCGAGGCGGGCCTGGTCCAGCGGGCGCGGGCCGCCCGCCAGCGCCCGGGTCAGCGCGGATCGCGGACCGCCCCGGACCTCGCCGGTGCGGTACAGCCGGCCGGCGCCGTGCACCAGCACCCCCGGCTGGAAGAGCCGCAGGGTGCCGGAGTCCGCGCCGGCGAAGCGGCGCAGCTCCGGGTACGACGTGTTGAGCAGCGGGCTGGCGCGGTCGAGGCGGAACCCGTCGACGTGGTCGGTGGCCATCCGCCCGCCGACCTCCGGGGCGGCCTCCAGGACCCGCACGGTCAGTCCGGCGGCGGTCAGGTGGTGGGCCGCGGCCAGGCCCGCGAGCCCGGCCCCGACGACGACGACGTCCGCGTGGTCTGCGGTACTGAGCACGTGACCCTCCCCGGGTGACGGTTCGGTGCGTGGGCGGCTCATGCCCCGGACGGGCCTCGGAATACCCCCGTACGGGGCCGGGACACCTGGTGCGGCACCAGAGCGTAGGTCTACCGGCCGGTAGGGGGAGTCGCGCGCACGGGGGAGCACCGAAGCACGGAGGTCGCACGGGTGTGCTACTCCGGCCACGCGCCGCCGGGCGCCGGGCGGGCCGCGGGNNNGCGGGGAGGCNCCCCTGCGGNCCGCCCTNNGAGAGAGTGGNGNNGGAGAACGGCGAGGTCGCCCCGCCCGCGCCGCGGGGCCGCGTCGGCGTCCGGTGGAGCGCCCGGGCACGGGCCCGGGGAGGGCGAGGGGCCGGAAACGAGCCGGGGCGCCGCTCCCGGCCCGGCCCGGAACCCCGCCGCCGGGCCGGGGGAGGAGCCTAGAGGGCGGCGCGGATCGCCGACTCCACCGTCGGGAAGGCGAAGCGGAACCCCGACTCCAGCAGGCGGCGCGGCAGCACCCGCTGGCTGCCCAGGACGTCGTGGGCGAAGTCGCCCAGGGCCAGGCGGAGGGCCGGCGCCGGGACGTGGAGGACCGCCGGACGGCGCAGGACGCGGCCCATCGCGGCCGTCACCTCCCGGTTGGTGACCGGCTCCGGGGCCGTCAGGTTCACCGGCCCCGCCAGGTCCGGGGTGTCGACGAGGTGCCGCAGCGCCGCCACCTCGTCGTGCAGCGCGATGAAGCTCCAGTACTGCCGCCCGTCCCCCAGCCGCCCGCCCAGCCCCGCGCGGGGCNGNNCGGGNACAGCCGCCCCACGCCCCGCCCCGCGCGGCCACCACCAGGCCCGTGCGGGCGTACGCCACGCGGACGCCCGCCTCCTCGGCCGCCGCGGCCGCCTCCTCCCACTCCACGCACACCGACGGCAGGAACCCGTCGCCGGGCGGGGCCGACTCGTCCACCGCGCGCGTGCCGGTGTCGCCGTAGTACCCGAGGGCCGTCCCGCAGACCAGTACCTCCGGCGGTGCGTCCAGCGACGCCACCGCCTCCGCGACGGCGGCCGTGCCCAGCACCCGGCTGTCGCGGATCTCCCTCTTGTACGCCTCCGACCAGCGCCGGTCGCCCACCCCGGCGCCCGCCAGGTGCACCACCGCGTCGCAGCCGACGAGCCCGGCCGTGTCCACGTACTGCCGCTTCGGGTCCCACTCCACCTCGCCGGCGCCCCGCGCGGGGCGCCGCACCAGCCGCACGACCTCGTGCCCGTCCGCGCGCAGCGAGCGCACCAGGGCGGAACCGATCAGGCCGCTCGCACCGGTGACGGCGATCCGGCGGCGGGGGGNGNNNGGGACTGCGGGGGAAGGGGCATGACCACATCCTGCACCCGTGGCACAGTGACGGCCATGAGCCCGCCCCCGATCCGCCCCGCGCGGCCCGGCGACGCCGAGGCCCTCGGCCTGCTCGACCGCGCGACCTGGTCGCCGCTCCACGCCGTGCTGCCCCGCCCCCGGCCGCCGTTCGCCCCGTTCTTCGACGCCGACCGCCGGCCGGAGGACCACCTCGTCGCCGACCCCGGCGACGGCCCGGTGGGGTACGTCCGCCTCGGCTTCCCCACCCCCCTCGCCTGCAACCGCCACGTACGGCAGATCCAGGGCCTCGCCGTCGCCGAGTCCGCCCGCGGCCGGGGCGTCGCCCGCGCCCTGCTGCGCGCCGCCTGCGACGAGGCCCGCCGCCGGGGCGCCACCCGGATCACCCTGCGCGTCCTCGGCCACAACACGCCCGCGCGCGCCCTGTACGCGTCGGAGGGCTTCGCCGTCGAGGGCGTCCTGCCCGGGGAGTTCCTGCTGGACGGGAAGTACGTCGACGACGTGCTCATGGGCCGGTCGCTCGACGCCTGACGGGACGGCGGGGGACCGCCGGTCTGACGGGACCGGGCGCCGGGGCCGCCGGGTCCTTCGCGCGCCGGAGGCGGCCCTGCGCCGGAACACGGCTCGGCCCGCCGTCGCGAGCGGCCGTCGCGGCGGGGCCCCGGCGCGACGCCGCGCAGGCCCTCAGACGCCCAGGAAGCCGACGAGGAGGACCGGGTAGAGCACGCCCAGCGCGCCGGTGGCGAGACCGACGGCGCACCGGCCCCGGGCGACTCCCCGGCCCAGGCCGAGGAGGCCGAAGGTGACGGCGAGGCTGCCGGACAGGAGCGGGATCGCGATCCCGAGGAAACCGGCGAACACGGCGCCGAGCAGGGCCAGGACGCCGAGGGCGAGCGAGACGGGGCCGTAGAGGGACGCGGGGCCGTCCTCGGAACCGGTCGCCATCTCGGGCTCCTCACAGGGTGATTCGGCCCTCCGGGCCCACGGGACGGGATCCCGCACCCGCCATCATCGCACCGGCGGGTGCGCCGCCGGTGCCGGGCCCCGGTGGCCGGGCGCGGCGAGGGTCCCGGCCGGACCCGGTCCGCGGCACCGGCCGGCGGCGCGCCCGGCGACCGGTTCGGCGGGGGTGTCCCGGGGCTCCGGCTCCTAGCCCCCGAAGCGGTCCCACAGGCGGGGCAGGCGCTCCGCGAGGGCCCGGTCGTCGTCCACGTCGAGCGGGACGCCCTGCGGCGCGGGCGGCGGCGGGGCCAGCCCCAGGCCGGGCGTCTCCGCGCCGGTGAGCGCCTCGTGCGCCTCGTCCGCCGCGAAGCCCAGTTCCGCGCCGTCCCCGTCGACCGCCGGGTCGAAGTCCTCCAGCAGTTCGGCGAGCGACTCCGGGTCGTGCACGGCCCCCTCGAACACCCGCCGGCCCTGCCCGATCAGCCAGCACCGGAAGTAGTCGAACGCCTCGTCCGGGGCGCCGCCCAGCAGGATCGCCGCGGCGGCCCGCAGGTCCCAGGTGTCCGCGCGGTTGTAGCGGGCCTCGAAGTGCCGGGCGAAGTCGACGACGGCCTCCGGGTCGAGCCGCACCAGGCGCTCCACGAGCAGCTCGGCGTGGTCGTCGGGGTCGCCCCCCGCGGCCTCGCGGGTCGAGTCGACCAGCTCCCAGAACTCCGTCTCGTCCATCACGGGACCAGCATCCGGCGCGACGGGAACCGGCGCACCCGGAGGACCCGCCGCGGGTGTCCCGGGAAATCCGACAGGAGGTGTCGGATATCGGTGGCACGGTCGCCCCATGACGACGAACACCACCACCCAGGAGAACCGCCCGCTCGACGGCAGGGTCGCGCTCGTCGCCGGCGCCACCCGGGGCGCGGGCCGCGCCATCGCCGTCCAGCTCGGCGCCGCCGGCGCCACCGTCTACGCCACCGGGCGCACCACCCGCGACCGCGTCAGCGAGGTCGGCCGGCCCACCGAGACCGTCGAGGAGACCGCCGAACTCGTCACCGCCGCCGGCGGCCGGGGCGTCGCCGTCCCCACCGACCACCTCGTGCCGGAGCAGGTGCGCGAACTGGTCGCCCGGATCGACGCCGAGCAGGGCCGCCTGGACGTGCTGGTCAACAGCTGCTGGGGCGGCGACCACCTGCTCCTGCCCACCTGGGACGCCAAGATGTGGGACATCGACCTCGACCTGGGCCTGCGCATGCTCGACCTCGGCGTCCGCACCCACGCCATCACCAGTGCCGTCGCCCTGCCGCTGCTGGTGCGCCGCCCGGGCGGCCTGGTGGTGGAGATGACCGACGGCACCGCCGAGACCAACAGGCGCTTCCGCGAGCAGTTCTACTTCGACCTGGCCAAGACCGCCCCGCTCCGGATGGCCTTCGGCCTCGCGCACGACCTGGAGGACGTCGGCGGGACCGCGGTGGCCCTCACCCCCGGGTTCCTGCGCTCCGAGGAGATGCTCGACCACTTCGGCGTACGGGAGGAGAACTGGCGCGACGCCTGCGCCCAGGAGCCGCACTTCGCCATCGCCGAGTCGCCGGTGTACGTGGGGCGGGCCGTCGCCGCCCTCGCCGCCGACCCGGACAGGCACCGCTGGAACGGCCGCTCCCTCGACAGCGGGCAGCTCGCCAGGGAGTACGGCTTCACCGACGCCGACGGGTCGCGGCCGGACGCCTCGGGGTACTTCCGGGACGTCGTCTTCGGCGGCAGGGACGCCTCCGCCGACGACTACCGCTGACCGGGCGCCGGCCCCGCGGGGCCGTCCGGCGCGACCGCCGCCGGCCGGCCCCGCGGCTACCGCCGGCCGTGTCCGTACAGCTCCGCCATCCGCGCCGCCGCGTCCGCGAACCGCTCCCGCAGCGAGTGCGGCCGGAGCACCTCGACCTCCGCGCCCAGCGCCAGCAGCTGCCCGAACGCCACCTCCTCGGACTCCACCGGCAGGGTCACCGTCACCCGGCCGGCGGAGTCCGGGGGGCCGGCCGCCTCCAGCGCCTCCCGCGCCGCCGCCCGGTCCGTGACGTGCGGCAGGCCGCGCGCCCCGGCCTCCGTCAGCCGCACCACCGCCTCCGCGCGCAGCAGCGACCGCGCGAACCCGGCGGCCCGCTCCTCCCAGAACCCCGGCAGGTCGAACCCCTCGTCCCGCTCGAACCGCTCCCCGCACGGCACGACCCGCGCGAACCGGTCCACGCGGTACACCCGCACCGCGTCCCCCGCCCGCGCGCACAGGTACCAGACCCCCGCCTTCAGCACGAGCCCGTACGGCGCGAGCCGCCGCTCCACCTCGCCGTCGGCCCGCCGGTACGCCGCGTCCACCAGCCGGTCGTCCCACACCGCCTCCGCGATCACCGGCAGCAGCTCCGGCGTCCGGGGCTCCCGGAACCAGCCGGGCGCGTCCAGGTGGAACCGCTGCGCCGCCGTCCGCGGGGCGTCCCGCAGCGAGGGCAGCAGCGCCGCCGACACCTTCAGCCGGGCCGCCGACGCCGCGTCGTCCAGCCCCATCTCCCGCAGCGCGCCCGGCACGCCCGACAGGAACAGCGCCTCCGCCTCGCCGCGCGCCAGACCGGTCAGCCGGGTCCGGTAGCCGCCCAGGAGCCGGTAGCCGCCGCCGCGCCCCCGGTCCGCGTACACCGGGACGCCCGCCTCGGACAGGGCCAGGGCGTCCCGGGCCACCGTCCGCTCGGACACCTCCAGCTCCCGGGCCAGTTCGCCGGCGGTCATCGACGGCCGGGACTGGAGCAGCAGCACCATCCTGATCAGACGAGCGGCACGCACCCCGCCATCATGCCGGGTGGCGGGAGCCGGCGCGGCCGTGCCCCCGGTCGCCGGAGCGGCCGGGGGCACGGGTGCCGGAAGGGGGCGGGGCCTACAGGCCGTACCGGTCCCGGGCGTCCTTCACCGAGGAGACCGGGACCTCGCCGCGCCGGGCGAGCTGGGCCAGCGCGGCCACGACGATCGACGGGGCGTCCACGCCGAAGTGGCGGCGCGCCGCCTCGCGGGTGTCCGACAGGCCGAAGCCGTCCGCGCCCAGCGACGTGTAGTCCTGCTCGACCCACTGCGCGATCTGGTCCGGGACCTGGCGCATGTAGTCGCTGACGGCCAGCACCGGGCCCGGGGCGCCGTCCAGCGCCCGGCGCACGTACGGCACGCGCTCCTCGCCCCGCAGCAGCGCCGCGTCGGCCTCCAGCGCGTCGCGCCGCAGCTCGGTCCAGGAGGTCGCGGACCACACGTCGGCACGCACGCCCCACTCCTCGGCCAGCGTCCGCTGCGCGTCCAGCGCCCAGTGGATCGCCGTGCCCGAGGCGAGGAGCTGGATGCGCGGCGCGCCCTCGGCGCCCGTCCCCTCCCTGAACCGGTACAGGCCCTTGACGATGCCCTCGTCGATGCCGGGGACGGCGGGCTTGGCGGGCTGCGGCACCGGCTCGTTGTAGACGGTCAGGTAGTAGAAGACGTCCCGGTCCTCGCCCGGGGCGCCCTCGCCGTACATCCGGCGCAGGCCCTCCTTGACGATCACCGCGATCTCGTAGGCGAACGCCGGGTCGTAGCTCAGCGCCGCCGGGTTGGTCGCGGCGATCACGGGGGAGTGGCCGTCGGCGTGCTGCAGGCCCTCGCCGGTGAGCGTGGTGCGGCCGGCGGTGGCGCCGACGAGGAAGCCGCGGCCGAGCTGGTCGCCGAGCTGCCACATCTGGTCGGCGGTCCGCTGCCAGCCGAACATCGAGTAGAAGATGTAGAACGGGATCATCGGCTCGCCGTGCGTGGAGTACGCGGTGGACGCGGCGATGAAGTCGGCCATCGAGCCGGCCTCGGTGATGCCCTCGTTCAGGATCTGGCCGTCGACGGCCTCCTTGTAGTACATCAGCTGGTCGCGGTCGACCGGCTCGTACGTCTGGCCCTTCGGCGAGTAGATGCCGAGCGACGGGAACAGCGACTCCATGCCGAAGGTGCGGGCCTCGTCCGGGACGATCGGCACCCAGCGCCTGCCGGTCTCCCGGTCGCGGACCAGGTCCTTGACGAGCCGGACGAACGCCATGGTCGTCGCCACGGACTGCGAACCGGAGCCCTTGTCGAACGCGGTGAACGCCTTCTCCGGCGGGGCGGGCAGCGGCGCGACCGGGTGGACGCGGCGGGCGGGGACGGGACCGCCGAGGGCGGCGCGGCGCTCGTGCAGGTACCGCACCTCCGGGGAGTCGGCGCCCGGGTGGCCGTAGGGCACCTCGCCGTCGGCGAAGGCGCTGTCCGGGACGGGCAGGCCGAGGCGGTCGCGCAGGTCCTTGAACTGGTCCACCGTCAGCTTCTTCATCTGGTGGTTGGCGTTCTTGGAGGCGAAGCCGCTGCCGAGGGTGTGGCCCTTGACGGTCTGGGCGAGGATCACCGTCGGCGCGCCCTTGTGGCCCAGCGCGGCCTTGTACGCGGCGAAGACCTTGCGGGACTCGTGGCCGCCGCGCGAGTGGTGGAAGCACTCGACGATCCTGTCGTCGGACAGCAGCTTCGCCATCTCGGCGAGGGCCGGGTCCTTGCCGAAGAAGTCCTCGCGGATGTAGGCGGCGTCGCGGGTCTGGTACGTCTGGACCTGCGCGTCCGGGACCTCGCGGAGGCGGCGGACCAGGGCGCCGGTGGTGTCGAGCCGGAACAGCTCGTCCCAGGCCGTGCCCCACAGCGTCTTGATCACGTTCCATCCGGCGCCGCGGAACTGGGCCTCCAGCTCCTGCACGATCTTGAAGTTGGCGCGGACCGGGCCGTCGAGGCGCTGGAGGTTGCAGTTGACGACGAAGGTCAGGTTGTCCAGGCCCTCGCGGGCGGCCAGGGCGAGCGCGGCGGTCGACTCGGGCTCGTCCATCTCGCCGTCGCCGAGGAACGCCCACACGTGCGAGGCGGAGACGTCCTTGATGCCGCGGTGGGTGAGGTAGCGGTTGAAGCGCGCCTGGTAGATGGCGGAGAGCGGGCCCAGGCCCATGGAGACGGTCGGGAACTCCCACAGCCACGGCAGCCGGCGCGGGTGCGGGTAGGAGGGCAGGCCGTCGCCGCCGGCCTCCTTGCGGAAGTTGTCGAGGTGCGCCTCGGTGAGGCGGCCGTCGAGGAAGGCGCGGGCGTAGATGCCGGGGGCGGCGTGCCCCTGGAGGAACAGCTGGTCGCCCGAGCCGTCCCCCTCCTTGCCGCGGAAGAAGTGGTTGAAGCCCGTCTCGTAGAGCCAGGCGGCGGAGGCGAAGGTGGCGATGTGGCCGCCGACGCCGTACTTGGAGCCGCGGGTCACCATGACGGCGGCGTTCCACCGGTCCCAGGCGGTGATGCGGGCTTCCAGCTCCTCGTCGCCGTCGAAGCCGTAGCCGGCCTCGGCGGCGGTCGGGATGGTGTTGACGTAGTCCGTCTCCAGCAGCTTCGGCAGCGCCAGACCGGCGCCCTGCGCCCGCTCCAGGGTGCGGCGCATCAGGTACGCGGCACGGTGCGGCCCCGCCGCGGCGGTCACGGCGTCCAGGGACGCCTGCCACTCGGCGGTCTCCTCGGGGTCGCGGTCCGGGAGCTGGTCGAGCTCGCTCGGCTGGATGCGGGTCGGGTCGGTCATGATCGCCGCCTTCCTGAGTCGAAGGGGTGTGGAGCCCTTGGTCTTGGCAGGACAGGGCGAGGGGACTCCCGATGGGGTCCGCCGCCGACTGTAAGGCCGCGATCGATGATCGATCAAAGGGAGAACGGCAAAATCTTATGCCAACGGGCAAAGTCGGCATGGGGTGCCATGTTTCCAGGCACCCCGTGCCGTGTTTTTCAAGGGTGAGAGGTGTGCGCGGGCCCGGAAAGCGCGCGGAACGGAAGCCGGCCCGGACGCCCGGGGCCACGCCCCCCCCGGGCCTCCGGGCCGACCGCCGTCAGGCGCGCGGGGCGCAGCCCAGGACGTGGGCCTTGACCAGCGAGCCGATCTCCGGGTCCCGGCGGCGGAACGCCAGGACGAGGTCCTGGTGCTCCTGGGCGTACTCCTTCTGGACCGTGCCGAGCCAGCGGATCGACAGGGCCGTGAAGACCTCGATCCCCAGGCCCTCCCAGGTGTGCAGGAGCACGGCATTGTGCGCGGCGCGGACCAGTTCGCGGTGGAAGGCCACCGTGTGCCGCACCTGGGCCGTCCCGTCGCCGTGCGCGTCCGCCTCGTACAGCGCCGCGACGTGCGGCTCCAGGGCCGAGCAGTCCCGCGCCAGGCGCTCCGCCGCCAGCTCCGCGGCGATCTGCTCCAGGCCCGCCCGGACCGGGTACGACTCCTCCAGGTCCGCCGCGGTCAGGTTCCGCACCCGGACGCCCTTGTTCGGCGCCGACTCGATCAGCCGCAGGCTCTCCAGCTCCCGCAGGGCCTCCCGCACGGGCGTCTGGCTGACCTGCAGCTCCGTCGCGATGCGCCGCTCCACGATGCGTTCCCCGGGCTTCCAGCGACCGCTGACGATCCCCTCCACGATGTGCTCGCGGATCTGTTCCCGCAGCGAGTGCACGACGGGGGACGGGATGGTCATGGAGGGGGCTCCTTCGCTGCCGCGGCAGCTCGCGCCGCCACCGCCATTATCCCGCCCGGGCGCGCCCGGAACGGCGACGGCGCCCCCGCACCGGGCGACTGCCGGTGCGGGGGCGCCGTACGGGACCCGTCCGCCGCGCCTACAGGCCGAGGTCCACCTCGAACTCGCCGGCCTCCAGGATCGCCTTGACGGCGCCCAGGTAGCGGGCGGCGTCCGCGCCGTCGACCAGGCGGTGGTCGTACGACAGCGTCAGGTACGTCATGTGGCGCACGGCGATGGTCTCGCCGAGCTCCGGGTGCTCCAGGACGACCGGACGCTTCACCGTGGCGCCGACGCCCAGGATGGCGACCTGGTTCGGCGGGACGATGATCGTGTCGAACAGCACACCGCGCGAGCCGGTGTTGCTGATGGTGAACGTCGCCCCGGCCAGCTCGTCCGGGGTGATCTTGCTGCCCCGGACCTTGGCGGCCAGGTCGGCCGTGGCCTTGGCGATGCCGGCGATGTTCAGGTCGCCCGCGTTCTTGATGACCGGCGTCATCAGACCCTTCTCGGAGTCCACGGCGATGCCGATGTTCTCCGAGTCGAAGTACGTGATGGTGCCCTCGTCGTCGTTGATCCGGGCGTTGATGACCGGGTGGGCCTTCAGCGCCTGGGCCGCCGCCTTGACGAAGAACGGCATCGGGGAGAGCTTGACGCCCTCGCGGGCGGCGAAGGCGTCCTTGGCGCGGGCGCGCAGCTGCATCAGCCGGGTGATGTCGACCTCGACGACCGAGGACAGCTGGGCCTGGCCGTGCAGCGCCTTCATCATGTTGTCGCCGATGACCTTGCGCATGCGGGTCATCTTGACCGTCTGGCCCCGCAGCGGGGACGCCTCGGGCGCCTTGGCGGCCGGGGCCGCCTGGGCCGGGGCGGCCGGAGCCGGGGCCTTGGCGGCCTCGGCGGCGGCCACGACGTCCTGCTTGCGGATGCGGCCGCCGACGCCGGTGCCCTTGACGGACGCCAGGTCGACGCCGTGCTCGGAGGCGAGCTTGCGCACCAGCGGGGTCACGTACACGCCCTCGTCCGTCGCCTGGGCGGCGGNNNNGGGCCGGGGCGGGCCGAGCCGGAGCCGGAGCAGGGGTCTCCTGAACCGGAGCCGGAGCCGGAGCCGGAGCCGGAGCCGGGGTCTCCTGCGCCGGGGCGGGGGCGGGAGCCTCCTGCGCCGGCGCAGGAGACCCC
>NZ_CP095474.1:1656089-1656528 GCF_023614315.1 Streptomyces sudanensis | reverse complement strand
GCCTGGACGGGAGCCGGCGCGGCCTGCTCCGCGGCCGGGGCCGGGGCGGCCTCGGCGGGGGCCGGAGCGGCCCCGGCGGCGCCGATGACGCCCAGCTTGGCGCCGACCTCGGCGGTCTCGTCCTCGTTGACGACGATCTCCAGCAGGACGCCGGAGGCCGGGGCGGGGATCTCGGTGTCGACCTTGTCGGTGGAGACCTCCAGCAGCGGCTCGTCGGCCTCGACGGAGTCGCCGACCTGCTTCAGCCAGCGCGTGACGGTGCCCTCGGTCACCGACTCGCCCAGCGCGGGCAGGACGACCTCGGTGCCCTCGGCCGAACCGCCGCCGGCGGCGGCCTCGGCGGTCGGGGCGGGAGCCGGGGTCTCGGTCTCGGTCGACGGGGCGGCCTGCGGGGCCTCCTGCGCCGGGGCGGACTGCTCCGGGGCTACACATNTGACGC
>NZ_CP095474.1:1636952-1656084 GCF_023614315.1 Streptomyces sudanensis | reverse complement strand
ANNCCNNTAGGANTCGTCGGCAGGGCGGGGGNCTCCTGGGCCGGCGCCTCCTGGGCCGGGGCCTCGGCCGGGGCGCCCGTCCCGTCGTCGATGACGGCCAGCTCGGCGCCGACCTCCACGGTCTCGTCCTCGGCGACCTTGATCGAGGTCAGGACGCCGGAGGCGGGGGCGGGGATCTCGGTGTCGACCTTGTCGGTGGAGACCTCGAGCAGCGGCTCGTCGGCCTCGACGCGTTCGCCCTCGGCCTTCAGCCAGCGGGTGACGGTGCCCTCGGTGACGCTCTCGCCGAGCGCCGGCAGGGTTACGGAAACCGGCATGGTTTCACTTGCTCCTAACGAACTTGTGCGGTAAGGGTCGTGGCCGGTTGCTGGTGCGTCAGTCGTGGGAGTGGAGGGGCTTGCCCGCCAGGGCCAGGTGGGCCTCGCCGAGCGCCTCGTTCTGCGTCGGGTGGGCGTGGATGAGCTGGGCCACCTCGGCCGGCAGGGCCTCCCAGTTGTAGATCAGCTGGGCCTCGCCGACCTGCTCGCCCATGCGGTCGCCGACCATGTGGACGCCGACCACCGCGCCGCCCTTGACCTGGACGAGCTTGATCTCGCCCGCGGTCTTGAGGATCTTGCTTTTGCCGTTGCCCGCGAGGTTGTACTTCAGCGCGACGACCTTGTCCGCGCCGTAGACCTCCTTGGCCTTGGCCTCGGTGATGCCCACGGAGGCGACCTCGGGGTGGCAGTACGTCACCCGGGGAACGCCGTCGTAGTCGATCGGGACCGGCTTCAGGCCGGCCAGCCGCTCGGCGACCAGGATGCCCTCGGCGAAGCCGACGTGCGCGAGCTGGAGGGTGGGGACGAGGTCGCCCACGGCCGAGATCGTCGGCACGTTGGTGCGCATGTACTCGTCGACCAGGACGTAGCCGCGGTCCATGGCGACGCCCTGCTCCTCGTAGCCCAGGCCCTGCGAGACCGGCCCGCGGCCGATCGCGACCAGCAGCACCTCGGCCTCGAAGGTCTTGCCGTCCGCGAGGGTGACCTTCACGCCGTTCTCGGTGTACTCGGCGCTCTGGAAGAACGTGCCGAGGTTGAACTTGATGCCGCGCTTGCGGAACGCGCGCTCCAGGAGCTTCGAGCTGTTCTCGTCCTCGACCGGGACCAGGTGCTTCAGGCCCTCGATGATCGTGACGTCCGTGCCGAAGGACTTCCACGCGGAGGCGAACTCGACGCCGATGACGCCGCCGCCGAGGATGATCGCGGACTCCGGGACCCGGTCCAGGGTCAGCGCGTGGTCCGAGGACAGGATGCGGTTGCCGTCGATCTCCAGGCCGGGCAGCGACTTCGGCACGGAGCCCGTGGCGAGCAGGACGTGGCGGCCCTCGACCCGCTGGCCGTTCACGTCGACGGAGGTCGGGGAGGAGAGGCGGCCCTCACCCTCGATGTACGTCACCTTGCGGGAGGCGACCAGGCCCTGCAGGCCCTTGTACAGGCCCGCGATCACGTCGTCCTTGTACTTGTGGACGCCCTTGATGTCGATGCCCTCGAAGGAGGCCCGGACACCGAACTGGTCCGCCTCGCGGGCCTGGTCGGCGACCTCGCCGGCGTGGAGCAGGGCCTTGGTGGGGATGCAGCCGTTGTGCAGGCACGTGCCGCCGAGCTTGTTCTTCTCGATCAGTGCGACGTCCAGGCCCAGCTGCGCACCTCGCAGGGCCGCGGCGTAACCGCCACTGCCACCGCCGAGGATCACTAGGTCGAAAACGGTGCTGGCGTCGTTCGCCACGTCACGTCCTCCATGCATGTGCGCCGCTCGCCGGTCCTCGACGACCGGCGGCGGCTGGTTTTCGGCCGCTGTCTCTTCGGCCCTGTGGTGGGGGCCCTGTCCTGCCGGGAACCCATCTTTGCACCTGTCGCGGGAACGCGGGACGCGGGGCCGGTTCCCGCAGGGCCCCCGGGGAACGGGAACGGCCCCGGACGGGTGACGTCCGGGGCCGTTCGCGCGGTGCCGCCCTCGGGCGGCGGAGCCGGGTGTCCCTTCACCGTCGGCCCTCCCCGGACCGGCGGCCCTCCCCGGGGCCGGCTCCGCCTCAGCCCAGGTCGCCCTCGGCGACGCGCTCCGCCAGCCGCACCAGGGTGCGCACGGCCGAGCCGGTGCCGCCCTTCGGGGTGTAGCCGTACGGGCCGGACTCGTTGAACGCCGGGCCGGCGATGTCCAGGTGCGCCCAGGTGATGCCCTCGCCGACGAACTCCTTCAGGAACAGGCCGGCCACCAGGCCGCCGCCCATGCGCTCGCCCATGTTGGCGATGTCGGCGGTGGGGGAGTCCATGCCCTTGCGCAGCTCCGCCGGGAGCGGCATCGGCCAGGACTGCTCGCCGACCTCCTCGGCGGTCTCGTGGATCGCGGTGCGGAATGCGTCGTCATTCGCCATCACGCCGAACGTGCGGTTGCCCAGGGCGAGGACCATCGCACCGGTCAGGGTCGCCACGTCCACGATCGCGTCCGGGTTCTCCTCCGAGGCGCGGGTGATCGCGTCGGCCAGCACCAGGCGGCCCTCGGCGTCGGTGTTCAGCACCTCGACGGTCTTGCCGCTGTACATGCGCAGCACGTCGCCCGGGCGGGTGGCCGAGCCGGACGGCATGTTCTCGGCGAGCGCCAGCCAGCCGGTGACGTTGACCGGCAGGCCGAGCCTGGCCGCGGCCACGACCGCGGCGAACACGGCGGCGGCGCCGCTCATGTCGCACTTCATGGTCTCGTTGTGGCCGGCCGGCTTGAGGGAGATGCCGCCCGAGTCGTAGGTGATGCCCTTGCCGACCAGGGCGAGGGTCTTGACCGCCTTGCGGTGGGTGTAGGCGAGCTTCACCAGGCGGGGCGGGTTCGCGGAGCCGGCGCCGACGCCGAGGATGCCGCCGTAGCCGCCCTTGGCGAGCGCCTTCTCGTCGAGGATCTCGACCTTGACGCCGTTCTCCTTGCCCGCCGCGGCGGCGACGGCGGCGAACGCCTCCGGGGTCAGGTCGTTCGGCGGCGTGTTGATCAGGTCGCGGGCCCGGTTGACCTCCTCGGCCACCGCGAGCGCGCGCTCCGCGGCCGCCTTGGACGCCTTGTCGCGCGGCTTCGCGCCGAGCAGGACGACCTCGGCCAGGGGGGCCTTGGCGTCCTCGCCGCGCTCCTGGTAGACCGTGAAGGCGTACGCGCCGAGCAGCGCGCCCTCCGCGACGGCCGCCAGGTCCTCCGCCGCCTCGACGGGCAGGGCGAAGCCGGCCTTCTTGACCCCGGCCAGGGCGCGGGCGGCCGCACCGGCGGCGCGGCGCAGCGCCTCGGCGCCGTACGCCTCGTCCTTCCCGGGCGCCCGGCCGAGGCCGACGGCGAGGACGACCGGCGCCTTCAGACCGCCGGAGGACGGCACCTTGGTCACCTCGTCCTCGGCGCCCGACGCGCCGAGGGTCTCCAGGACGGCGGCGAGCTTCCCGTCGAACGCCGAGTCCACGGCCTCGGCGCCCGGAGCGACGACGAGCCCCTTGCCGCCGTCGGCTGCCTTGGCGACGCCGACCACGAGGACGTCGGCGCGCAGCGACGCGGCACCGGTGGTGCTGAGAGTGAGAGCAGTCACGGTGGTGAAATCTCGCTTCCGTTGAGTTCCTTGGCGGTCGAGGGGTGGGCCGACCGCGCCCGCCGCATGGTAAGTCGACCCGTCGGCACGGCGGGCACGAGCCTACGCGCGCCTGGTGGCTTCGCCCACGGTGCGGTCGTCCACCTGTTCGCGGGCAGCCCCGGACGCGGACCGCTCCCGGGGGACCGGGTCCGCCTCCTCCCCGGCCGGACGGGCCGGTCGGCGGGCGCGGCGGGCGTCAGCCCAGGGCCGCCACGACCAGCGCGGCGGTGGCCGCCGTCTCCGCGACCGCACCGAACACGTCGCCCGTCACCCCGCCGAACCGGCGCACGCACCGGCGCAGCAGCGCCTCCGCCACCACCGGCGCGGCCAGCGCGGCCAGCGCGTGACGCAGTGCGCCGTACCCTTCCGCGGGCGCCCCGGCGAGCGCCCCGGCGCCCGCGCACGCGCCCACCACCAGGACGCCCGCCACCAGCGCGGCGCGCGGCGGCACGGTGCCCGCGACCACCGCGCCCAGCCCCTCGGGGCGGGCCGCCGGAACACCGGTGCGGGACGCCAGGGTGAGCGCCAGCCGCGCGACGGTGCCGGCGAGGACCGCGGCGGCGGCGCCGTGCGCCCAGCCCTCGCCGTACAGCCGGTGGAGGGCCGCGACCTGGGCGAGCAGCACGAGGAGCAGCGTGACGACGCCGAACGGCCCGATGTCCGACCGCTTCATGATCCGCAGCGCCTCCCCGGCGGGCCTGCCGCTGCCGAGCCCGTCGGCGGTGTCGGCCAGCCCGTCGAGGTGCAGGCCCCGGGTGAGTACCGCGGGCACGGCGACCGAGGCGACGGCGGCGAGCAGCGGCCCGGAGCCGAGCAGTGACAGCAGGGAGCCGGCCGTCGCCGCGCAGAGGCCCACGACCAGTCCGGCGACGGGCGCGCACAGCATCCCGGAGCGGGCCGCGTCCCGGTCCCAGCGAGTGATCCGGGCGGGCAGGACGGTGAGAGTGCCGAAGGCGAAGCGCAGGCCGTGGAGGTGCGGGAGCACGCGGGAGGTCGTCACCGCGCGCACACTAGCCGCCGCCGCGCGCGCCCGGTCCGGCGGACGGCGCCCGGGCGGCGGGAGCCGGCGCGGGCCGCCGCCCGGGTCCCGGCGCCCGCTCACCGCCCGGCCCGTACCCGGAAGCGCCCCTCCGCCTCGGTGGAGCGCCCTTCCGCGCGGGCCGGGTCCGCCGTCCTCCGGCCCGTCCCGCCGTCCTCCGGCCCGTCCCGCAGGCACGGTGCCGGCCGGCCCCGGTCGCGTACCGCCTCCGCGGGCGAAGGGCGGCCCGCCCGCCGGGCACGGTCCGCCCGCCGGGCGAAAGCCCGTACCGGGCGTCAGGCCGCGCCGCCGTCCCCGTGCGGGTCCGCCGGGCCGGGCCGCTCCGGCAGCTCCGCAGCGAGCGCCGCGGCGGCCTGGACGAGGGGCAGGGCGAGCAGCGCCCCGGTCCCCTCGCCCACCGTGACGCCGTGGTCGAGCAGCGGGGCGAGCGCCATCCGGTCCAGCGCCTTCGCCTGCGCCGGCTCCCCGCTCACCTGCCCCGCCAGCCACCAGTCGGGCGCCCGGAACGCGGCCCGCTGCGCGACCAGCGCGCACGCCGCCGACACCACGCCGTCCAGGATCACCGGCATCCGCCGCACCGCGGCCTGGAGCAGGAACCCGGTCGCCGCCGCGACGTCCGCGCCGCCCACCGCCGCCAGCAGCTCCAGCTGGTCGCCCAGCACCGGCCTCGCCCGGCGCAGCGCGTCGCGGACCGCCGCGCACTTGCGCATCCACGCCAGGTCGTCGATGCCCGCGCCGCCGCGCCCGGTCACCACGGACGCGTCCGTCCCGCACAGCGCGGCGATCAGCGTGGCCGCCACCGTCGTCCCGCCGACGCTCAGGTCGCCCAGCACCACCAGGTCGGTGCCCGAGTCGGCCTCCTCGTCGGCGATCGCCATGCCGAGCCGCACGGCCCGCTCGGCCTCCTCCGCCGTGAGGGCGTCCTCGACGTCGATGCGGCCGCTGCCGCGCCGCACCCGGTGCCGCACGACCTCCTCCGGCAGCAGCTCCGGGTCGCAGTCCAGGCCCGCGTCCACGACCCGTACGGGCACCCCCGCGCGCCGCGCCAGCACGGCCGCCGGGCTCGCCCCGTCCAGCACCGCCCGCACCAGCGCGTGCGCCGTCCCGGCGGCACGGCCCGACACGCCGAGCGCGGCCACACCGTGGTCGCCGGCGAACAGCACGGCCTTCGCCCGCTCCACCGGCCGCACGGGCACGGCGCCCTGCGCGGCGGACAACCACTCGCCGAGCTCGTCCAGGCGGCCGAGCGCGCCGGGCGGGACGGCCAGCCGCTCCCGGCGTTCCTCGGCGGCCCGGCGGACGCCGCCGTCCGGACGCACGATCAGTTCGGAGAAGTCGTCGAGATTCAGCCTGCTCATTCGCGGAACAGTACCGGCCGGGCGGGACGGTCAGCCGCGCAGGACGAGGACCTGCCCCGCCACCGCCAGCAGCACCTGCTCGCACTCGTCGGCGAAGGCCGCGTTGAGCCGTCCCAGCTCGTCCCGGAAGCGCCGCCCGGCGGCCGTCGCGGGCACGACGCCGGAGCCCGCCTCGTTGGTGACGGCGACGACCGTGCGGGGTGTGGCGCGGACGGCGGCGACCAGCTCGGCGACCCGCTCCCGCAGCGCCTTCTCGCCGGTGCGGGCCCACGTGTCGTCGTCCCACGCGCCGACCCGGTCCATCGCGTCGGCCAGCCACAGCGACAGGCAGTCCACCAGCAGCGGGGGCCCGTCCGCCGCCAGCAGCCCGGCCACCTCGCAGGTCTCCTCGGTGCGCCAGGACCCGGGCCGCCGCTCCCGGTGCGCCCCCACCCGGGCCGCCCACTCCGCGTCGCCGTCCCGGGTGCCGCCCGTCGCCACGTACACGACGTCCGGGTACGCCTCCAGGCGCCGCTCCGCCGCCAGCGACTTCCCCGACCGGGCGCCCCCGGTGACCAGGGTGCGGCGGGGCGGCGACGGCGCCTCCCGGTACGCGCCGACCGTGAGGGCGGTCCCGTCCGGCACCGCCCTGGCGCCGGCCGCGGCGAGCCGCCGGTCCAGCTCCGGGCCGGGCGGCACGTCGTGGTCCAGGTGCACCGCCAGCACGTCGGTCTCCCGGCCCACCGCGCCGGCCGCCCGCAGCCGGGCCAGCGCGTCCGGCCGCCCGGTCGCGTCCAGGGCGACCAGGTCGTACGGGCGGGGCGGCGCGGCCGGTCCGGCGGGGGCGCCGCCCGGCGGGAGGTAGAGCAGCCGCAGCCCCTCCGGGGACGTCACCTCGTACCCGGTGCCGGGCGCGTCCATCGCCACCGCCCGGACGCGGTGCCCGCTGATCAGCGTCAGCTCCCGCCCGTCCGGGACGCGGCCCGCGCGGGGCAGCCCCGCGGGCAGCTCCACGGGCGGGCCGTCGTGCGGGTGCGTCAGCAGCACCTGCCGCACGCCCGTGAGGGTGCGGCCGGCGCGGGCGGCGGCCAGGGCGGCGCCCGGGGTGAGGTCGAGCAGCAGGGCGTCGTCCACGAGCAGCGAGGTCGCGGAGCGCGCGTGGGGGCCGCGGGCGGTGGCGCACGCGGCGCAGGGGCAACCGGGCCGGGGGAGGCCCGCCGGGGCCCCGGTGCCGAGCAGAGTCAGTTCCACGTACCCGATCCTCCCGCGAGCCCCGCGCGGCTGCGCGCCCGGCTACGCTGCGGGCAGCAACCAGCACAGGCGCGGGACCGGGAGGCGCACATGGCGTGGACGTGGCGGTTCGAGAAGGCCGACGGCACGGAGGTGGAGCCGGCGGTGAGGCCGGAGGAGTTCCCCACGCAGGGGGACGCGGAGTCCTGGATCGGCGAGACGTGGCGCGACCTGCTGGAGGGCGGCGCGGACCAGGCGACGCTCCTGGAGGACGGCACCGAGGTCTACGGCCCCATGCCCCTGAACGCCGAATCCTGACCGCGCCGGGCCGCCCCGCCGGCGCCGGCCGGTCCGCCGGTCCGCGGACCCCTCCCGGCGGGCGGGGCGGACGGCGGGCGCGACGGGCCGGCGGCCGGACACGCGCATCCGCCCGCGGCCGTGCCCGCTCCGGTCCCGGCCCCCGGCCCGGGGNNGGGCCGCCGGACCGGAGCGGGGCGCGACGGGCCGCGGCGGGCCGCGAAGGGCGTCCGGGGCGGCTCCGCGGCCCAGGGGGTCACATCTCGCCCAGGGTCACCCGCGCCGTCCGGGCCCGCCCCTCGCGCACGTACCCCACGGCCACCTTCTGCTCCGGCTTCAGCGAGGCCAGCGCCTCCAGCAGCGACGTGATCGTCGTGATCTTCGTGTCCTCCAGGCGGGTGATGATGTCGCCCACCCGCAGCCCCGCCTCCTGCGCCGCGCCGCCCTCCAGGACGCGCTCCACCGCGACCCCCGCCGGGCGGTACTCGTCGTCGAGGACCGTGCGCCCGGAGATCCCCAGCGCCGCCCGGCCGGAGTCCCGCACCCGCCCGAACCTCACGATCTGGTCCGCGACCGTCCGCACCATCGACACGGGGATGGCGAAGCCGATCCCGGGCGCCGAGCCCCCGCCCGCCTCGGGGTCGGCCGCCGCGAGCGTCGGGACGCCGATGACCTCGCTGTCCAGGTTGACCAGGGCGCCCCCGCTGTTGCCGGGGTTGATCGGCGCGGACGTCTGCACCATGTTGCCGATCGTCGCGCCCGCCCCCCCGTCGGTCCGGCCCTCGCTGACGGTGCGGCCGATCGCGGAGACGATGCCCTGCGTGACGCTTCCGGACAGCCCCAGCGGCGCCCCCATGGCGAGGACGATCTGCCCGACTTCCACCTTCGCCGAGTCGCCGAACCGCGCCGGGCGCACCCCCTCGGGCGGGGGGCCGTCCAGTTTGATGACGGCCAGGTCCTGCTCCGGGTAGCTGGAGACGAGCCGCGCCGGGAGGGGCTGCTCCCGTGTGGCGACCGTGACGCGAAAGCTGCGGGCGGAGCCGACGACGTGGGCGTTGGTCACGATGTGGCCCCGGGCGTCGTAGACGACCCCCGATCCCAGGCTCTCGCCCGCCTGGATGGTGACGACCGACGGCAGGACGTCCTTGATGACGGCCTGGTACTCGCTCTGCAGGTCGCCGGTCTGGCGCGGCGCGGGCGCCGGTGCCTGCGCCCGTGCCGTACCCGCCACGCGCGGCCCGGCCGCCGACGGCCCGGCGGGCGGCGGGGCGGTGGTGCAGCCGCCCAGCAGGGCGGTCGCGCTCACTCCGGCGACGAGGGGCATCAGCAGCGCACGCACACGCGGCAGTGGGAGACTCATGCCCGGAGTATCCCTTTCACCCCGCTTTCCCCGCCCGTGCAGCGCACCCGATCAGGGGGCGGGGCACCGCCCGCCCCCNGCGCGGTACAGCCCCGCGCCCCGGTCACCCCCGCGTCGCCAGGAACTGCGTCGCCGCCAGCTCCGCGTAGAGCGGGTCACCGGCCACCAGCTCCGCGTGCGTGCCCACCGCCCGCACCCGGCCCGCGTCCATCACCACGATCCGGTCGGCCAGCGTCACCGTCGACAGCCGGTGCGCCACCACCAGCACCGTCACCTCCCGCGCCACCTCCGCGACCACGTCCCGCAGCGCCAGCTCGTTGACCGCGTCCAGCTGCGACGTCGCCTCGTCGAGCAGCAGCAGCCGCGGCTTGCGCAGCAGCGCCCGGGCGACGGCGACGCGCTGCCGCTCCCCGCCGGACAGCTTCGAGCCCCGGTGCCCCACCACGGTGTCCAGCCCGTCCGGCAGCCGCTCCACGAGCGCGTCCAGCCGCGCCCGCACCAGGACCTCCCGCACCTCCTCCTCGGTCGCGCCGGGCGCGGCGAACAGGAGGTTCTCGCGGAGCGTCCCCGCCAGGACCGGGGCGTCCTGCTCGACGTACCCGATGGCGGCCCGCAGCTCGGCGACCGGCAGGTCCCGCACGTCCCTGCCGTCGACCAGGACCCGGCCGCCGGTCGCCTCGTAGAACCGCTCCACCAGCCCGAACACGGTCGTCTTGCCCGCGCCGGACGGCCCGACGAACGCGGTCATGCCCGGCCCGGGCACCGCGAACGACACCCCGTGGTGCACGTACGGCAGGTCGTCCCGGTAGCGGAAGCGCACGTCCTCGAAGACGACCGACGCCGGCCCGGTCCCGGCCGGAGCGACGGGCCCGGACCCCGCCTCCGGGTCCTCGGCGGCCAGCCGCTCCACCTCTTCGATCCGGGCGATCGCCGCGGACCCCACCTGGTACTGCGTCACCGCCTCGACCAGCTGCGACACCGGTTCGATCAGGTAGAAGAGGTACAGCAGGAACGCGATCAGCTCCGCCACGGTGATCGCCCCCGAGGCGACCCGCCCCCCGCCGACGCCCAGCACGGCCAGGAACGACACCTGCACCGCGAGTCCCACCGACGACCCGGCGAGCGCCTGCCACTTGGCGGCCTTCACCCCGTGCCGCCAGGCGTCCCGCGCCGCGGCCTCCACGGCGGCCGCCTCCCGGGCCTCGGCGCCCGACGCCTTCACCGTGCGGAACGCTCCGAACACCCGCTCCAGGCGGCTGGATATCTCCCCGACCGCCGCCTGCGACCGCCGCGTCGCCTCCGCGATCCTCGGCATGGCCAGCGCGAACGCCCCGCCGATCAGCACGATCACACCGAGCGTCACGCCGAGCAGCGCGGCGTCCATCAGCAGCATCATCACGAGCGTGGCCAGGAACCCGACGCCGCCGGTCACCGCCGAGACGACCGACCGCGTCGTCACGGCCCGCAGCAGCGTCGTGTCCGAGGTGATCCGCGCCATCAGGTCGCCCGGCTGGGTCCGCTCCACCTCCGCCAGCCGCAACCGCAGCAGCCGCCCGACGAGGGAGCGGCGGGCGGCGAGCACCACCGACTCGGCGGTGCGCTCCAGCAGGTACGACCCGGCCGCCTGGACCGCCGTCCCGGCGACCACCAGCGCGGTCAGGCCCAGCAGGACCCCCGCGATCGGCTCCTCCCGCCCGAGCCGCTCCACCAGTGCCTTCGCGGCGAGCGGCTGGGCCAGTCCGGTGACGGTGCCGACCAGCGCCAGCAGGGTGCCGAGGGCGACGGCCGTACGGTGCGGCCGGAAGTGCCGGTACAGGGCCCGCCACGTCTCGCGGGCGGGCAGCCGGGGGGTCGCGGCCCCGGAGGTGTTGTGGTCTTCTTCGGTACTCACACCGGCAAGGACGCGCGGGCACCGCGCGCACCTGCCCGCCGGGCGCCCCGAATCCCGCGGGCCGGGCCGCGCTCCCGGGCCCGCCGCGCGGGCCGCGGGGCCGGGGTCAGCCGCGGACGCCGCACAGGTGCAGCAGCGCCGCCACCGCGCGGTACGGGTCGGTGCGGCCCGCCCGGTCCTCGGCCGCCAGCAGCCGCTCCAGCTCCGGCGCCGCGGGCAGGCCCTCGTCCGCGGGCACCGTGTCGGTGAAGACCCGCACGCCGTACCAGGCCTGCAGCGGTGCGGCGATCCCGGCCAGCGTGGCCGTCAGCGCCGCCAGGCGGTCGGCGCGGGTCCGTGTGCCGAGGTCGCCGACATGGGTGTCCGAGTCGAACGCGGCCAGGGCGGCCGGCCAGTCCCCGGTCAGCCCCGGGCGCATGGCCAGCGCGTCCGCGTTCCGCACGACCAGGGACAGCAGGCCCCCGGGCGCCAGCATCCGGGCCAGCCCGGCCAGCACCGGATCGGGCTCGTCCACGTGCATCAGGACGCCGTGGCACAGCACCACGTCGAAGCTGCCCGGCCCGAAGTGCACACCGGTCTCCCGGCCGTCGCCCTCGATCACCCGGAACCGCTCGCGTATGCCGGCGGGCTCGGCCGCCAGCGCCTCCCGGACGGCCCCCAGCATCCCGGGGTCGGACTCCAGCCCGGTCACCGTGTGCCCGGCCCGGGCCAGCCGCAGGGCCTGCGCGCCCCGCCCCATGCCGACGTCGAGTATCCGCAGCCGCCGCCCCACCGGGTAGCGGGCGGCCATCTGCTCGTCCAGCTGGCGCGCGACGAGTTCCTGGCGGACGGCCTCGCGCAGTCCGCCCGGCCGCCCCGTCACGCCCCCGTGTCCGAAGACCGTGGCGCTCAGGGCCGCTCCCCCCGCTTGACCTGCGGTTTCGGGAGCCTCAGCCGGCGCATCTGGAGCGAGCGCATCAGCGCGTACGCCACGGCGCCGCGCTTGGGCTCGTCGGGGAAGCGCTGCTTCAGCTGCTTCTTCAGCCGGATCGACAGGCCGATCGAGTCCACCACGATCAGCACGATCACACCCAGCCACAGCAGGGTGGCGGTCGTCTGCATCCGGCCGACCGGGATCACCGACAGGACGAGGATGACCACCGCCAGCGGCAGGAACATCTCGGCGACGAAGAACCGCGAGTCGACGAAGTCCCGCACGAAGCGGCGGACCGGCCCCCGGTCGCGGGCGGGCAGGAAGCGCTCGTCGCCCGTGGCCAGCGCCTCGCGCTGGCGGGCCAGGTCCGCGCGGCGCGCCTCGCGCTGACGGCGCATCGCCTCCTTGCGGTCGAGCGGCGGCGTCGCCGCGCGGCGGCGCTGGGTCTGGGCCTCGCTCCGCTTCGGGGTGGGGCGGCCCTTGGGGGCCTGCGGGTCGCGGGGCTGCTTGGAGAGGTCCGCCGTCACCTTGCCGGTGGGGGCCTTCTCGTCCTTCGAACGGCTACGGAACACAAACCCCAAGGGTACGGGGTGCCGGGCGCGGACCTCGCCACGGCGGGGAACGATCCGGCAACGGCCCGCCCCGCCGGCGGACCGCGGACGGGCGCTCGGGCGGCCGCCTCATCCCTGCGCGGGAGAGGGGCCGCCGACAGTCGTTCTCGGGGAGGAGCGCATCGGCGCTCGAACAGTGCGGTAATGGAGTCGGGGCCCGTAGTGTGGGTTCTGTCGGAGTGCTGCAGCCGAGTCGGTCAGAAGGGGGCGCGCGAAGCCCATGAGCGGTGTGATGAAGCGTATGGGGATGATCTTCCGCGCGAAGGCGAACAAGGCCCTGGACCGGGCCGAGGACCCGCGCGAGACCCTCGATTACTCGTACCAGAAGCAGCTCGAACTGCTCCAGAAGGTGCGTCGCGGCGTGGCGGACGTGGCGACGTCCCGCAAGCGACTCGAACTCCAGCTGAACCAGTTGCAGGGCCAGTCCGCCAAGCTGGAGGACCAGGGCCGCAAGGCGCTGGCGCTCGGCCGCGAGGACCTCGCCCGCGAGGCGCTGTCCCGGCGCGCGGCGCTCCAGGAGCAGGTGACCGACCTGGAGGCGCAGCACCAGACCCTCCAGGGCGAGGAGGAGAAGCTGACGCTCGCCGCGCAGCGGCTCCAGGCCAAGGTCGACGCCTTCCGCACCAGGAAGGAGACCATCAAGGCCACGTACACGGCGGCGCAGGCGCAGACCCGCATCGCCGAGTCCTTCTCCGGCATCTCGGAGGAGATGAGCGACGTGGGCGTCGCCATCCAGCGCGCCGAGGACAGGACCGCGCAGCTCCAGGCCCGCGCCGGCGCCATCGACGAGCTCCTCGCCTCCGGAGCGCTCGACGACCGGTCGGGCCTCGCGAAGGACGACATCCAGGCCGAGCTGGACCGCCTGTCCGGCGGGACGGACGTGGAGCTGGAGCTCCAGCGGATGAAGGCCGAGCTGACCGGGGGCACGACCGCGCAGCAGCAGGCCATCGAGAGCGGCGACGGCGTGCAGGACCGGGCACAGGCACAGGGTGAGGGCCGGCAGGAACGGCCGAGGTTCGACAAGAGTTAAGGACGGCACGTCATGATCGTGAGGATCATGGGGGAGGGCCAGGTCAGGCTGGCCGACGACCACCTGGCCGAACTGGACGGCCTCGACGACGAGTTGCTCGCCGAGGTGGAGACCGGTGACGGCGCCGGTTTCCGCCGGACCCTGCACGCCCTCCTGGACCGCGTCCGCGAGCTGGGCGAGCCCCTCCCGGACGACTCCCTGGAACCCTCGGAGCTCATCCTCCCGGCGCCCGACGCCACCCTGGAGGAGGTCCGCTCCCTCCTCTCCGGCGCCGGGCTGTTCCCTCCGCAGTAGCCCTTCCGGGCACCGTGCCCCGGCACCCCGGCGGGTGCCGGGGCACGGTGCCGCCGGGCACGGCCGGCGCTCCGGACACCACCGCGCCGCGCACCGGTCGACTCGTCCGGCGGGCGGACCCGGCGCCGGCCGCCGCGTCGCCCGGGCCCCGGTGCCCGCCCGGCGGGACCCGGGTGTGCCCGCGGCGCGGTTACGGCAGGGCCAGCATCCGCTCCAGCGCCAGCTTGGCGAAGCTCTCCGTCTCGCGGTCCACCTGGATCCGGTTGACCACGTTGCCCTCCGCGAGCGACTCCAGCGCCCACACCAGGTGCGGCAGGTCGATCCGGTTCATGGTGGAGCAGAAGCAGACGGTCCGGTCGAGGAAGACGACCTCCTTGCCCTCGGGGGCGAACCGGTTCGCGAGCCGCCGCACCAGGTTCAGCTCCGTGCCGATGGCCCACTTCGACCCGGCGGGCGCCGCCTCCAGGGTCCTGATGATGTACTCGGTCGAGCCCACGTGGTCGGCGGCGGCGACGACCTCGTGCCGGCACTCGGGGTGCACCAGCACGTTGACGCCCGGGATGCGCTCGCGGACCTCGTTGACCGAGTCCAGCGAGAAGCGGCCGTGCACCGAGCAGTGGCCGCGCCACAGGATCATCTTCGCGTCGCGCAGCTGCTCGGCGGTCAGTCCGCCGTTCGGCCGGTGCGGGTTGTAGACGACGCAGTCGTCGAGGGACATGCCCATGTCGCGGACCGCGGTGTTGCGGCCGAGGTGCTGGTCGGGCAGGAAGAGGACCTTCTCACCCTGCTCGAAGGCCCAGTTCAGGGCGCGCTCGGCGTTGGAGGAGGTGCAGATCGTACCGCCGTGCTTGCCGGTGAACGCCTTGATGTCGGCGGAGGAGTTCATGTACGAGACCGGTACGGTCACGTCCGCGACGCCCGCCTCCGTCAGCACGTCCCAGCACTCGGCGACCTGCTCGGCGGTGGCCATGTCGGCCATGGAGCAGCCCGCGGCGAGGTCCGGCAGGACGACCTTCTGGCCGTCGCCGGTCAGGATGTCCGCCGACTCGGCCATGAAGTGCACGCCGCAGAAGACGATGTACTCCGCCTCCGGACGGGCCGCCGCGTCCCGGGCGAGCTTGAAGGAGTCGCCCGTGACGTCCGCGAACTGGATGACCTCGTCGCGCTGGTAGTGGTGGCCGAGGACGAACACCTTCTCGCCGAGCCTCGCCTTGGCCGCGCGGGCGCGCTCCACCAGGTCCGGGTCGGACGGCGAGGGGAGGTCGCCGGGGCACTCCACGCCCCGCTCGCTCTTGGGGTCGGCCTCGCGGCCGAGCAGCAGCAGGGCGAGCGGCGTCGGCTGGACATCCAGGGGCTGGGCGGTGGTCACGTCACGCACCCTTTCTACTGAGCCTTTTCGTCTAATTGACGCTATCTATCATAACCGCTTTCACGTCACTTTGACGATCTCGATAGCGTCGATGTGACGAATTCGCCTCCCGCGCACCGGAGCCCCCGCGGGCGCCGGTGTGCGAGCATGAAGGACGAGGACCGGGCGCGGCCCGGAATGAATCGGCGACCCCGCCGGTTGCAACCGTCGGCAAGCAGTCTCCGAACAACCCGGGAGAAAAGCAGATGTCCGTATCGGACGAGAAGACCACTGTCAGTGACGGCATCGTTCTGACGGACGCCGCCGCGGCCAAGGTCAAGGCCCTGCTCGACCAGGAGGGCCGTGACGACCTGGCGCTCCGCGTCGCCGTTCAGCCCGGTGGCTGCTCCGGTCTGCGCTACCAGCTCTTCTTCGACGAGCGCTCCCTCGACGGCGACGTCGTCAAGGACTTCGGCGGCGTCAAGGTCGTCACCGACCGCATGAGCGCCCCGTACCTGGGCGGCGCCTCCATCGACTTCGTCGACACGATCGAGAAGCAGGGCTTCACGATCGACAACCCGAACGCCACCGGCTCCTGCGCCTGCGGCGACTCCTTCAGCTGACCCGCCGGCGACCCGCTCGCCCGCGCCGGTAGGCGGCGGCCCCGGACCCCTGGCGGTCCGGGGCCGCCGCCTTCCGCGTCACTTCGGCGGTGTGCCGACCCGCGGCAGCGGCCGCCCGGTCACCGCGTCCACCACGGCCCGGTCGCCGACCGGCCCGTCCAGCTCCACTACCGCGTTCACCGGCAGCGCGATCGCGGCGCAGACCTGCTTCGCCCCGTCCGGGATCTCGAACCGCCGCAACCGCACCTGCTCGGCGGTCTCCTCCACCTTCACCAGGTACGCGCTGCACGCCCCGCCGGAGAACGTCACCTCCAGCCGCCGGTCCCGCTCCGTGTGGGGCATGACGCGCAGGTCGGACGGCTCCGCCTCCGGGAAGAGCCGCTCCAGCGGGACCGCCGGGTAGTCGAACCGGTACGGCCGCCCGTTCCGCTCGCCCTCGAACAGCCACGTCGGCACCAGCGCCTCACCGGTCCGCCCCACCGCGGACGACAGGCCGAGCACGGCCGTGCGGATGGTGGTCACCGCCTCCCGGGGAGGCTTGGGGAGGTCCGTCCGGGGCTCGCACGGCCCGCTCGGGTCCGCCCCCGGCCGGTCGGCCGTCCGCACACCGGCCCCCTCCAGGGGGACGGACGTCGCGCAGTCGGCGGTGGCGCCCTTCGGCCAGTGCGCCCGGACGGTCGCGTTCAGCTCCCGCACCGCCTGCTCGGCGCTGATCACCGGGTACGCGCCCCCGCGCGCCAGCCCGGCCAGCCGGCCCTCCGCGAGGACGACGCCCCCGCCGGCGTCCACGGTGAACCGCGTCTCCCACGACCGGGTGGGCAGGCCCCCGACCCGCGGGTCGGCGGTCACCAGGCGCGTCGACCCCCGGGCCTCCGAGGACAGGGCGGCGTCCGTGAGGCCGAGCGCCTTCACCAGCGGTGCGGCGGCCCGCCGCGCGGCCTCGTCGCTCACCGGGCCGCCGGCCGTCGGGTCCGTCCGGCACCGCTTTCCCTTGGGGCAGTCGTCGGTGGCCGGGCCCTGCGCCTCGTACCGCCAGTCCCCCGACTCGTACACGTCGAGCGAGGGCCCCCAACCGTCCTTCTCGGGGCCGACGCGCCACCCGACGGGCCCCTTCACCGGCGCCCCGGCGAAGCCCAGCGCCTTCGCCAGCCGGGCCGCGTCCGCCGCCGTGGTCTTCCCCTGCGCCCGGTAGGCGTGGGCCGTCTCCGGCGCCTTCGGCAGGGCGCCCCCCACCCGGTACCGCTCGCCGCCGCTCGGGTCCGGCTCGCCCGGCGCGATGCCCGGGGACGTGCCGCCGGGGGNGGGCGACAGGGCGGGCCCCCGCCGCGCCCGTCCGCCGGGGCGCNGGCCCGCGGCGTGTCCGCGCCGCCCCCNTGGGCCACCGCCAGGTACGTCCCGCCGCCCGCCGCCAGTACCGCCGCCGTCACCAGGGCGACGGCGAGCGGCGGCCGCCGCCGGCCGGGGCCCGCGCCCGTGCTGGTCTCCGTCTCGCTCACCGCAGTACTCCTTCGTCGGTCCACGTCACCAGTCGTATCCCCGCCGGGCGGGAGACACGGGTGTGACGGACCGGACGGGCGAGCGGTTCCGTGGGCCGTACGGGTGTCAGGCGCCGTATTCCGCGGCGGCGGCGATCAGCCGGACGGACGCGGGCTCCACCACCACCCCGTGGATCCGCGACGGCGGCACGGCCGCGGGCGCCGCCGCGGGAGCCGGCCAGTGGGGCGCCATCCGCGCGCAGTGCCCGCGCAGCTCCGCCAGGGTCAACTCGGGTTCCGGCCGCTCGCGCGGCGTGGTGTGGTTCGCCATACCGGCACCGTACGCAGACCGCCTTCGGCCAAGAAGACCTACTATCGGGTAGTTTTCCGCCCCCCGGGCCGCTCCGCCACCCGATAGCGTGAGCCGTCCCGTCCGCCCAGTCTTCCCGCAGGAGCGTCCCGCCGTGCGCATCGCCGTCACCGGCTCCATAGCCACCGACCACCTCATGACCTTCCCCGGCCGGTTCGCCGACCAGTTCGTCGCCGACCGGCTGCACACGGTCTCCCTCTCCTTCCTCGTCGACACCCTCGACGTGCGCAGGGGCGGTGTCGGCGCGAACATCTGCTTCGGCATGGGCCAGCTGGGCGCCCGCCCGGTCCTGGTGGGCGCCGCCGGCCCCGACTTCGACGAGTACCGCGCCTGGCTGGAACGGCACGGCGTGGACACCGACTCCGTACGGATCTCCGAGGTGCTGCACACGGCCCGCTTCGTCTGCACCACCGACGCCGACCACAACCAGATCGGCTCGTTCTACACCGGCGCCATGAGCGAGGCCCGCCTGATCGAGCTCAAGGCCGTCGCCGACCGCGTCGGCGGCCTCGACCTGGTCCTCGTCGGCGCCGACGACCCCGAGGCGATGCTCCGCCACACCGAGGAGTGCCGGACGCGCGGCATCCCCTTCGCCGCCGACTTCTCCCAGCAGATCGCCCGGATGGACGGCGAGGAGATCCGCACCCTCCTCGACGGCGCCGCCTACCTCTTCTCCAACGAGTACGAGAAGGGCCTCATCGAGTCCAAGACCGGCTGGAGCGACGAGGAGATCCTCGGCCGCGTCGGCCACCGCGTCACCACCCTCGGCGCCCGCGGCGTGCGCATCGAACGCGCCGGCGAGCCCGCCGTCGAGGTCGCCTGCCCCCGGGAGGAGGCCAAGGTCGACCCGACCGGCGTCGGCGACGCCTTCCGCGCCGGCTTTCTGTCCGGCCTGTCCTGGGGCGTCGGCCTGGAGCGCGCCGCCCAGGTCGGCTGCATGCTCGCCACCCTGGTCATCGAGACGCTCGGCACCCAGGAGTACACCCTGCGCCGCGCCCACTTCATGGAGCGCTTCACCGAGGCGTACGGCGAGGAGGCCGCCGCCGAGGTCCGGGCCCGCCTCGGGTAGCCGGGCGCCTCACACCAGCCGGCGGACCACATGGGCCGCCCCCCGGTCCGCCGGCTCTTCGCCCACGTACTCCTGGCCCCGCATCCCGCACCACGCCGGGATGTCCAGCCGCGCCGCCGCGTCGTCCGCCAGCACCCGCACCGTCCCGCCGACCGGCACCCCGCCGATCGCCTTCGCCAGCTCGATCACCGGCACCGGGCACCGCCTGCCCAGCGCGTCCACCACCACCTCCCCGGCTCCGCCCGGCGCCGCCGCGGCCCCGGCCGCCGGCGCCCCGAGCCGCTCGCGCACCCCGGCCACCACGCCCGGCAGCACCTCCAGGAACCGCTCCACGTCCGCCTCCGCCACCCCCGCCGGCAGCGAGACCCGTACGTTGCCCTCCGACAGCACCCCCATGGCGCGCAGGACGTGACTGGGTGTCAGCGTCGAACTCGTACACGACGAACCGGACGAAACGGAGAAACCGGACCGGTCCAGCTCGTGCAGCAGCGCCTCCCCGTCCACGTACAGGCACGAGAACGTCACCAGGTGGGGCAGCCGCCGCACCGGGTCGCCCACCACCTCCGCCTCCGGCACCGACGCCGCCACCCCCGCCCGGATCCGGTCCACCAGCC
>NZ_CP095474.1:1601154-1636940 GCF_023614315.1 Streptomyces sudanensis | reverse complement strand
CCCTCCGCCGCCGCCTCGCTCTGCACGGCCCGCAGCGACGCCGCCGCCGCCACGATCGCCGGCAGGTTCGGGAACCCGGCCGAACGCCCCGACTCCCGCTCGTCCGCCGGCCCCGCCGCCGCGAACCGCACCCCCTTGCGCACCACCAGCAGCCCGACCCCCGCCGGGCCGCCCCACTTGTGGGCGCTCGCCGTCAGCAGCGACCAGTCCCCGTCCACCGGACCCCACGCCAGCGACTGCGCCGCGTCCACCAGCAGCGGCACCCCCGCCGCCCGGCAGGGCTCCGCCACCTCCGCCACCGGCTGCACCGTCCCCACCTCGTGGTTGGCGGACTGCAGGCACGCCAGCGCGGTGTCCTCGCGCAGCGCCCCCGCGTACGCCTCCGGGGCCACCGCGCCGGACCGCTCCACCGGCACCCGCTCCACCGTCCCGCCCGCCGCCTCGTGCGCCTCGGCCGCGTGCAGCACCGACGAGTGCTCCACCGCCGACACCACCAGGTGCCGGCCCGCCCGGCGCCGCCCCGCGAGGGCCCCGGTGACGCCGGAGTGGACCGCGTGCGTCCCCGAAGGGGTGAACGCGAGCTCGTCCGGGCGGCACCCCACCGCCTCCGCCGCCGCCTCCCGCGCGGCGTCCAGCAGCAGCCGGGCGCGCCGGCCCTCCCGGTACAGGCGCGCCGGGTCGGCCCACCCCTCGTCCAGGGACGCCTGGAGCGCCTGCCGGGCGACGGGGTGGAGGGGAGCGGAGGAGGCGACGTCGAAATAGGCCATCCGGCAACGCTAACCCGGAGGTTGCCGACGGGCCGGAAACAGGCCCGCCACCTGCGCTCACAATCCGAAAGAGGGGCCCGGCGGCGCGTTGGGCACCCTCCCCGCGCAGCCCCGGATGGCGTCCAGTAGGGTTTGGTCCGCATAAACATCCAAACCCTGCCCGCGCCAGGGCGGCGACCGACCAGAGAGACGGCCGCAGCCGAGCCGCGGGCGAGACTCTCGGGAAGGCGCTACGTGAGTCCCAACGGCTCCGACCGCTCGTCGCGGCGCCCGATGCGGCGGAAGCTGCCGCAGGTGCTGACTGCGGGCCTGATCCTGGCTACCGCCTCCGGTTGCTCGTACAACTGGGAGGACTTCCCCCGCCTCGGTATGCCCACCCCGGTGACGGAGGAGGCCCCGCGGATCCTCTCCCTCTGGCAGGGCTCGTGGGCGGCTGCGCTCGCCACGGGCCTGCTCGTGTGGGGCCTGATCCTGTGGAGCGTCATCTTCCACCGGCGCAGCCGCACCAAGGTCGAGGTTCCTCCGCAGACCCGGTACAACATGCCCATCGAGGCGCTGTACACGGTGACCCCGCTCATCATCGTCTCGGTGCTGTTCTACTTCACCGCGCGTGACGAGTCCAAGCTCCTCGCCCTCTCCGACAAGCCGGCCCACACCATCAACGTGGTCGGCTACCAGTGGAGCTGGGGCTTCAACTACATCGAGAACGTGGACGGCGACGCCGCCACGGGTGCCAAGCCCTCCCCGGAACTCGGCGCCATCCCGGACAAGTGGCAGAAGCAGTTCCCCGCCGGTGCCGAGGGCGTCCACGACGCGGGCGTCCCCGGGACGCGCAACCCGCAGACCGGCAACCCCGGCCCGACGCTGTGGCTGCCCAAGGGTGAGAAGGTCCGGTTCGTCCTGACCTCCCGCGATGTCATCCACTCCTTCTGGGTGGTCCCCTTCCTGATGAAGCAGGACGTCATCCCGGGCCACACCAACGCCTTCGAGGTGACCCCCACCCGGGAGGGCACCTTCCTGGGCAAGTGCGCCGAGCTGTGCGGCGTCGACCACGCCCGGATGCTCTTCAACGTCAAGGTCGTCTCCCCGGAGCGCTACCAGCAGCACCTCAAGGAGCTGGCCGAGAAGGGGCAGACCGGCTACATCCCGTCGGGCATTGAGCAGACGGACCCGGCCAGGAACGCGGAGAACAACCAACTGTGAGCATCCTCAACGAACCCCAGGGTGCCGCCGCGGCAGCCGGCGGCTCGAAGGAGCCGTACGAGAACGAGTTGCCCGTCCGGCGCAAGCAGCCCGGTAACGTCGTCGTCAAGTGGCTGACCACCACCGACCACAAGACGATCGGCACGCTCTACCTGGTCACCTCGTTCGTCTTCTTCTGCATCGGCGGTCTGCTGGCGCTGTTCATGCGCGCCGAGCTGGCCCGCCACGGCACGCAGATCATGTCGAACGAGCAGTTCAACCAGGCGTTCACGATGCACGGCACGATCATGCTGCTGATGTTCGCGACGCCGCTGTTCGCCGGATTCGCGAACTGGATCATGCCGCTGCAGATCGGCGCGCCCGACGTGGCGTTCCCGCGGCTGAACATGTTCGCCTACTGGCTCTACCTGTTCGGCTCGACCATCGCCGTGGCCGGCTTCCTCACCCCGCAGGGTGCCGCCGACTTCGGCTGGTTCGCCTACACCCCGCTCTCGGACGCCATCCGCTCCCCGGGCGTCGGCGCCGACATGTGGATCATGGGCCTGGCCTTCTCCGGCTTCGGCACGATCCTCGGCTCGGTCAACTTCATCACCACCATCATCTGCATGCGCGCCCCCGGCATGACAATGTTCCGCATGCCGATCTTCACCTGGAACGTGCTGCTGACCGGTGTCCTGGTCCTGCTCGCGTTCCCGGTCCTCGCCGCCGCGCTCTTCGCGCTGGAGGCCGACCGGAAGTTCGGCTCGCACATCTTCGACGCGGCCAACGGCGGCGCCCTGCTCTGGCAGCACCTCTTCTGGTTCTTCGGCCACCCCGAGGTGTACATCATCGCGCTGCCGTTCTTCGGCATCGTCTCGGAGATCGTCCCGGTCTTCAGCCGCAAGCCGATGTTCGGCTACATCGGCCTGGTGGCCGCGACCATCGCGATCGCCGGCCTGTCGGTGACGGTGTGGGCCCACCACATGTACGTCACCGGCGGTGTGCTGCTGCCGTTCTTCTCCTTCATGACCTTCCTGATCGCGGTACCGACCGGTGTGAAGTTCTTCAACTGGATCGGCACCATGTGGAAGGGCTCGCTGTCCTTCGAGACGCCGATGCTCTGGACGATCGGCTTCCTGGTCACCTTCACCTTCGGTGGCCTGACCGGTGTGATCCTGGCCTCGCCGCCGATGGACTTCCACGTCTCCGACTCGTACTTCGTCGTCGCGCACTTCCACTACGTCGTCTTCGGCACCGTGGTGTTCGCGATGTTCGCCGGATTCCACTTCTGGTGGCCGAAGTTCACGGGCAAGATGCTGGACGAGCGCCTCGGCAAGATCACCTTCTGGACGCTGTTCATCGGCTTCCACGGCACGTTCCTCGTCCAGCACTGGCTGGGCGCCGAGGGCATGCCGCGCCGCTACGCGGACTACCTGGCCGCGGACGGCTTCACCGCGCTGAACACGATCTCCACGATCAGCTCGTTCCTGCTCGGCCTGTCGATCCTGCCGTTCTTCTACAACGTCTGGAAGACCGCCAAGTACGGCAAGAAGATCGAGGTCGACGACCCGTGGGGCTACGGCCGGTCCCTGGAGTGGGCCACCTCCTGCCCGCCGCCGCGCCACAACTTCCTCACCCTGCCGCGCATTCGCTCCGAATCGCCGGCGTTCGACCTGCACCACCCTGAGATCGCCGCGCTCGACCAGCTCGACAACCACGGCCGCGAGGCCGACGCGCTGGTCGGCGGCAAGGAGGCCGGCAAGTGAAGATCCAGGGCAAGATGTTCATCTGGCTGAGCTTCTTCATCCTGGCCATGGCCGTCCTGTACGGCCTGTGGTCGAGGGAGCCGGTCGGCACCACCGCGCTGTTCATGGCCTTCGGCCTGGCGATCATGGTCGGCTACTACCTGGCCTTCACCGCCAAGCGGGTGGACGCCATGGCGCAGGACGACAAGGAGGCCGACGTCGCGGACGAGGCCGGCGAACTCGGCTTCTTCTCGCCGCACAGCTGGCAGCCGCTGTCCCTGGCCGTCGGCGGCGCGCTGGCCTTCCTGGCCGTCGCCCTCGACTGGTGGCTGATGTTCTTCTCCCTGCCGATCATCCTGATCGGCATCTGGGGCTGGGTCTTCGAGTACTACCGGGGCGAAAACCAGAACCAGTGACCGCCCCGCGGCGGTGAGGGACCCGGCGGACTCCGGAAGGAGGCCGCCGGGTCCCTCTTTTGCAGTCATCCGGCGTGCCGCGCTCGACAGCCGTTCCTACGGTGTGCTCATGAGCCACAAGCCGAGCCTCCGCATAGCCCTGAGCTGCTCCCTGCTGGCCGCCGCCGCGGGCGCCGGCCTGGCCGGCTGCGAGGAGCCGGACGGCCACCCGCTCTCCGCGCGGCCGTACGACGCCGCCCGGCAGGTCTCCCTCGACGGCCTCTCCGAGGGCCGCGAGGTGCCCCTCGACGCACCCCTCACCCTCACCGCCCGGGACGGCGACGCCCGCATCACGGACGTCACCGCCGTCGACGAGGCGGGCCGCCACCTGGCGGGCGAGCTCTCCGCCGGCGGCGACCGCTGGCGCTCCACCGGCCCGCTCGCCGCCGGCGCCCGCTACACCGTCCGGGTCGCCACGGAGAACGGCGACGGCGCCCCGGGCGTCCGTACGCTGACGTTCAGGACGGCACGGGCCGAGAAGCTCCTGAAGGTGGATTTCGGGCCGGAGCCGGGCAAGTACGGCGTCGGACAGCCCCTCACGGCGGTCCTCGGCGCCCCCGTCACCACCAGGGAGGGCCGCGTGGCCGTCGAGCGCGCCCTGAAGGTCCGCTCCACCCCCGCCGTCACCGGCGCCTGGCACTGGGTCGACGACAGGGAGCTCCACTTCCGGCCCAGGGAGTACTGGCCCGCGGGCGCCTCCGTCACCCTGACCAGCGACCTCGCCGGCGTCCACGTCGGCGGCGGGTTCTACGGCACCGACACCCCTCCGCTCCGGATCGACATCGGCGACCGCGTCGAGGCCGTCACCGACGCGTCGGCCCACCGGATGGTCGTCAAGCGCAACGGCGAGGTGGTCAACACCATCCCGGTGACGACCGGCAAGCCCGGCTTCGCCACGCGCAACGGCATCAAGGTGGTGCTGGAGAAGCAGGCGTTCGTCCGGATGCGCAGCACCACCGTCGGCATCGCCGAGGGCAGCAGCGAGTCGTACGACCTGCCCGTCCACTACGCGACCCGCGTCACCTGGAGCGGCGAGTACGTCCACGCCGCGCCCTGGTCGACCGGCTCCCAGGGGTCCGCCAACGTCAGCCACGGCTGCGTCGGCATGTCCACCGAGAACGCCGCCTGGTTCTTCGAGAACGTCCGGCGCGGCGACATCGTCCAGGTCGTCAACAGCCAGGGAGAGCGGATGACCCCGTTCGGCAACGGCTTCGGCGACTGGAACCTGTCCTGGGACCGGTGGCGCCAGGGCAGCGCCGTCCACGCCGGTACCCGCGAGGGCGCCGACCCCGCCCGGCTGCGGCCCCGGCCGCTGTAGCGGGCGCGGGGCCGCGGGNTGAGGGGNGTGGGGGNTCAGGCCTCCACGGGCAGGCGGCTGCGCAGCAGCGCCGCCAGCGCCTCGGGCAGCTCCGCCGGGTCCACCGGCAGCGTCACCGCCGCGTCGGCCCGGCTCCACGTCGCCAGCCACGCGTCCTGCGGCCGCCCGATCAGCAGCAGGACCGGCGGGCAGTCGAACACCTCGTCCTTGATCTGCCGGCACACGCCCATCCCGCCCGCCGGGGCGGCCTCGCCGTCCAGCACGCACACGTCGACGCCGCCCTCGCCCAGCCGCTCCAGGACCGCGGGCAGCGTCGCGCACTCGACGTACTCGACCGGGGGGACGTCGGCCGCGGGACGACTCCCGGCCGCCAGCCGCACCTGCGCACGGGTGCTCGCGTCGTCGCTGTAGACCAGTACGGTGGCGCTGGACTGCATGGTTCCTCCGAGTTCGTAACGGGCAGTGCTCGGTAACCGATGCGGCGGATGCTACTCCTCCCCACGCCCGCCGGCACCGGTCCGGCGCCGCTCCGGGCCCGCCCCCGGCCGGCCGCCGGGACGCGACGGGCGGGGCCTTCGGAGGGGCGGGGACACTCCGAACGGCACCCCCGGAGTGAGGGCGGGATAAGCGACCGACATAATGTCGGTCGTGGCGACAGCAACGACAGTAGACACCGGGCACGCGCACCCGTCGGTCAATCGACCGAACCTCACCAGCGTCGGGACCATCATCTGGTTGAGTTCCGAGCTGATGTTCTTCGCGGCCCTCTTCGCGATGTACTTCACCCTGCGATCGGTAACGGGTGCCGAATACTGGTCCGAGCAGGCGGGCCACCTGAACTTCCCGTTCTCGGCGACCAACACCACGATCCTGGTGCTCTCCTCCCTCACCTGCCAGCTCGGCGTCTTCGCCGCCGAGCGCGGCGACGTGAAGAAGCTGCGCACCTGGTTCATCGTGACGTTCGTCATGGGCGCGATCTTCATCGGCGGCCAGGTCCTGGAGTACACGGAGCTGGTCAAGGACGCGGGCATGTCCCTGTCCTCCGGCCCGTACGGCTCCGTGTTCTACCTGACCACGGGCTTCCACGGCCTTCACGTGACGGGTGGCCTCATCGCGTTCCTGCTGGTCCTCGGCCGGACGTACGCCGCGAGGCGATTCACTCACGAGCAGGCAACCGCTGCCATCGTCGTGTCCTACTACTGGCACTTCGTCGATGTGGTCTGGATCGGCCTCTTCGCCACGATCTACATGATCAAGTAATCGGGCCCGGCCCGAACTTCCAGCAAGCATCGACGCAGAAGATCCTGACACCGGGGTAATCCGTGAAAAAGCTCTCCGCACGACGACGCCATCCGCTGGCGGCGGTCGTCGTCCTACTTCTCGCGCTGGCGGCCACCGGGGGGCTGTACGCCGCGTTCGCACCCGCGCGCACGGCACAGGCCGACGAGACCGCCCAGTCCCTCGCCATCGAGGAGGGCAAGAAGCTCTACACCGTCGGCTGCGCGAGCTGCCACGGCACCGCCGGTCAGGGCGCCTCCGACGGCCCGCCCCTGGTCGGCGTGGGCTCCGCCTCGGTCGACTTCCAGGTCGGCACCGGCCGGATGCCCGCGCAGCAGCCGGGCGCCCAGGTCCCGAAGAAGAAGAACATCTACACGCAGGCCCAGATCGACCAGCTCGCGGCGTACATCGCGTCGCTCGGCCCCGGCCCGATCACCCCCACCGAGAAGCAGTACAGCGTGGAGGGCGCGGACGTCGCCAAGGGCGGCGAGCTGTACCGCAACAACTGCGCCCAGTGCCACAACTTCACCGGTGAGGGCGGCGCGCTCACCAAGGGCAAGTACGCGCCGAGCCTCGACGACGTCGACGAGAAGTACATCTACGAGGCCATGCAGTCCGGCCCGCAGAACATGCCCGTCTTCCCCGACACGACGCTGCCGGAGAAGGACAAGAAGGACATCATCGCGTACATCAAGGCCGTCAACGGTGAGGAGACGCCGACCCCCGGCGGCTTCGCGCTGGGCGGTCTGGGACCGGTCAGCGAGGGCCTGTTCGGCTGGATCTTCGGTCTGGGTTCGCTGATCGCCGTCGCCGTCTGGGTCGCGGCCCACACCGCTAAGGCCAAGAAGTCATGAGTAGCCAAGAGATTTCCGAAGAGAGCCTGCCGTACGAGCAGGACACCGCGCACGGCAAGGCACTGGCCGAGAACCCGTTCGCCGACCCGGGGCTGCCGCCCCACAAGCCCCGCATCCAGGACATCGACGAGCGGGCCGCCAAGCGTTCGGAGCGCACGGTCGCCCTGCTGTTCACGATCTCGATGCTGGCCACGATCGGCTTCATCGCCTCGTTCGTGATCTTCCCGGTCGAGAAGATCGTGTACGTGTGGCCGCTCGGCCACGTGAGCGCGACCAACCTGTCGCTCGGCCTGACGCTGGGCATCGCCCTCTTCTGCATCGGCGCCGGCGCGGTCCACTGGGCCCGCACGCTGATGTCGGACGTGGAGGTCGCCGACGAGCGCCACTCGATCGAGGCGACCCCGGAGCTCAAGGCCAAGGTCCTGGCCGACTTCGCCCAGGGCGCGGAGGAGTCGGGCCTGGGCCGGCGCAAGCTGATCCGCAACACCATGTTCGGCGCGCTGGCCATGGTGCCGCTCTCCGGTCTGGTGCTGCTGCGCGAGCTGGGCCCGCTGCCGGAGAAGAAGCTCTTCCACACCTCGTGGGCCAAGGGCAAGCAGCTCATCAACATGAACACGATGGAGCCGCTGCGCCCCGAGGACGTCGCGGTCGGCTCGCTCACCTTCGCCATGCCGGAGGGTCTGAGCGAGGAGGACCACGACTTCAACACCAAGATCGCCAAGGATGCCCTGATGATCGTCCGGATCCAGCCGGAGGACATCAAGGACAAGCGCGAGCTCGAGTGGTCGCACGACGGCATCGTGGCGTTCTCCAAGATCTGCACCCACGTGGGCTGCCCGATCTCCCTGTACGAGCAGCAGACCCACCACGTCCTCTGCCCGTGTCACCAGTCCACCTTCGACCTCTCCGACGGCGCCCGCGTCATCTTCGGCCCTGCCGGCCACGCCCTCCCGCAGCTGCGGATCGGCGTGAACGACAAGGGATTCCTCGAGGCGCTCGGCGACTTCGACGAGCCGGTCGGTCCTGCATTCTGGGAGCGCGGATGAGTACCGCACACAACGCGAAGCGGAAGGCGCCCGCCGGCGAGCGGGTGGCCGACTGGGCGGATGGCCGGCTGGGGATCTACACCCTGGCCAAGGGCAACATGCGGAAGATCTTCCCGGACCACTGGTCCTTCATGCTGGGTGAGATCTGCCTCTACAGCTTCATCATCATCATCCTCACGGGTGTGTACCTGACGCTGTTCTTCCACCCGAGCATGAACGAGGTCGTCTACCACGGCAGCTACGTGCCGATGCAGGGCGTCCGCATGACCGAGGCGTACGCCTCGACGCTGGACATCAGCTTCGACGTCCGCGGCGGTCTGCTGATCCGGCAGATCCACCACTGGGCGGCGCTGATCTTCATCGCCGGCATGTTCGTGCACATGATGCGCGTCTTCTTCACCGGCGCGTTCCGCAAGCCGCGCGAGATCAACTGGCTGTTCGGCTTCCTGCTGCTCGTCCTCGGCATGTTCACCGGTTTCACCGGCTACTCGCTCCCGGACGACCTGCTCTCCGGCACCGGTGTGCGCTTCACGCAGGGTGCGATCCTGTCCGTGCCGATCGTCGGCACGTACCTGTCGATGTTCCTCTTCGGCGGCGAGTTCCCCGGTCACGACATGGTCGCCCGGTTCTACTCGATCCACATCCTGCTGCTGCCGGGCATCATGCTCGGGCTCATGGTGGCCCACCTGATCCTGGTCTTCTACCACAAGCACACGCAGTTCGCGGGCCCCGGCCGGACGAACAAGAACGTGGTCGGCATGCCGCTGCTGCCGGTCTACATGGCCAAGGCCGGCGGCTTCTTCTTCCTGGTCTTCGGTGTCATCGCGGCCATCGCCGGCATGTTCACCATCAACCCGGTGTGGGCGCTCGGCCCGTACCGGCCGGACATGGTGTCCACCGGCGCCCAGCCCGACTGGTACATGGGCTTCGCCGAGGGCCTCGTCCGCGCCATGCCCGGCTGGGAGATCAACCTCTGGGGCCACACGCTGGTCCTGGGCGTGTTCGTCCCGCTGGTCCTGTTCGGCCTGATGCTGGCCGCGATCGCGGTCTACCCGTTCATCGAGTCCTGGATCACCGGGGACAAGCGCGAGCACCACATCCTGGACCGCCCGCGCAACGCCCCGACGCGGACGGCGCTCGGCGTCGCCTGGGTCACCGGCTACATGGTCATGCTGATCGGCGGCGGCAACGACATCGTCGCCACCTACTTCCACATGTCGATCAACGCGGTCACCTGGTTCGTCCGGATCGCCTTCTTCGTCGGACCGGTCCTCGCGTTCATCATCACCAAGCGGATCTGCCTGGGCCTCCAGCGCCGCGACCGCGACAAGGTGCTGCACGGCCGCGAGACCGGCATCATCAAGCGGCTGCCGCACGGTGAGTTCGTCGAGGTCCACGAGCCGCTCAGCCAGGCGCAGATGTACGCGCTCACCGCGCACGAGCAGTACGCCCCGGTCGAGATCGGCCCGACGGTCGACGACAACGGCGTCGAGCGCAAGCCGACCGCCATGCAGAAGCTCCGCGCGAAGCTGAGCAAGGGCTACTACGGCGAGGGGAACCAGATCCCCAAGGCCACGGCGGAGGAGCACAAGGAGATCAGCGCGGGCCACGGCCACCACTGATCGACCGACCCGAAGGTCGCCACGCAAGAAGGGCCCCGTCCGTTCCCGGGCGGGGCCCTTCGCCGTCCCCGGCTCGCTAGGCTGGGGCCGTCCAACCGTCACGGACCAGGGAGCGACCATGAGCGCCGTACCGCCCGCCGGAGGCCCCACCGCGGCGGGCCGCTCCTGGCCCGCCGTCCTCGACGCCCTGCTCTCGGGCAGGGACCTCGACGCGGACGCGACCGCCTGGGCGATGGAGCGCATCCTCAGCGGGGAGGCGACGAACGCGCAGATCGCCGGCTTTGCGGTGGCCCTGCGCGGCAAGGGCGAGACCGTGGAGGAGATCTCCGGCCTCGTCCGCACCATGTACGCCCACGCCCGGACCATCGAGGTCCCCGGCCCGTCGGTCGACATCGTCGGCACGGGCGGCGACGGCGCGCGGACCGTCAACATCTCCACCATGTCGGCGGTCGTCGTCGCCGGTACGGGCGCGAAGGTGGTCAAGCACGGCAACCGCGCCGCCTCGTCGGCGTCGGGCGCCTCCGACGTCCTGGAGAAGCTCGGCGTCAACCTGGAGCTGTCCCCCGAGCGGGTGGCCGAGGTGGCGCAGGAGGCGGGGATCACGTTCTGCTTCGCCGTCCGGTTCCACCCGGCGCTCCGCCACGTGGCCGCGGCCCGCAAGGAGCTGGGCATCCGGACGACGTTCAACTTCCTGGGCCCGCTGACCAACCCGGCCCGGGTCCGCGCCCAGGCGACGGGGGTGGCCGACGCCCGGATGGCGCCGATCCTGGCCGGGGTGCTCGCCGGGCGCGGCTCGTCGGCGCTGGTCTTCCGCGGCGATGACGGGCTCGACGAGCTGACCACGACGGCCGGGTCCCGGGTGTGGGTCGTCCGGGACGGGAGCGTCCGCGAGGAGGTCTTCCACCCGCACGACGTGGGCCTCGACGTGGTACCGGTGGAGGCCCTGCGCGGCGCCGACGCCTCGTACAACGCGGACGTGGCGCGCCGGCTGCTGGCCGGCGGGACCGGGCCCGTACGGGACGCGGTGCTGCTGAACTCGGCGGCGGCGCTGGTCGCGCTGGACCCGTCGGACGCGCCGCTGGCCGAGCAGTTGCGGGCCGGTATGGCCAGGGCGGCCGAGTCGATCGACTCGGGGGCCGCCCGCGACGTCCTGGACCGCTGGGTGCGGGTCACCAACCGCTAGCCGCCGCGGGCCCGCGCCGCCACTCCGCGGGCCCGCGCCGCCGCGCGGGGCGCCGTCCCGGGGCGCCGCCTTGCGGGACGACCGGGTACGTGTGGCAGGATGCCCGGCAGGTCACGAGTGACAGCGACGAAGGCCCCGGCCCGCTGTCCGGCAACCCTCCGTCCGTGGCGGGGTGCCCCGGGTGAAGACCAGGCCGCAGGCAGAGAAGGCCCGCGGCAAGCGCGGGCCCCTGCACACCCTGGGGTCCTGGTCCCGAGGGAGTGGTCTCGTGAGCAAGCGAATGCGTTAGGGCCCTTCGGCCCCTTCCCCCTCCTCCGCGCGGTCGCCGCCGCGCGTCGAGGCGCCCCCCGCGTGCGCACGGCCGTCGAGCCGTCCCGCGGGCCCCGTCCCCGTTCGCCTTCCTCTCACCGGGAGAGTCCGCCATGTCCGCGTACCCGAACTCCGACGACCTCCTACGTGCCGGCGTACCCGAGTCCTCCGCCCCGGCCGCTCCCGGGCTGCCGCTGCCCGTCCTCGGGCGGGACGTGACCGTGCCGCTGGCCGGCGGCGGGGAGATCGGGTACGCCGCGCTGGACCACGCGGCCAGCGCCCCGGTGCTCCAGCGCGTGTGGGACGACGTCGCCGCGTACGCGCCGTACTACGGCAGCGTCCACCGGGGCGCCGGGTACCTGTCGCAGCTCTCCACGGACCTGTTCGAGAACAGCCGCGGCACGGTCGCGCGGTTCCTCGGCTGCCGCCCCGGCGACCAGGTCGTGTTCACCCGCTCCACGACCGACTCGCTGAACCTGCTCGCCCGCGCCCTGCCCGCCGGCTGCGAGGTGTTCGTCTTCGAGACCGAGCACCACGCCTCGCTCCTGCCGTGGCGGGGCGCCCGTGTGACGTACCTGGACGCGCCGCGCACCCCCGGGCGGGCGGTGGAGGCGCTGGAACGCGCCCTGGCCGACCGGGACCCCCACGGGCCCGCCCTGGTGTGCGTGACCGGCGCCTCCAACGTGACCGGCGAGCTGTGGCCCGTACGGGAGCTGGCGGCCGCCGCGCACGCGCACGGCGCGCGGATCGTGCTGGACGCCGCCCAGCTGGCGCCGCACCACCCGGTGGACGCGGCGGACCTGGACGTGGACTGGGTGGCGTTCTCGGGGCACAAGATGTACGCCCCGTTCGGGGCGGGTGTGCTGGCCGGGCGGGCCGACTGGCTGCGGGACGCCGAGCCGTACCTGGCGGGCGGCGGCGCGTCGCGGACGGTGGTCCGGCGGGCCGGCGGCGGGATGGACGTGTCCTGGCACACGACGGAGGCCCGCCACGAGGCCGGGTCGCCGAACGTGATCGGCGCCTACGCCGTCGCCTCGGCCTGCGCGGCGCTCACCGCGGCGGGGTTCGACGCGCTCGTCGCCCGTGAGCGGGAGCTGACCGCACGCGTACGGGAGGGACTGGCCGGGGTGCCCGGGGTGCGGGTGCTGTCGCTGTTCGGCGACGACGCCCCGCGCGTCGGCGTCCTGTCCTTCGTCGTGGAGGGCTGGAGGAGCGCGGACTTCGCCGCGGAGCTCTCCGCCGGGTACGGCATCGGCGTCCGCGCCGGGCTGTTCTGCGCCCATCCGCTGCTCGGGGCCCTGCTGGGCCGGTCGCCGCAGGGACCGGGGGAGTGCGGGGCGGAGGCCGGGCCCGGAGGGGCGACGCTCGACGCGGTCCGGGTCAGCTTCGGCGCGGGGACGCCGGACGAGCACCTCGACCGCCTCGTCCGGGCCGTGCGGGAACTGGTCCGGGACGGCGCCCGGAGGGAGCGCCGCGCCCCGGCCGCGCCCGCCGCATGGCCGGTTCCAGTTCACTCGTTCGAGTGAATCAGGGAGGGGGGAGGGTCAGGTGTCGAGGCCGATCGCGAACGCCGCCTCCAGGTCGTGCTGCGAGTACGTGCGGAACGCGACGTGGGTGTCCGTCGCGACGACGCCGGGGATCTTGCTGATGCGGCCGGGGATGACGTCGGCCAGGTCGTCGTGGGCGGGCACGCGGACCATGGCGATCAGGTCGTAGGTGCCGGTGACGGAAAAGACCTCGCTCACGCTGTCGAGCGCGGCGATCGCCTCCGCGATCTCCGGGATGCGGTCCACGCTGGTCTTGATGAGCACGATCGCGGTGATCACGGCTGTCCCTCTCCCTCGGTGGCCGCTGCTGGGGCCCTCACTCTAGTGCCCCGGCAGTGCGCCCAGGCGTAGAGGAACCCCAGCGCGAACCCGATCAGGTGCGCGAGGTAGGCGACGCCGGGGCCGCTGCCGGCCCCGCGCGCCGCCGTCCACTGCAGGGCGAACCAGAAGGCCAGGACGATCCAGGCGGGGAAGCGCAGCGGCAGGAAGAACAGGAAGGGGAAGAGGCTGGTCACCCGCGCCCGGGGGAAGAGGTACAGGAAGGCGCCGAGCACCCCCGAGACCGCGCCCGACGCCCCCACCAGGGTCTGCCCGCTGTCCGCGTGGACCAGTGCGTAACCGGCCAGGGCGAGGCAGCCGCACACCACGTAGAACACCCCGAACCGGAGGTGCCCCATCCGTTCCTCGGCCATCGTGCCGAAGACGAAGAGGAACAGCATGTTCCCCAGCAGGTGCAGCCAGTTGCCGTGCACGAACAGGGCGCTGAGCGGGGTGAGCAGCGCGGGGAGGGACCCGCTCAGGAGGTCCGCGGGGATCACCCCCCCAGCGCCGGAAGTACGCGCTCTGCGCGGCGAGCAGGGCGTCCCCGGCGTCCCGCGGGGCCGTGAGCCCCGAAGCCGGGCCGAGGGCGAAGACCAGCGCGCACACCCCGATGACCCCGTAGGTCACCGAGGGGCCGGTGGCGGCGCGGCGCAACGCTCCACACCAATCGATCACGCGCAGATCATGACGTAGGGGGAGCGAGCCGGACAGAGTGCCGCGCCGGGGCGCCGGCACCCCGGCGGGCCCCGCCCTCTCCGCGCGGGCGGGGCCGGGAAGGCCGTAGGGTTGCGGGCGTGTCCGGGCCGCCGCGGGGCACCAGCGGTCCGGGGGTGCATCGCGGACCGGGACGGCGGGGCGACCGGACCGCGACGAGGACGGCGTCACGGCGACGGTTCCCCGGCCCGCCGCCGGCACCCGCCGGCGCCGTGCCCCGGGCGGCGGTCCGGCCGGGTCCGCCGTGACGCNCCCCNNGGGTGGGGCCGCGGGGCGCNCCGCCCGTCCGGACCCGCCGGGGAAGCCCGCGGTGGAGGGGCGAGGGGCGGTCGGTGAGACCATCGAGCGGTGCGGCGCGGTGGACGGGCCGGGCGCCGGCCCCGGAGTGCGCGCCCGGGACGACGGGCGGCCCGGTGGAGTCGGAACGGACGGGTAGTGGGGTGACGGATCGTGGCGCAGTCCGCAAGCGGCGCTGAGTCGGCCGGTGCGGCCGGTGGCGCCGCCGAGGCGCTCGACCGCCCGCTGCCCGAGGCGGTGCGGCGCCGGGTCGTCGGACTCGCCGCCGAGGCGTTCGGGAGCCTGACGCTGCCCGAGCTGCCGCCGCAGCTGAGGCAGTACGCCCGGTTCACCCCCTCCCGGCGCGTCCGGTTCGCGGGCAACGCGATGGCCGCGGCCCTGGAGGGCGACGCGCCGTTCCGGCGGCGCGTCGGCGAGTGGCTGCGGACCGCCCAGCCGGAGCTGTCCTCCGCCGTCGAGTCGGGCGCGCCGCCCGCCGCCGCCGACCCGGCCGACGTGGCGGCCGTCGCGTACGTGCTGCGCCCCGCCGACTGGGTCAAGCTGGTCGCCGCCGCGGGCGAGGAGGTGCAGCGGGCGGACGCCGAGCGCGCCGACGAGGCGGGCCGGCGCGAGCTGGAGCGCCTGCGCGAGGAGCTGGCGGAGGCCCGTGCGCAGACCCGGACCGAGACGGAGCGGCTGCGTTCCGAACTGGAGGCGGCCCGCCGGGAGGCCGAGTCCCTCCAGCGCAAGCTCCGCAGCGCCCTGAGCGACGTCAGGCGCGGCGAGGCCGCCCTGCGCCGCGCGCGGGCCGAGGCCGACGGCGCCAGGGCGGACGCCGCCGCCCGCGTCTCGGCCGCCGAGAGCGAGACCCGCCGCCTCAGGACCCGGCTGGGGGAGGCCGAGGCCGCTCTGGAGGCGAGCCGCCGGGCCGCCCGCGAGGGCCGCTCGGTGGAGGACGTACGGCTCCGGCTGCTGCTGGACACGGTCCTGGAGGCCGCCCAGGGGCTGCGCCGCGAACTGGCCCTGCCCCCCGTGTCGGTACGGCCCGCGGACTCCGTGGACGCGGTGGAGCCCGGCCGGATGTCGCCGAAGGACGTCGCCGCCCGCGCGTTGTCCGAGACCGACCCCGCCCTCCTCGACCAGCTCCTCGCCCTCCCGCAGTCCCATCTCGTCGTCGACGGCTACAACGTCACCAAGACCGGCTATCCCACGATGCCGCTGGAGAAGCAGCGGCTGCGGCTGCTCGGCGGGCTCTCCGCGCTCGCCGCCCGCTCGGGCGCGGAGGTCACCTGCGTCTTCGACGGCGCGGAACTGGCCGCCCCGGTGCTGCTCGCCCCGCCGCGCGGGGTGCGGGTGCTGTTCTCCAAACCGGGGGTGACCGCGGACGAGCTGATCCGCCAGCTCGTCCGCGCCGAGCCCGCGGGCCGGCCGGTGGTGGTGGTCTCCAGCGACCGGGAGGTGGCCGACGGCGTCGCCGCGTCCGGCGCCCGGCCGGTCGCGTCCGTGATGCTGCTGAAGCGGCTTTCGCGGCTCTCGTGACCCTTGACCGTGATACCCCGTTTCGAGGGTTCCTCCGGAGAACACAGCGTCAACTCCCCCTGACGCGCTGTGGAGTCGCGGTAAAGAAAGTGCCCGGTGAGCGAGATTTTTCTCATGAGGATTTGAACTGATCACAACTCCGTCACTAGGGTCTGGGCTCGAACCTTCGCGCGGTTGACCGTCCATCCGGGACGGCAGCGAAGGCACCGCCTGAACCGTGCAGTTCGGATGTGGGTCACGGGGGAGTGTCCGGACGCCCGGCACGGCACCCGGGGCATCGACCGTCGCCCCGGCAGGCGGCTCGAACGAGGAAGAAGGAGCTCGCCTCCGTGGCGTCCCACCGTCGACCCAAGCAGCCGAGCCGCGCCCGCGTGACCGTGCTCACCGCGACCGCCGCCGCCGCTGTCGCCCTGACTTCCCAGGCCGCCTCGGCCACTCCGCAGCCGAGCAAGGAACAGGTCAAGGAGAAGGTCGACAAGCTGCACCACGAGGCCGAGGAGGCCACGGAGCAGTTCAACCTCGCCGACGAGCGCCGCGAGAAGCTCCAGCAGGAGGTGACCGCCCTCCAGGACCAGGTCGCCCGTGGCCAGGAGGAGCTCAACACCCTGCGCGACAGCATCGGTTCGGTCGCCAGCGCCCAGTACCGCAACGGCGGCATGGACCCCGCGCTCCAGCTGTTCCTCTCCTCCGACCCGGACGACTACCTCGACAAGGCGTCCGCCGTCGACCAGCTCTCCGCCAAGCAGGCCGAGACGCTGCGCACCATCCAGGCCAAGCAGCGCGCCCTCGCCCAGCAGCGGGCCGAGGCCACGGCGAAGCTCGCCGACCTGGAGGACGTCCGCAAGTCCCTCGGCGAGAAGAAGGAGAAGTTCCAGGCCAAGCTCGCCGAGGCGCAGAAACTCCTCAACACGCTCACCGCCGAGGAACGGCGCAAGATGCGGGAGAAGGAGGAGCGCGCCAGCCGCGACGCCGGCGAACGCGTCGAGCTCGGCAACGAGGTGCCCGCCTCGCAGCGCGGCGCCGCCGCGCTCAACGCCGCCGCCACGCAGGTCGGCAAGCCGTACGTCTCCGGTGCCGAGGGCCCCAACTCGTACGACTGCTCCGGCCTGACGCAGTGGGCCTACCGCCAGGCCGGCGTCAGCATCTCCCGCACCACCTACACCCAGCAGAACGACGGTGTGAGGATCGGCCGCAGCCAGCTCAAGCCGGGCGACCTCGTCTTCTTCAACAACCTCGCCCACGTCGGCCTGTACGCCGGGAACAACACCGTCCTGCACGCCCCGAAGCCGGGCGCGTCCGTGCGCTACGAGTCGATGGAGTACCTCGGCGCGTTCCAGTTCGGCGTCCGCGTCTGAGCCGCCCCGCCCGCGCCCCGGGCACCTGAGGCGCGCGGGGCGCCGGGAGCGCTCCCGGCCCNCCCGCCCGCACGGCCGATCGGGGGATCTCCNNNCCCNCNNGCCCGCCCTCCGCCCCGCCGGTGACCTGTGGTTCCCGGCGGGGCGTCACTCCCTGCGCACCGCCGGGCCTTTGGCCGGCCCGCGGCCGTCCGGCTACTGTCTGCCGCGCAACAGCCGCCGACACAGCCGAAGGGAGCGCGGCCCGTGGCCTCCCACCGCCGTCCCCCTCGCCCGGGCCTCCACCGGAGCGCCACCAGGGCCACCGTCCTGTCCGCCGCGGCGGCCACCGCCGTCGCCGCCTTCGGCGCCACCCCGGTGAAGGCCGAGCCGGCCGGTCCCGCCGGCACCGTCCGCGCCCGCGTCGACCGGCTCCACGCCGAGGCGGAGCGGGCCGTGGAGGCCTTCAACGCCGCCGACGAGCGCACCGACCGGCTCCGCCGGGACGCCGGGGCCGCCCGCGACGGCGTGGCCCGCGGCCAGGAGCGCGTCAACCGCCTGCGCGGCGTGCTCGGCGCGGTCGCCGGCGCCCAGTACCGCTCCGGCGGGATCGACCCCGTGCTCGCGCTGATGCTGTCCGGGGAGCCCGACACGTACCTCGACAGGGCCGCCGCGCTGGACCGGATCGGCGAACGGCAGGCCGCCCTCCTCACCGGCCTCCGCCTCGCCCAGCGGCGCCTGGACCAGGAGCGCGCCGAGGCCGCCCGCGCCCTCGCCGAACTGGAGCGCGCCCGCACGGCTGCGGCCCGGCACCGGCGGGACGTCGAGCGGAGGCTCGCCGCGGCGCGGGCGCTGCTGGACTCCCTGCCCGCCGGGGAGCGCGACGCCCTCGGCCGTGCCTCCCGCGACCCCCGCGACGTCCCGCCGCCGGCGGCGGGNGNNGCGNCGCCGCGGGCCGCCGCCGCCGTGCGGGCCGCCCGGTCGGCGGTGGGCAGGCCGTACGTCTGGGGCGCGAACGGGCCCGGCGCCTTCGACTGCTCGGGCCTCGTGCAGTGGGCGTACGCACGGGCCGGGGTCGCGCTGCCGCGCACCTCGCAGGCGCAGCGGGACGCGGGACGCCGGGTGGCGCTGTCGGAGGCGCGGCCGGGCGACCTGGTGACGTACCGCCCCGACGCGAGCCACGTGGCGATGTACGTGGGCGGCGGCCGGGTCGTCCACGCCCCCCATCCGGGCGCACGGGTCCGCTACGACCCGGTGGGCATGATGCCCGTCTCCGCGGTGACCCGCGTCTGAGGCGCCCGGTGGTCCGCATGCCGCCTCGGCCCCGCCCCGGACCGCGCCGGGCGCCGGGCGTCTACGATCGGCGCGTGGGTGTTCCGGGACGTTGGGCGGCGACCGTGCTCGCGGCGGTCGCGCTGGTCGCGGGGTGCACCCCGTACGGGGCGCCGCCGGCCTCCGGCATCCGCGACGCGGTGGAGGCCCACCGCCGGCCCGCGCTCGGCGGCGCGCCCCTGGCGTCCTGGACGTACCGCGTCCTCGCCGTGCGGCAGGACGGCCGCCGCGCGTCCGTCGACGCCGAGCTGACCTACGCCCTCGACGGCTACGACCGCGCCCCGGCCACCGCCCGGCGCCGCCTCGACCTGGCGGAGCGCGACGGCCGGTGGCGCGTCACCGGCGACCGCCCCGCGCAGGGGCAGCCCGCCCAGCTCTGGGACCACGGCCCGGTCCGCGCGGTGCGCGGCGCCCGCAGCCTCGTCCTGGGCGTCGGCCACCCCCCGGCGCGGCTCGGCGAGGTCGCCGCGGCCGCCGACCGCGCCGTCCCCGCCGTGACCGCCGCCTGGCCGGGCGGGCCGTGGCGGGGGAGGGTCGTCGTCCTCGTGCCCCGGTCGCTCGACGCCATGGCCGCCCTCCTCGGGGAGGCCCCCGCCGCGTACCGGGGCACCGCGGCGGTCACCACCGGCCGCACCGGCGGCGGGGCCGCCGACCGCGTGGTGGTCAACCCGGAGGCGTACCGGGAGCTCGGCGACTTCGGGCGGGACTTCGTCCTCGCCCACGAGACCGCCCACGTCGCCACCCGCGACGCCACGACCGCCGCCACGCCCCGGTGGCTCTCGGAGGGGCTGGCCGACCGGATCGCGTACCGGGGTACGGGCCGCACGGCGGCCGAGGGGGCGCCCGAACTGGCCCGGGCGGTGCGCGCGGGGAACGGGCCGGCGGGGCTCCCGTCCGACGCCGACTTCTCCTTCGGCGGCGACCCCGCCGTGGTGGCGCGCGCCTACGGCGGCGCCTGGCTGGCCTGCGAACTGATCGCGGACCGGTGGGGCGAGGAGCGGCTCGCCGACTTCTACCGCGCGGCCGGGCGGTCGGGTGAGCGCCGTGCCTTCCGGGACGTCCTGGCGACCACGCCGGAGGGGTTCACCCGCCTCTGGCGGGACCGCCTCCGTCAGGAGTTCAGCAGTGCCTCGTCGCGGTGACCGCCCTGGACCGGCACCCGCGCCGGCCCGGCCTCCGCGGCGCGCAGCCGCGGCTCGGTGACCGTCTGCCGCCACAACTGCCGCGCCGCGACCACCGACGCCGCGACGAGCAGCCCGTTGCGGACGAACAGCAGCGCCAGGCCCAGCGCGTCGCTGGCCACCACGTGCGAGAACCAGATCGGGAACTCCAGGAGCGTCACCCCGGTCGCCACCAGCACCAGCAGCGCCGCCCGGCGCATCCGGCTCCGCCGCCACACCAGGCACACCGCGGCGAGCCCGACCAGCCACAGCATGTACTGGGGGCTTATCACCCGGCTCGTCGTGGTGAACAGCAGCACCGCCACGAACGCCGCGTCGGCCGGCGTCGTCGCGCCGAACTCCCGCGCCCGCAGCCGCCACAGCGCCAGCCAGCCGAACGCCAGCGCCGTCAGCACCATCGCGGCCCCGCTGACCAGCGGCACGTACGGGCCGAGGAACTCCACCGACCCGTAGTTCAGCCGCACCTCGCCCTCCCAGGCACCGAGGAACCGCGCCACGTGGAACACCATCGCCCCCAGCGACTCCACCTCGGTGCCGCGGTCGCGCTGGAAGGTCAGGAACGCCAGCGCGCCCGGCGCCGCGAGGACGCACAGCGCCAGCACCACCGCGCCCGACACCGCCGCCGCCGTCCACGAGCGGCGCGTGACGCGCCCCCGCGACGTGCCGGCGAGCAGCAGCACCGGCCACACCTTCAGCAGCGCGCCGACCCCGGCGAGGACGCCCATCGTGCGCGGGTTGCGGGCCCCGGCCAGCAGCGCCGCGACGGCGACGGCGGTGACCATGAGGTCGTAGCGGGAGTACGAGGTCGGTCCGAGCAGCGGCACGCCCACGAGCCACACCCAGGCGCCCGCGTGGCTCTTGCCGGGGCGCCCGCCCGCGTACACCAGCAGCCCGAACACCACCGCGTCGCAGGCGAGCGCGAGGACGAAGAAGGCGTGCGCGTACTCCAGGAACGGCAGCAGGCCGGGGGAGAGGATCGCGAACGCCGCGGCCGGCGGGTACTGCCACGTCACGTCGTCCAGCGGGTACGTCCCGCCGCGCAGCACCTCGTACCAGCCGAAGTAGATCACCGAGACGTCGGTGGTGACGTCGGGACCGGGGACGAAGACGATCCGGAAGGTGTAGAGCAGGAGGACGGCCCTGCTGAGCAGCCAGAGGCCCACCAGGGACGATCGCGGTCCGCTCGGGTGCTTCATCAGTACCTCGTCCGGTTTCGTGGCGGTCTGGGAATGGGGCGGTACGGTGCGCGAGCGGTGCGGGCGGGCCGTTCGGTACTGTCGGCCGCGATGCACAAGACGCTGATCGTAACGAACGACTTCCCGCCCCGCCCCGGTGGGATTCAGGCGTTCCTGCACAACATGGCGCTGCGCCTGGACCCCGACCGGGTGGTCGTCTACGCCTCCACCTGGAAGCGCGGGCGGGAGGGTGCGGAGGCCACCGCGCGGTTCGACGCGGAGCAGCCCTTCCGGGTGGTGCGGGACCGTACGACGATGCTGCTGCCCACGCCGCGGGTGACCGCGCGGGCGGCCGGGCTGCTGCGGGAGCACGGCTGCACGTCCGTGTGGTTCGGCGCCGCCGCGCCGCTCGGCCTGATGGCGCCGGCGCTGCGCCGGGCCGGCGCCCGCCGCCTGGTCGCGACCACCCACGGCCACGAGGCGGGCTGGGCGCAGCTGCCCGTCGCGCGGCGGCTGCTGCGGCGCATCGGCGAGGGCACCGACACCCTCACGTACCTCGGGGAGTACACGCGCTCCCGGATCGCCGCCGCGCTCACCCCGGAGGCGGCCGGGCGCATGGTGCGGCTGCCGCCCGGCGTCGACGAGAAGACCTTCCACCCCGGCTCGGGCGGCGACGCCGTGCGCGCCCGGCTCGGGCTGGCGGACCGGCCCGTCGTCGTGTGCGTCTCGCGCCTCGTGCCGCGCAAGGGCCAGGACACGCTGATCCGGGCGATGCCCGAGGTGCTGGCCGCCGTGCCGGACGCCGTCCTGCTGGTCGTCGGCGGCGGCCCGTACGCGAAGGACCTGCACCGCCTGGCCCGCGAGACCGGGGTGGCCGGCGCCGTGCGGTTCACCGGCCCGGTGCCCTGGGAGGAGCTGCCCGCGCACTACGGGGCCGGCGACGTGTTCGCGATGCCGTGCCGCACCCGGCGCGGCGGGCTGGACGTCGAGGGGCTCGGCATCGTCTACCTGGAGGCGTCCGCGACGGGCCTTCCGGTCGTCGCCGGCGACTCGGGCGGCGCCCCGGACGCGGTCCTCGACGGCGAGACCGGCTGGGTCGTGCGGGGCGGCTCCCCGCGGGAGGCCGCCGAGCGGATCGTGCCCCTGCTCCAGGACCCCGGGCTGCGCCGGCGCATGGGGGAGCGGGGCCGCCGGTGGGTCGAGGAGAAGTGGCGCTGGGACCTCCTCGCGGAGCGCCTCCAGGACCTCCTGTAGCCGTCGCCCCGCGGCGCCGCGTACCGTTCGGGGCAACCTCGCGGGCCCCTCGGGCGTCGTACGGGTGCCGGCGGTCGACGGAAGAGGAGGACGGGGATGCCCGGAGCGGTGAGGAGCGCGGCGGTCGCCGTCCTGATGGCGGTGCCGCCCCTCGCGGTGTCGCCCGTCGCGGTGCCGCCCCTCGTGGCGTCGCCCGCTGCCGCGTCGCCCGCCGCGGTGCCGCCCCTCGTGGCGTCGCCCGCTACCGCGCCGCCCGCCGCCGCTTCGCCGCCGTCGGAGGAGCTGCCGGAGTGCATACCGTGGAGTCAGCAGGTCGACCATCCCGACCACGACAATGAGCCGGACAGCGTCTTCGACTTCGCCTTCCTCGGCGCCCCCGAGGAGATCCGGCCGGGCAGCGGCCCGCACGCCTTCCGGGTGCGGATCACCGACTTCGACGTGACACGGCCCAGCCGGTGGGACCTCGACGTGGTGGACGTGCGGAACCGCGCGCGCCACGTCCCGGAGGCGAAGGTCCAGTACGCCGACGCGCGGGGCGCCTGGCACACCGTGACCTGGGAGGACCTGCAGGACGCGCCGGACTTCCCGGTGCCCGGCGGCAGGCACCTGTACGACCTGGCCCTGCGCGTGGAGGTGGGCGCGGAGGCGCGGGTCGAGAAGGCCGCCCTGATCTTCTCCGCCGCGAAGGAGGAGATGCCCATCGAGTGGATGCCGCGCTGCCTCGACATCGCCCGCTCCAACGACCCCGCCACCACCTCCGCGGAGACGGAGCGCCCGCGGGCCCGCGCGGGCGGGGGCAGGGAGGACACCGGCCCGTCGGCCGTCGGCGCCGCCCTGGCCGCCGCCGCGGGCGCCGGTCTCGCCGCCCTCGCGCTGCGGTACGCCCGCCGGCGCCGCGGCGCCCGGAACAAGGGGGCCTGACGGGCCCCCGGGGCCGGCTCAGCCCCGGTAGATCGCCTCGATCTCGTCGGCGAAGTCCTTCGCGACCACGCTCCGCTTCAGCTTCAGCGACGGCGTGATGTGGCCGGCCTCCTCCGTGAACTGCGTGGACAGGACGCGGAACTTGCGCACCGACTCCGCCTTGGACACGGCCGCGTTGCCGTCGTCCACGGCCCGCTGGACCTCCGCCAGCAGCTCCGGGTCCTCCCGCAGCCGCGCCGCCGTCGACCCGGCCGGCTTGCCGTGCTCGGCCGCCCAGCGCGCCAGGAACTCCTCGTCCAGCGTGATCAGCGCGCCCACGAACGGCCGCCCGTCGCCGACGACCATGCACTCCGCGACCAGGGCGTGCCCGCGGATGCGGTCCTCGATCACCGCCGGGGCGACGTTCTTGCCGCCCGCGGTGACCAGGATCTCCTTCTTCCGGCCGGTGATGGCCAGGTAGCCGTCCTCGTCGAGGGTGCCGACGTCGCCGGTGTGGAACCAGCCGTCCGCCAGCGCCTCGGCGGTCGCCTCCTCGTTGTTCCAGTAGCCGGCGAAGACGTGCTCGCCGTGCAGCAGCACCTCGCCGTCGTCGGCGATCCGCACCTTGGAGCCCGGCAGCGGCTGGCCCACCGTGCCGATCTTCTGCCGGTCCCAGGGGTTGAACGCGGTCGCCGCGCACGACTCGGTCAGGCCGTACCCCTCCAGGACCGTGAAGCCGACGCCGCTGAAGAAGTGGCCGAGCCGCTCGCCCAGCGGCGCGCCGCCCGAGATCGCGAACTCGCAGCGCCCGCCCAGCACCGCGCGCAGCTTGGCGTACACCAGCACGTCGTACAGCTTGTGCCGCAGCCGCAGGCCGAGGGACGGGCCGCCCGGGGCGGACCTGGCCCGGCTGTACGCGATGGCGGTCCGCGCGGCCCGGTCGAAGATCTTCCCCTTGCCCGCCGCCTGCGCCTTGGCGCGGGCCGAGTTGTAGACCTTCTCGAAGACCCGGGGCACGCCCAGGATCAGCGTCGGGCGGAACGACGCCAGGTCGTCGGTGAGGTTCTTGATGTCCGGCACGCAGCCGAGCCGGATCGGCGCCAGCACCGCCGCGACCTCGACCATGCGGCCGAAGACGTGCGCGGTGGGCAGGAACAGCAGCACCGACGAGCGGCCCGTCCGGAACAGCGGCCCCAGCCGCTCCACGACGTTGCCGCACTCGGCGAAGAAGTTCCGGTGGGTCAGCACGCAGCCCTTGGGACGGCCCGTCGTGCCGGACGTGTAGACGATGGTCGCCACGTCGTCCGCCCGGGCGGACGCGCCGCGCTCGTCGAGCGTCCGGTCGGAGACGTCCCGGCCGACCGCGACCAGCTCCTCGACGGCGCCGTCGTCGATCCGCCACACGTGCCTCAGCTCCGGCAGCGCGCCGCGCACCGACTCGACCGCCTCGGCGTGGGCCGCGCTCTCCACGATCGCCGCCACCGCGCCCGAGTCGCCGAGGATCCACTGGATCTGCTCGGGCGAGCTGGTCTCGTACACCGGCACGGTCACCGCGCCGGCGCTCCAGACCGCGAAGTCCATCCGCACCCACTCGTAGCGCGTGCGGGACATCAGCGCGACCCGGTCGCCGGGCCGCACGCCCTGCGCGATCAGCCCCTTGGCCGCGGCCCGCACCTCGGCGAGGAACTCCCGGGCGGTGACGTCCACCCAGCCGCCGGCGGCCTTGCGGGCCATCACGGCCACGTCCGGGTGCTGCGCGGCGTTGCGGCGGACGAGGTCCGTCAGGTTGCCGTCCGCGGGGACCTCGTACAGGGCCGGAAGGCTGAACTCGCGCAAGACTGCTGCTCCTCATCGGGCGCCGACGCCACGCCTCTGTGCGATGCGCCGGCTCACGGCCCCCCTCGGACACGCGCCCGGGACGGGCACGGTGGGACCGCCCGGACGTTACCCACCAGTATCGGGTCCTCGGTAGGGGGGTCCGGCGAGATGTTCGCTGCATCACACATGATTGGCACTACTTCGCGCACAGTAGTCCACTCCTGTCACGACTCGGAAGTAACCGCTGGCCCCCCTCACGCGGGGACGTAGGGTGGGGTCCCATGCGAGTCCATGTGGTCAGCGACGTGCACGGCAACGCCCGGGACCTGGCCGCGGCGGGCGACGGCGCCGACGCCCTGATCTGCCTCGGCGACCTGGTGCTCTTCCTCGACTACGCGAACCAGGCCCGCGGCATCTTCCCCGACCTCTTCGGCGAGGAGAACGCCCGCCGCATCGTGGCCCTGCGCACCGCCCGCCGCTTCGACGAGGCCCGCGCCTTCGCCCACGGCCTGTGGGAGGAGCTCGCGCGGCGCGGCGTCGACAAGGCCGCCGCCCTGGAGTCGGCCGTCCGCGCCCAGTACGCCGAGCTGTTCGCCGCCTTCCCCGCGCCGACGTACGCCACGTACGGCAACGTCGACGTGCCCCGGCTGTGGCCCGAGTACGCCCGCCCCGGCACGGCCGTCCTGGACGGCGAGCGCGTCGAGATCGGCGGCCGCGTCTTCGGCTTCGTCGGCGGCGGCCTGCCCTCCCCGATGCGCACCCCCTACGAGGTGCCGGAGGAGGAGTACGCGGCGAAGGTCGAGGCGCTCGGCGAGGTCGACGTGCTGTGCTCGCACATCCCGCCGGACGTACCGGAGTTGACGTACGACACGGTCGCCCGCCGCTTCGAGCGCGGCTCCACCGCCCTGCTGGCCGCGATCCGCCGGGTGCGGCCCCGGTACGCGCTGTTCGGGCACGTCCACCAGCCGCTGGCCCGGCGCGTGCGCGTCGGCGCCACGGAGTGCGTCAACGTGGGCCACTTCGCCGCCTCGGGACGGCCGTGGGCCCTGGAGTGGTGACCTGCGCGCACGCGGTAGCCTTCCCCCACGTAACGAGCCCCGCGGAGGAGCCACAGCGATGGCCGAACACACCAGCTCGAGCATCACGATCGAGGCGGCGCCCGCCGAGGTCATGGGCGTGATCGCCGACTTCGCGCGCTACCCGCAGTGGACGGGCGAGGTGAAGGTGGCCGAGGTCCTGTCGCGGGACGCGGCCGGCCGCGCCGAGGAGGTCAGGCTGCTGCTGGACGCCGGCGCGATCAGGGACGACCACGTCCTGGCGTACACGTGGGCCGACGACGAGGTCTCCTGGACGCTGGTGAAGTCGCAGATGCTGCGGGGCCTCGACGGCTCCTACCGGCTCGTCCCGCTCGCCGGCGGCACGCGCACCGAGGTCACCTACCGGCTGACGGTGGACGTCAAGATCCCCATGCTCGGCATGATCAAGCGCAAGGCCGAGAAAGTCATCATCGACCGGGCCCTGGCGGGCCTGAAGAAGCGCGTCGAGTCGGCCGCCGGCGCCTGAGCCCCGGCCCGCCCGGGAGGGCCCGCTACCGTGCACGCATGCGCACCCTCCTCGTCACGGGGCCCGGCGGGGCCGGCCGGTCCACCGTCGCCGCCGCGACGGCCCTGGACGCGGCCCGCGAGGGCCGGAAGGTCCTCCTCCTGACCACCGACCCGGTCCGCGCCCTCGCGGACGCCGGCGACGGCCCCGCCGTCCGCCGCCCGGACCCCGCCGCCGGCTTCCGCGACGCGGTCCTCGCCCTCCAGGCCCGCGCCGCCCCCGCCCTGGACCTGCTGGGCGCGGTCCCCCTGGACGGCGACGAACTCACCCCCCTCCCCGGCAGCGACCACCTCGCGTACCTGAAGGCCCTGCGCGACGCCGCCCGCGGCGACTTCGACCTCCTCGTCGCCGACCTCCCGCCCCTGCCCGAGGGGATCGCCCTGCTCGCCCTGCCCGGGCAGCTCCGCCGCTACCTGCGCCGCCTCCTGCCGCCCGAGCGCCGGGCGGCCCGGGCCCTGCGCCCGGTGCTGGCCCGCCTCGCCGGCGTCCCCGCGCCCCCCGACGGGCTGTACGAGGAGGCCGCCCGCGGGGACGCCGGGCTGGCCGCCGTGCAGGAGCTGATCGGCGCCCCGGACACGAGCGTCCGCCTCGTCGTCGAACCCGGTCCCGCCGCCGCCGGAGCGCTGCGCACCGCCCGCGCCGGCCTCGCCCTGCACCGCCTCGCCCTCGACCGGGTCGTCGCCAACCGCGTCCTGCCGGCCGCGTCCCCCGACCCGTGGCTCGACGCCCTCGCCGCGCGGCAGCGGAGCCACCTCGCGGAACTGCGCGGGGGCGGCGCCCCCGCCGTGTGCGAGGTCCCCCACCTGGGACGCGACCCGCGCACCGCCGGGGACCTGGCCCTCCTGGGCCGCCTCGCCCCCGCCGCGCCCGCCCCCGCGCCGGAGTGGCCGGTGGAGGACCGCCGCGGCACCGAGGGCGTACTGGTGTGGCGCATCCCGCTGCCCGGAGCGGCCCGCTCCGACCTGGGACTCGTCCGGCGCGGCGACGAACTCGTCCTCACCGTCGGCCCGTTCCGCCGCGTCGTCCCGCTCCCCGCCGCACTGCGCCGCTGCGCCGTCGCCGGCGCCGCCCTCCGCGACGGCGAACTGCTCGTCCGGTTCGCCCCCGCCCCCGGACTGTGGCNNNNCACCCCNTGAACACCGCCCCCGGTCGGGTACCGTCGATGGCATGAGCGATGCCACCCCCAGCCCCGGCCCCTTCGAGGACGACGCCTGGGCACGCGCCTGCGCCGAGGACCTGGCCGCCGAGCGGGCCCGCCGCCGCGGCCAGGGTGGCCCCCCGCCCGGTTCCGCCGCCGAGGAGCTGCGCAAGCTCGTCGACGCCGTCGCCGACAAGGTCTCCTCGCTCGGCGCCCCGCTGCTCGGGGCCGGCGCGCAGAGCGCGGTCCGGCAGGTCGTCGCGCAGGCGAAGTCCGCGATCGAGCCGGTCGTCGAACGCAACCCGGAGGTCTTCGACCACCTCGCCGCCGCGGGCGGCGAACTCCTCGCCGCCTACCGCTCCGCCGTCGAGGGCCACGAGCGCCGCTGGACCCGGGGCCCCGCGGCGCGGGCACCCCGGGACCCCGCCCCCGAGGACGGCGGCGAGGACGAGGGCCCGCAGGGCAGCCACCGCATCGACCTGGACTGATCCTGGGGCGAACAGGTGGGCGACCCCCTCGGGTACGGTGGGGCGCAGCGGGCCCGACCGACAACTGAGGGACACATGGGACTCACCATCGGCGTCGACATCGGCGGTACGAAGATCGCGGCCGGCGTGGTCGACGAGGAGGGCGCCATCCTCGACCTCCACAAGGTGCCCACCCCTTCGACGCCCGAGGCCATCGTCGACGCGATCTGCGCGGCCGTCTCCGAGGCGGGCCGCGGCCACGACGTCGAGGCCGTCGGCATCGGCGCCGCCGGCTACGTCGACGACAAGCGCGCGACCGTCCTGTTCGCCCCCAACATCCACTGGCGGCACGAGCCGCTGAAGGACAAGGTCGAGCAGCGCACCGGGCTGCCGGTCGTCGTGGAGAACGACGCGAACGCCGCCGCCTGGGGGGAGTACCGCTTCGGTGCCGGCCAGGGCCATGCCGACGTCGTCTGCGTCACGATCGGCACCGGCCTCGGCGGCGGCATCATCATCGGCAACAAGCTGCGCCGCGGGCGGTTCGGCGTCGCCGCCGAGTTCGGCCACGTCCGGGTCGTCCCGGACGGCCTGCTGTGCGGCTGCGGCAGCCAGGGCTGCTGGGAGCAGTACGCCTCCGGCCGGGCCCTCGTCCGGTACGCGCGGCAGCGCGCCAACGCCACCCCGGAGAACGCCCGGATCCTGCTCTCCCTCGGCGACGGCACGCCCGAGGGCATCCAGGGCAAGCACATCAGCGACGCCGCCCGGCAGGGCGACAAGGTGGCTGTCGACTCCTTCCGCGAGCTGGCCCGCTGGGCCGGCGCGGGCCTCGCCGACCTGGCCTCCCTGTTCGACCCCTCCGCGTTCATCGTCGGCGGCGGCGTCTCCGACGAGGGCGAGCTGGTCCTCGACCCGATCCGCAGGTCGTTCCGCCGCTGGCTCGTCGGCAGCCGGTACCGGCCGCACGCCCAGGTCCTCGCCGCCCGGCTCGGCGGCAGGGCGGGCCTGGTCGGCGCGGCGGACCTCGCCCGCCGGGACTGACCCCCTCCGCGTCCCGTCCGGCGCGGCCCCCGCGGCGGCGGGACGCCCGGGCGGTCTCCGCCGGGGGCGGCGGGCGCTGCCGTATCGTGCCCGCATGGAGCTCACCGCACTGCCCGGCTCCCGCACCGACCCGGACGGCTCGGCCGTGGTCCGGGTGCTCGTCTACAACGTCCGGTCGATGCGCGACGACACGGACGCCCTGGTCCGGGTCGTGCGCGCCTGCGCCCCCGACGTCGTCNTCGTCCAGGAGGCGCCCCGCTTCTTCCGCTGGCGCCGGCACGCCGCCCGGCTCGCCGCCGGGAGCGGACTGCTCGTCCTCGGCGGCGGCGCCCCCGCCGCCGGGCCGCTGCTGCTGTGCTCCCCGCGCGTCACCGCCGAACGGACGCGGGACGTGCTGCTGCCGCTCACCCCCGGCCTGCACCGGCGCGGCTTCGCCACCGCCGTCGTCCGGATCGGCGGCGCCCGGCTCGGGCTGCTCAGCTGCCACCTCGGCCTGCGCGGCGACGAACGGTACGCGCAGGCGGGCATGGTGCTGGACGAACTCGCCGCGCTGGGCGTGCCCCACGCGGTCGCCGGGGGCGATGTCAACGAACCCCCGGGCGGGCGCTCGTTCCGCCGGCTCGCCGCCGGACTGCGCGACTGCCGGGCGGTGCGCCCCTGGGGCGGCGAGCACACCTTCCCCTCCGGCGACCCGCGGCGGCGGATCGACGCGGTCTTCGCCACGAGGGGCGTGGAGGTGCTGGGCTGCGGCGTGCCGGCCGGCCTGCCCGGCGTCACGGCCGGGGACCTGAGGGCGGCGACGGACCACCTGCCCGTGCTCGCCGCCCTCCGCGTGCCGGCCGCCCCCTGACGGCGGAGGCGTCAGACGACCGCGCCGCGCCCCGGATCGTCGTCGTCCTCGTCGCCGTCCCTCATCCGCGTCACCAGCGTCGCGAAACCGCCCAGGAACCCGCCGACGCACAGCGTGGCCAGCCACCACGTCATGTCCCAGCCGAGCAGCACCGCGAGCAGCATCAGCACCGGCCCGCCGATCACCCCCAGCCAGCCGAACTTCGCCGCCGGGTCCGCCTCGGGCAGCGGCGGCGGCTCCGGCGGCACGAAGTGCCCCTCGTCGTCGCCGTCCGCCGGCTCGTAGTCGCGCGGGCCGCGCGGGGCACCCGGTCCGACGCCCGGTGCGAACACGACGGAGCCGCCCAGCACCGGCCCGCCCGCCGCACCGCCTCCTGCCGCGCCCCGCCCGCCGCGGCCGTCGTCCTGCGGCTCCCCCTCCGGCGGCACCGGGTCCTCCGCCCGGTCTTCCGCGGGGTTCTCCGCCGGGTCCTCCGCACGCCGGAGCGGCTCCCGGCCCGGCGGGTCCACCGCCTCCCTCTCGTACGCGGCGACGATCGCCGCCCAGGCGGCCTCCTCGTCGATCGGCGTCCGGGCGCCGTCGGCCGGCCCGGGGCCGGTCCGGCCGACGGGGCCGTCGTGCCGCTCCCGGTCCTCCTCGCGGTCCGCGTCCGCGTCGTGCTGCTCAGCCACCGGTCGTGCTCCCCTCCCTGTCCCTGCCCGGGGCGGCGGGCCCGCCGCCCTCCGGAGCGAGCCGGCCGACGAACGCGTGGCTCTCCTCGAAGATCCGCTCCGCGTCGTGGTCCAACGTCGCCACGTGGTAGCTCTGTTCCAGCAGGACCTCCGTGACGTCGACGGAGGAGACACGGCTCAGGACGCGCGCCGAGTCGGCGGGCGGCACGACGTGGTCCCGCGGCGAGCGCAGCAGCAGGAGCGGCTGCGTCACCCGGGGCAGCTCCGCGTCCACCAGGCGCAGGAACCGCCGCAGCGAGTGCGCCGCGTGCAGCGGCACCCGGTCGTAGCCCAGCTCGTCCATCCCGTCCTTCGCGATGTCGTTGACCAGCCCGCTCGTCGACGGCACCAGGTGGCGCAGAATCGGCAGCGCGTGCGCCGCCACGCCGTGTACCCGGTTCGCCGGGTTCACCAGGACGAGGCCCGAGACCGCGTCCCCGTGGCGGGCCGCCAGGCGCAGCGCCAGCGCGCCCCCCATGGACAGCCCGAACACGAAGACCCGGGAGCACCTCCCGCGCAGCGCGTGCAGTTCCCGCTCGACCTCCGCGTACCAGTCCTGCCATCCGGTGACCCGCAGGTCCCGCCACCGCGTGCCGTGCCCGGGGAGCAGCGGCACCGACACGGTCAGGCCGCGCTCGGCGAGGTGCTCGGCCCAGGGGCGCATCGACCGGGGCGAGCCGGTGAAGCCGTGGCAGAGGAGCACGCCGACCTCGCCGCCCTCGCGGCGGTACGGCTCGGCTCCGGGGACGACCGGCACGGAGGTCTCCTGTTCGGATCGGGTGGCTCGCGGACGCGTACCTCACCGTACGCGACCGCGGTGGCACCGACCAGGGCCGCCCGCACCGGCGGCGCCGCCCCGGGCGGGTGGGGGAGGAGTGCCCGGGCGGCCCACGGGTTAAGGTCTGTCCGACGGAACACGGGAGGAACACGAGTTGATCTACGGCGCTATGAAGTTCGCCATCGGAGGGTCGCTGAAGCTCGTCTTCAGGCCCTGGGTGGAGGGCCTCGAGAACATTCCCGCCGAGGGGCCGGCGATCCTCGCGAGCAACCACCTGTCGTTCTCCGACTCCTTCTTCCTCCCGGCGGTCCTCGACCGGAAGGTCACCTTCATCGCCAAGGCCGAGTACTTCACCTCGCCCGGGGTGAAGGGCAGGCTCACCGCCGCGTTCTTCAAGGGCGTCGGCCAGCTGCCGGTGGACCGCTCGGGCGCCCGGGGCGCCGGCGACGCCGCCGTGCGCAGCGCCATCGGGGTCATCAGGCGCGGCGAGCTGTTCGGCGTCTACCCGGAGGGCACCCGCTCCCCGGACGGGCGGCTGTACCGCGGCAAGACCGGCGGCCTCGCCCGCGTGGCGCTGGCCACGGGCGCGCCCGTCATCCCGATCGCCATGATCGACACGGAGAAGATCCAGCCGCCCGGCCAGGTCGTGCCCAGGCTGATGCGCCCCGGCATCCGCATCGGCAAGCCGCTGGACTTCAGCCGCTACCAGGGCATGGACAACGACCGCTTCATCCTCCGCTCGGTCACCGACGAGGTGATGTACGAGATCATGAAGCTGTCGGGCCAGGAGTACGTCGACGTCTACGCCACGGTCGCCAAGCGGCGCATCGCCGAGGAGAAGGCCGCCGGGGCGTCGGGCGGGGCGGAGGGCGCTTACACACATCGGGCAGGACCGAGGACGAGGCCGGCTGAGACCGGGCGAGGACGCACGGCCCGGCGCCCGCAGGGCGGGCGNNGGGCGTGCGCGGGGTGGGAGAGATGACCGGGCGCGAGCGGGTGGTCCGCATGTCCGTGGAGCAGCCGCTGTGGCGTGCGCTCACCGCGTACCGCGTCCTCACCATGGTCTACGCGGACCTCCTCGCCGCGGTCAACCGCGACGACTTCGAGCGGCCGTGGGTCGCGGTCGGCTTCCTCGCCGCGATGAGCGCGTGGACGCTGGCGACCCTGCCGAAGGTGTCCGGCGCCGCCCGCTGCACCCGGCGGTTCCTCGCCGCCGACCTGGCCCTCGCGCTGACGGGCATCCTGCTCACCCCGCTCGCCGACAGCGACGCCCAGGCGCAGGACGGCCCCACCCTGCCCGGCATCTGGACGGCGGGCGCGGTCCTCGCCTACGCGATCAAGGGCGGCTGGCGCTGGGCGGGCTTCGCGTCCTCGCTGGTCGCCGTCGCCAACGTCGTCCAGCGCGGCGAGCCCAGCCGCGACACGCTCCACAACGTGCTGCTCGTCTGGGTGGCGTCCATCGCGATCGGCTACGTCGTCGAGGTCGCCCGGGCCTCCGAGCGGACGCTGGCCCGGGCCCTGGAGATCGAGGCCGCCACCCGCGAGCGGGAGCGCCTGGCCCGCGACATCCACGACTCGGTCCTCCAGGTGCTGGCCATGGTGCAGCGCCGCGGCACCGCTCTGGGCGGCGAGGCGGCCGAACTCGGCCGGATGGCGGGGGAGCAGGAGGTCGCCCTGCGCACCCTGGTCGCCGGTGGCCTCGACCGGCCCTCGCACGTCTGCGAGGACGCCTCGCAGGGGGCCGTCGTCCGCCTGGTCGAGGAGCCGGACGAGCCGGACGGGGAGGACCGGCAGGACCTGCGGGCCCTCCTGGCCCCGCACGCCGGCTCCCGCGTCACCTTCGCCGAGCCGGGCGCCCCGGTCCTGCTGCCCCGTCCCGCGGCGGCCGAGCTGGCCGCCGCCGTGGGCGCCGCCCTGGACAACGTGCGCAGGCACGCGGGGCCCGGCGCCCGGGCGTGGATACTCGTCGAGGACTGGCCGGACGAGGTCGTCGTGACCGTGCGCGACGACGGGCCGGGCATCCCCGAGGGGCGCCTGGCCCGGGCGGAGAGCGAGGGCCGGCTCGGTGTCGCCCAGTCCATCCGCGGCAGGCTGCGCGACCTGGGCGGGACGGCGGAGCTGGTGTCGGTGCCAGGACAGGGCACGGAAGTCGAGTTGAGGGTCCCCCGGGGGAAGGCGGAGCGATGACGGAACGGCCGATCAGGGTGATGGTGGTCGACGACCACCCGATGTGGCGGGACGCCGTGGCCCGCGACCTGGCCGAGGCCGGGTTCGACGTGGTCGCCACGGCCGGCGACGGCGACCAGGCCGTACGCCGGGCCCGCGCCACCACCCCCGACGTACTGGTCCTCGACCTGAACCTGCCGGGCCGGCCGGGCGTCGAGGTGTGCAGGGAACTCGTCGCCGAGGGCGGTGCGCCCCCGCGGGTCCTGGTCCTCTCCGCGAGCGGGGAGCACGCCGACGTCCTGGAGGCCGTGAAGTCCGGCGCCACGGGGTACCTGGTGAAGTCGGCCAGCACCGCCGAACTCCTCGACGCGGTGCGGCGCACGGCCGAGGGCGACGCGGTGTTCACGCCCGGCCTCGCCGGCCTGGTCCTCGGCGAGTACCGCCGCCTGGCCGCCGAACCCGCCCCGGCCCGGGGCGCCGCCGAGCCGGGCGCGCCCCGCCTGACCGACCGGGAGACGGAGGTGCTGCGCCTGGTGGCCAAGGGCCTGAGCTACAAGCAGATCGCCGAACGGCTCGTCATCTCCCACCGCACGGTCCAGAACCACGTCCAGAACACCCTGGGCAAACTCCAGCTCCACAACCGCGTCGAGCTGGTCCGCTACGCCATCGAGCGCGGCCTGGACGACGCCTGACACCGGCGTCCCGGCCATCCGGCGCGCGTCCCGCCCCGGGCGGGCGCGCCGGGCGGCCGGCACCCGGCACCGGGCCGTATATTCGCGGTGACCGCGCCCCGACCAGCGGGAGGCACCGTGGACGTCCTGGCCTTCGGCGTGCAGACCGACGAGAAGCCCCTCCTGGAGCGCGCCTTCGCGGGCCGCCACGGCCTGCGCTGCCTGGACGTCTCCCTGAACCGGGACACCGCGCCCCTCGCCGCGGGCCACGAGGCCGTCTCCACCAGCGTCAACGCCGACCTCGGCGCCGACGTCCTGCGCACCCTCGCCGCCGGCGGCACCCGGATGGTCGCCCAGCGCTCCACCGGCTTCAACAACATCGACCTCGACGTCGCCGGCGAGCTCGGCCTGACCGTGGCCCGCGTCTCGTCCTACTCGCCCTACTCCGTCGCCGAGTTCGCGTGGACGCTCGCCATGGCGGTGAACCGCCGCGTCGTCCGCGCCGCCCACCGCACCCGCGACTTCGACTTCCGCCTCGACGGCCTCCTCGGGCGCGACATGCGGGGCCGCACCGTCGGCGTGCTCGGCACCGGGAAGATCGGGGAGGCGTTCACCCGGATCGGGCACGGCTTCGGCATGCGCCTGCTCGGCTGGGACCTGGTCGAGAACCCGGCCTGCCGGGAGCTCGGCATGACGTACGTCGGGAAGGACGAGCTCCTCGCCGCCTCCGACCTGGTCAGCCTGCACGTGCCGCTGACCCCGCGGACCCGGCACCTGCTGGACGGCCCCGCCCTCGACCTGATGAAGGACGACGCCATCCTGGTGAACTCCAGCCGCGGCGGCCTCGTCGACACCGACGCCCTGGTCGCCCGGCTGCGCGCCGGCCGGTTCGCGGGCGTCGGCCTCGACGTCTACGAGGCGGAGGCCGGGCTGTTCCACCACGACAAGTCCCTGGTGGGCATCGACGACGACACCCTGGCACGCCTGATGACCTTCCCGAACGTGCTGGTCACCAGCCACCAGGCGTACTACACCGCCGAGGCGGTGGGCGAGATCGTCGAGGCGACGCTGCGCAACGTCACCGACTACGCCGAGGGCCGCCGCGGCGGGAACGTACTGGTCCCCGCGGGCTGACCCGGAGCGCCCCGGCCGCGGGGCCGACGTACGCACCGGCCCCGCGTACGCGACGGCCCGCGGCGCCGCGGGCCGTCCCCGG
>NZ_CP095474.1:1582979-1601138 GCF_023614315.1 Streptomyces sudanensis | reverse complement strand
TGCCGCGGGCCGGTGCGCGCCCGCGAGGGCGGGTGCGTCAGACGAACAGGTTGTAGATCTGCCAGCCCTTGCCGATCGTCGTGCGGGCGGCGAACGGGGAGGTGGCGCTGCCGGTGCCCCGGTAGAACCACAGCTCGCCGTTGCCGTCGCGGGCGATCAGGTCGGGCCGGCCGTCCTTGTTGAGGTCGCTCGGGCCGAGCAGCGTGTTGTAGATCTGCCAGCCCCTGCCGACGGAGACGCGGGCGGCGAACGGCGCGGTCGCGCTGCCGGTGCCCTGGTACAGCCACAGGTAGCCGGAGCCGTCGCGGGCGACCATGTCGGCCCTGCCGTCGCCGGTGAGGTCGCCGGTGTCGGCCATCGCGGGGTACACCTGCCAGCCCCTGCCGACGGAGACGCGGGCGGCGAACGGCGCGGTCGCGCTGCCGGTGCCCTTGTACAGCCACAGGTAGCCGGAGCCGTCGCGGGCGACGAGGTCCGCGACGCCGTCGCCGGTGAGGTCCCGGGCGCCGCTCATCAGGTTGTAGATCTGCCAGCCCCTGCCGACGTACGTCCGGGCGGCGAACGGTGCCGACGGGTTGCCGCTGCCCCGGTAGTACCACAGGCCGCCGGAGCCGTCGCGGGCCACCGCGTCGCCCGTGCCGTCCGCGCGCAGCGCCGTCATCGAGGTGACCATGTTGTACGCGCCCCAGCCGCTGCCGACCCGGTAGCGGGTGAAGAACGGGGAGGCCGCGCCGCCGGTGCCCTGGTACTGCCACAGCACGCCGGAGGCGTCGCGGGCGAGGGTGTTGTAGCGGTCGGTGCCCGGGTCGGGGGCGGTGGGCTCGACCTTCTCCACGTCGTCCGCGCTGACCCACGCGAAGCGGTGGTTGTAGCGGATGGGGTAGAAGGAGTTGCTCCCCCGGACCAGGGTCCGGGAGCCGGTGCCCGTGCCGTCGAAGGTGCCGCCGTAGTAGTACGTGCCCGGCACGGCCGCGCCGGCCAGCGTGTACAGCTGCCCGGCCGGGAGGCTGTACTTGGTCAGGTGCGCGGTGTTCTGGTCCTGCACCGGCACGCCCGTGCCCGCGTACGCCGCGTCCTCGGGGTAGCTGCGCCCGTACACCTTGACGGTCACGCCGGCCTTCGCCCGCAGCACGGTCCCGGACTTCACGGGTGCGGTGTACTGGCCGCCCGGGTTGCGGAACCACGCCTTCTGGCCGCCGTACCAGATCGCCGTCCAGTCGTTGCGCGCCTCGGCGACGACGTACGTGCCGCCGGCGACGAGCTTGTTGCCCCAGTTCCAGCCCTCGCTCCAGGTCTGCGCGCCCAGGTAGGGGTCGCCGATCGTGGCCGAGCCGGTGGAGGGCGACGTGTAGAGGTAGCCGAAGTTCGCCGGCTGCGGGGTGACCGCGGCGCCGTTGTTCGTCAGCTTCGGCTGGTTCGCCGTGGTGAACGGCGGGACGAAGCGGACGAGCTGCCCCGCCTTGAGCGGGCCGCCCGCGCCGCCGGCACCCGTGGGGGCGCCCATCAGCGACATGTAGTGGTTCCAGTCCCAGAACGGGCCCGGGTCCCAGTGCTGGGCGCGGACCTTGGTGTCCAGGACGCCGGGGATCTCGTCGTGGCCGATGATGTGCTCGCGGTCGAGCGGGATGCCGTACTTGGCGGCGAGGTGCTTCACGAGCGCCGCGGACGACTCGTACTGCGGCTCCGTGTACCAGCTCCCCTCCTTGATGGCGTAGCCCTCGTGCTCGATGCCGATCGAGTGCACGTTGAGGGTCTTGTTGCCGGCGTGCCACGCCTCGTTCTTGTTCTCCACCAGCTGGGTGACCAGGCCGTCGGAGGCGCGGACCATGTAGTGGGCGCTGGCGTAGGTGTTGGAGTTCTGGAAGACCGCGAGCGACCCGTCGTAGCTGCCCTCCGTGTCGTGGATGGCGATGTACCGGATGTCGTGGCCGTTCGCCGGGCGGTTGGCGACGTTGTAGTTGCCCCAGTCGTCCGGGCCGCTGTTCTGCTTGTACGCGGCTGGGCGGAAGTCGCAGTTCAGGCCGGTCGGGCAGTCGGGCAGCGGGACGGCGCTCGCACTGGCGAAGGTCGCGGCGAGCGGGACCTTCGCCGACGGGGCCGGCTTCACGGACGGGTCGGCCGGCAGGGACAGCCGCTGGCCGTCGCCGGTGATCCGCTGCTCGCCGGTCCGGATCGACTCGAAGACGCGCTTCGCGAACAGCTGGGCGCCCTTGCGGTCGGGGGCCTGGCTGTAGCGGGCGACGGCCGGGTACCACGCGCCCGGGTCGTCGGGCAGGGAGCCGGTGGCCTCGCGCTGGTACTCGGCGAGGAGCGCCGCGCCGGCGCGGACGCTCTGCGCGGGGTCCTCGCGCACCGCTTCGGGGGAGGCGTCGATCAGCCCGGCGGCCTCGTCCAGCGTGTGCAGCCGCGGGTCGTCGGTGTCGACGGGCTTCTTGCGGACCGACTTCAGCGCCTTCTCCGCGTCGAAGTGCTTCTCGACGTTCGGGTCGCCGCTGCGGTTCATGTGGGCGAGGCGGTGCTCGTCGTCCCCGTGGCCGTGGCCGTCCTCCAGGTCCTCCGGGTCGACCTGGGTGAGTGCCATGACGTTGTACGCACCGGTGGTGCTGGGCAGGCCGTCGTGGCTCTCCCAGCGCGTCTGCCGGTACGACACCGCCATCAGCACGCTCACCGGGACGTCGAACTCGCGGGCGGCCCTCTCGAATCCGGCCTGCAGCTCCGTGCCCGGGGCCGCGGCCACGGCGTCGGAGGAGCCGAGGAGGCCCGGGGACGCCACGGCGAGGGTGCCGGCGGTCGTGGCGACGGCCAGCGCCGAGGCTATGCCGTAGATCAGGAGTCTCTTCTTCTTGCGGTCTCGTCGATGGTCGGCGCTCAAGTCCCACCCCTGTGTGAAGTTCGCGGCCGGGCACGTCGTTTGGCCCAAGAGCGCGTGACGCTATCAAACCGGACCGCGCCCGGACCGGGCGGGTCGCCGGCCGCCTCCGCGACCCGGCCGGGAGGGGGCCCCGTCTCATTTCCTGGTCCCATCCGTGGCGTCTGTCCGGAGCGCGTAATGTGGTCGAGGTGACCGTGAACGCTGACACCCACGCCGTCGCCGCCCGGGCGACCTGGCGAGACCTGCCCGCGGCGCAGCAGCCCGAGTACCCGGACGCCGAGGCTCTGCGCGACGTGATCGCCGACCTCGAAGCGTATCCGCCGCTCGTCTTCGCGGGGGAGTGCGACCAGCTGCGCGCCCGGATGGGGGCCGTCGCCCGGGGCGAGGCGTTCCTGCTCCAGGGCGGGGACTGCGCGGAGTCCTTCGACGCGGTGGGCGCCGAGGACATCCGGGCCAAGCTGAAGACGCTCCTGCAGATGGGCGCCGTGCTGACGTACGCCGCCTCGGTGCCCGTGGTGAAGGTGGGGCGGATCGCCGGCCAGTACGCGAAGCCGCGCTCCAAGCCCACCGAGACCCGCGACGGGGTGACCCTGCCGACGTACCGCGGCGACTCCGTCAACGGCTTCGACTTCACCGAGGAGGCGCGCGTCCCGGACCCGCAGCGCCTGAAGCGCATGTACCAGGCGTCGGCCTCCACCCTGAACCTGGTGCGCGCCTTCACCACCGGCGGTTACGCCGACCTGCGGCAGGTGCACGCCTGGAACCAGGACTTCGTGAAGTCCTCCCCGTCCGGCCAGCGGTACGAGCAGCTGGCCCGCGAGATCGACAACGCCCTCAGCTTCATGAAGGCGTGCGGCACGGACCCGGCCGAGTTCCGCACGGTCGAGTTCTTCGCCTCCCACGAGGCGCTGCTCCTCGCCTACGAGTCGGCGATGACCCGTGTCGACTCGCGCACCGGCGACCTGTACGACACGTCGGGCCACATGCTGTGGATCGGCGAGCGCACCCGCCAGCTGGACCACGCGCACATCGAGTTCGCGTCCCGGATCCGCAACCCGATCGGCGTCAAGCTCGGCCCGACGACCACGGTCGACGAGGCGCTCACCTACGTCGACCGCCTGGACCCGGAGCGCGAGCCGGGCCGGCTGACCTTCATCGTCCGCATGGGCGCCGACAAGGTCCGCGACAGGCTCCCCGAGCTGGTCGAGAAGGTCACGGCGGCGGGCGCGGTCGTCGCCTGGGTCACCGACCCGATGCACGGCAACACCTTCGAGGCGGCCTCCGGCCACAAGACGCGCCGCTTCGACGACGTCCTGGACGAGGTCAAGGGCTTCTTCGAGGTCCACAAGGCGCTCGGTACGCACCCGGGTGGCATCCACGTCGAGCTGACCGGCGACGACGTCACCGAATGCGTGGGCGGCGGCGACGAGATCTTCGTCGACGACCTGCACCAGCGCTACGAGACGGCCTGCGACCCGCGGCTCAACCGCAGCCAGTCGCTGGACCTGGCGTTCCTGGTGGCGGAGATGTACCGGGACCAGTGAGCGGGACCGCCGGGACGGTGGTGGGGCGCGGATCCGTGTGATCGGCGCCCCACCGCCGTCTCCGGGGACGCCCCGGGCTTTCGCACGCCGCACCCCGCAGGTAAGGTTAGGTTAACCTCACCGACCAGGCGGGGGGTGTCGGCCGCGGCCTGCAGGAGGGTGACCCGCGTGTACGTCTGCTCGTGCTTCGGCGTCACCGAGAAGCAGGTGAGGGAGCACGCCGAAGCCGGTGCCTGCACCCCGCGCCAGATAGCCTCCGCCTGCAAGGCGGGCACCGACTGCGGTTCCTGCGTGCGCCGCATCCAGGCCATCCTGGGCCGGGGCGCCTCCCCGCGGAGCGGGCCCGCCGAGCGGAGCGGCCCGGTGCCGTCCGCCCCCCTGCCGGCTCCCGCGGTCCCGTCCCCGGCGCTCCGGGACCTCTCCGAGGCCGCCTGAGAGGCCCGCCCCGTCCCGGCCCGGTCCGCTAGCCCTCCGGCTGCTCGACGATCGTGGACAGGTAGAGCGACTCCCCGAGCTTCTGCACCAGCTCCAGCTGGGTGTCCAGGTAGTCGATGTGGTGCTCCTCGTCCGCGAGGATCGACTCGAAGATGTTGGCCGAGGTGATGTCGCCCTTGTCGCGCATCACCTGGATGCCCCGGCGCAGCCGGTCGATCGCCTCGACCTCGACCTCGCGGTCGGCGTGGAACATCTCCGTCACCGTCTGGCCCACACGGACGTGGAAGAGCCGCTGGTAGTTCGGCAGGCCCTCCAGGAAGAGGATCCGGTCCGTGAGCACCTCGGCGTGCTTCATCTCGTCGAAGGACTCCGCGCGGGTGTACTTCGCCAGCTTCGTCCACCCGAAGTTCTCCTGCATCTTCGCGTGCAGGAAGTACTGGTTGATCGCGGTCAGTTCGGCGGTCAGCTGCTCGTTGAGGAACTCGATGACCTCGGGGTCGCCCTGCATCGCAGAGGCTCCTTCCGCATGGGTAGGGGGCGGGATGCGCGCATCCTCGCACCGCCGGTACGTGTCGTCCAGTAAGTAGGTACTTATGAGATCTTGCCCTATTCCTCCCCTGCTTCGGTCGTCCCCATCCCTCCCGGTCTGCCACCATGGGGGGATGGGTCGGCCGGAGAGCGGGGAACACCGGACGGCGGAGGAGCCCGTGCTTCCGCCGGGGCAGCGCCTGCAGCGCGGCTGGCCGGTCACCCACTACGGCCCCGTCCCCCGGTTCCGCCCCGAGCGCTGGGACTTCCGCGTCTTCGGCGCCACGGCGGACGGCGGGAGGCACCGCTGGGACCACGAGGAGTTCACCGCGCTGCCGTACTCCACCGTCGTCGCCGACCTGCACTGCGTCACGCGGTTCAGCATGGTCGGCGCCGAATGGGGAGGAGTCCTCGCGCGCACGGTCCTGGAACTGGCCCCGCCGGCTCCCGACGCCGGCCATGTGATGGTGTGGGCCGAGTACGGTTTCAGCGCCAACATGCGGCTGTCGGACTTCGCCTCCGAACACACGGTCTTCGCCACCCACAAGGACGGCGAGCCGCTCACCGCCGAGCACGGCTTCCCGCTCCGGCTCGTCGTCCCCCACCTGTACGCCTGGAAGGGCCCCAAGTGGGTCCGCGGCGTCGAGTACCTGACCGCCGACCGCCGCGGCTTCTGGGAGGAGCGCGGCTACCACAACATCGGCGACCCGTGGGCCGAGCAGCGCTACTCGTACCAGGAGAAGCCGGGGGACGGCCCGGAGCTCTGACCCCGCGCGCCCGCGGGCCCGGCCCGGCCGGCCGCGGTGCCGGACCGCCGGCCGCCCGCCGGGGTCAGGGGCGGGGGGCCGCCCGCAGGGCCTTCAGCCGCGCCACGTCCTCGGCGTGCCGCTCCGTGCCGCCCGGTGTCTCGATGACCAGCGGCACGCCCTCCGTGGCGGGGTGGCGCATCAGCTCCGCGAAGGGCCCCTCGCCGATGTGCCCGGCGCCGATGTTGGCGTGCCGGTCCCTGCGCGCCCCGGCCACGTCCTTGGAGTCGTTGGCGTGGACGAGCTTCAGCCGGCCCTCGCCGACCGTCTCCACCAGCAGGTCCAGCGTCCCGCGCATCCCGCCGGCCCCGGCCAGGTCATGGCCGGCGGCGAAGACGTGGCAGGTGTCCAGGCAGACGCCGAGCCGCGGGTGGGCGTCCAGCGCCTCGAAGTACGGCCCGAAGTCCCGGACCCGGGAGCAGAGCGAGGAGCCCTGCCCGGCCGTCGCCTCCAGCAGCAGGAACGGGTCGTCGTCGTGCGTGAGCTCGTCCAGCAGCGGCAGCATCAGCTCCCGCACCTGTGCCAGCGCCTCCGCGCGGGGCCGCCCGCCGGTCGCCGAACCCGTGTGGACGACGACGCCCAGGGCGCCGATCGCGCGGGCCCGGCGCAGCGAGTGCCGCAGGGACTCCACGGACCGCTCGGCGGTCGCCCCGGTGTGCGAGCCGAAGTTGATCAGGTACGGGGCGTGGACGTACGCCGGTATGCCGTCCTGCGCGCACCCGTCGCGGAACGCCGCGTCCTGCGCCGGGTCGCCGGCCGGGGCGGCCCAGCCGCGCGGGTTGGCGACGAAGACCTGGACGGCCTCCGCGCCGAGTTCACGGGCGCGGGCGAGTCCGGTGGCGGCCAGGCCGCCGGCCACCGGGACGTGGGCGCCGACGGGGCGGGAGGCGCNCACGTCNNGCCGGGCGGGGCCGGGGGTTCGGAGGGACACGGGCGGTCAGAGCCCCTCGACCCTGAGGGTGATCATGCTGCCCTCGGGGGCGGTGCCGCCGCCGGGCACGGACTGCGCGCCGACGGTGTCGCCGAGGTACGGGAACGACCTTTCGACCTTCACCTCGAAGCCCGCGTCCTCCAGCCTGCGCACGGCGTCGCCGACGTCCTGACCCGTCACGTCCGGCACGGCGACCGGCCGGGGGCCCTTGGAGAGGGTGAGCGTCACGGTGTCCCCCTCGGCGGCGCGGGCACCGGCCGGGAGGGACTGGGCGGCGACCGAGCCGGCCGGATGCGGCGAGTGGACGCGCTCCCCGGCGACCTCCACCCGCAGTCCGGCGCCGGTCAGGGCGGTGCGGGCCGCCTCCGGCGACCGCCCGGCGGCGTTCGGCACGACGATCGGGGCGCCCCTGCTGACGACCAGCGCCACGGCGGCGTCCGGGGACCGCTCGGTGCCCGCCGGCGGATCGGTGCCGACGACCGAGCCCCTCGCCACCTCGGCGTCGAACTCCCGGGTGACGACGCCCGCCGCCAGCCCCGCCCGGCGCAGCCGCTCCTTCGCGGCGGCCAGCGGCTGCCCCCTGAGGTCCGGCACCCGGACGATCTCCGGGCCGCGCGAGAGGACGAGGTCCACCGAGCCGTTGCCGCGGATGCGCTCGCCGGGCGCCGGGTCCGTCCCCATGACCGTGCCCCGCTCGTACGCGCTGCTGAACTCCTCGCGCGTCGAACCGACGGCGAGCCCCTCGTCCGCGAGCCGCCGCTCGGCGTCCGCCCGGGTCTTGCCGAGCACCCCCGTGGCGGGCACCCGGGTGAACTGGCCGAAGCCGACGTACCAGACGACGGCGCCGGCCCCGAGGAGCAGCAGCACGGCCGCCAGGGCCGCCACCGCCCCCCGCCGCGGCCCGGAGAGCAGCGCCGGGACGCCGCGGCGGGGCGCCCCTCCGGCCGCCGCGGGCGGTTCGGGGAGCGGCTGCGGGCGCGTGGCGGACTCCGGGGACATCCCCAGCAGGCTGGTGCGCTCCACGTCCCCGGCCGCGGACAGCGGACGGGCGACGACGCTCGTCACGTCGTCGGGCCCGGCGCCCGCGCCGGCGGGCGCCCCGTCCGTGCGCGCCGCGCCCCGTCCGCCCGGCGGCGCCAGGTCCAGTTGCGCGTCGCCGAGGGCGGCCCGCACGGCACGGACCCGGGAGAGCAGCGCCACGGCGTCGTGCGGGCGGGCCCCGGCGTCCCGCGCCGCGGCGCCGGCCACGAGCGCGTCCAGCTCCGGCGCGAGGCCGGGGAAGGCGGCCGAGGGGGCGGGGACGTCGTCGTTCAGGTGCCGGTAGAGGACCTGGGCGGGCGTGTCGCCGCCGTGCGGCTTGCCGCCGGTCAGCATCTCGTACAGGACGACCCCGCACGCGTACACGTCGGTGCGGGTGTCGGCGGTGCCGTGCTCGATCTGCTCGGGAGCCAGGTACGACACGGTGCCCAGCACCGCGCCGGTCGTGTGGGTGGCCGTGCCGACCGCCCGGACCAGGCCGAAGTCGGCGACCTTGACCCGGCCGTCGTCGCCGATCAGGACGTTCTCCGGCTTCATGTCGCGGTGGACGAACCCGGCCCGGTGCGCCGCCCCGAGCGCGGCGAGCACCGGCTCCAGGACGTCCAGCGCCGCCCGCGGGGACAGCGCCCCGCGTTCCCGCAGCACGTCGCGGAGCGTGCAGCCGGCGACGTACTCCATCGCCAGGTACACGTACGGCCCGTCCTCGCCCTGGTCGAAGACGCCGACCACGTTCGGGTGGGAGAGCCGCGCCACGGACTTCGCCTCGCGGATGAACCGCTCCACGAACGACGCGTCGGCCGCCAGCGACGGGTGCATCACCTTCAGGGCGAGGTCCCGGTCGAGGCGGGTGTCGACCGCCCGGTAGACCGTGGCCATGCCGCCGACGGCGATGCGCGCGTCGACGCGGTAGCGGCCGTCGAGCAGCCGGCCGACGAGCGGGTCGTGAAGGGTCGTGTCCACGGGCCCGAGTCTACGAGCCCCGCCGGGCCCNNGNNCNCCNCCCCGCCCGCCGCGGCTCCCGGCGGACGGGACGGCGGCGGGCGCGGGCGCCGCTCAGAAGGCCGGCCGCTCCGGGTCGAGGGCGGCGCGGCCCTCGGCGGGGGAGGAGGCGTGCGCGAAGTGGCGGCGCGGGATCCGGCCGGCCCGGTGGGCGAGCCGCCCGGCCTCCACCGCGTGCCGCATCGCCTCCGCCATCAGCACCGGCTCCTGCGCCCGGGTCACCGCGGACGCCAGCATCACCGCCGCGCAGCCCAGCTCCATCGCCAGCGCCGCGTCCGACGCCGTCCCCGCGCCCGCGTCCAGGATCACCGGTACGCGCGCCCGCTCCACGATCAGCTCGAAGTTGTGCGGGTTGCGGATGCCGAGCCCGGATCCGATGGGCGACCCCAGCGGCATGACCGCCGCGCAGCCCACGTCCTCCAGCCTCCGCGCGAGGACCGGGTCGTCACTGGTGTACGGCAGGACGGTGAAACCGTCGTCGACCAGCGTCTCCGCCGCGTCCAGCAGCTCGACCGGATCCGGCAGCAGCGTCCGCTCGTCCGCCACCACCTCCAGCTTCACCCAGTCCGTGCCGAGCGCCTCGCGGGCGAGGCGGGCCGTCAGCACGGCCTCGCCCGCCGTGAAGCACCCGGCGGTGTTGGGCAGGACCCGGACGCCCAGCCGGTCCAGCACGGACAGCACCGAACCGTGGACGGACGGGTCGATCCGCCGCATCGCCACCGTCGTCAGCTCCGTGCCGCTCGCCACGAGGGCCCGCTCCAGCACGTCGAGGCTGGGCGCCCCGCCCGTACCCATGATCAGCCGGGAGTCGAAGGAGGTCCCGGCGATGGTGAGGCGGTCGTCGGCCACGGCTCAGCCCCCCTGCACGGCGGTGAGGACCTCGACCCGGTCGCCGTCGGCGAGGACGGTGGAGGCCCATCCGCCGCGCGGGACGACCGTCTCGTTGACGGCCGCGGCCACTCCGGAGGGGGCCGCGGTCAGCGTGGCCACCAGCGCGTCGAGGGTGGCCGGGGCGGTGAGCTCGCGCGGCTCGCCGTTCACCGAGACGGTGACGGCGGCGCGTGTCCGGTTCGTCATGACACTCCTGCGGGGGTGAATCGGGCGGGCGTGAACGCGCGGGCGGAATCGGGCAGTTCCCCGGTCGTCAGCACGGCGGCCATCACATCGCCGGTGATCGGGGTGAGCAGCACGCCGTTGCGGTGGTGGCCGGTCGCCAGGTGCAGGCCCGGCAGCGCGGACGGGCCCAGCAGCGGCGCGTTGTCGGGCGAGCCGGGCCGCAGCCCGGCGCACGTCTCGGTGAGCGGCAGCTCCGTGACGCCCGGCACCAGCTCGTGGGCGTCGCGCAGCAGCTCGTACACCCCGCCCGCGGTGACCGTGGTGTCCCATCCCATCTCCTCGCTCGTCGCCCCGACGACCAGTTCGCCGTTCTCGCGCGGCACCAGGTACACGTGGCCGCCCCGGACGACCGCCCGCACCGTCCGGCTCAGGAACGGCGCGTACGCCTTCGGTACCGCCAGCCGCAGCACCTGCCCCTTCACCGGGCGCACCGGCGGCAGCACCGCGTCCGGCACGCCCTCCAGCCGGCCGCTCAGGCTCCCCGCGGCCAGCACCACCTGGCCCGCCGCCGGCCGGGCGCCGTCCGACAGGACCGCGCCCGCCGCCCGGTCCCGCACCACCGACAGGCGGTCCGCCCGCGCCCGGTGGAAGACCACCCCGGCCCGCTCGCAGGCCGCCACCAGCGCCGCCGCGAGGCGCCGCGGATCGACCTGGTGGTCGCCGTCGACGCGCAGCCCGCCCCGCACGCCCGGCGCCAGCATCGGCTCCAGACGGCGGCACTCCCGGCCCGTCAGCCACTCCGAGGCGAGCCCGCACCGCAGTTGCAGCGCGTGCAGCTCCCGCAGGTGGGCCCGGTCGTCGGCGTCCAGCGCCACGGCGAGCGTGCCGGCGGTGCGGAAGCCGACGTCCAGGCCGGCGGCGTCCTGGAGCTCGGCGACGAAGTCCGGATACCGTTGCGCGGAGGCCAGGTTGAGGCCGAGGAGCGTCTCCTCCCCGTAGTGCAGCTCCGTCACCGCGGCGAGCATCCCCGCCGCCACCCGGGCGGCGCCGCCGCCCGGCTCCGGGTCCGCCACGGCGGCGCTCAGTCCGCGCTGCGCCGCCCGCCAGGCCGTGACCAGGCCGATGATCCCGCCCCCGATGACGAGGACGTCCGACGTACTGCGTGACATGGGCGTCCAGCCCCTCCCTTCGCCGGCATGACCCGGATCAGGTTCATACGGTCGGAGGCCGCGCAAGCCTCCCTCTCAGCCCGGTGCGCCGGGCTCCCGCGATGTTCTGGCCCGGCCAGACTAACCCCACCCCCCGGCGGCCGTTAAGGGAGCCGGCGCGGCCCCGGCACCGGCCGGAACGGTTCCCCGGCGGCGCGGCGGCTGCGTAAGGTGATCGCGTGAGCGAGCAGCGGCACGACGAGCAGCCGGACCGGCGGCGGGCACCCGCCGCCGCGGACGCGGGCCCCGCGCCCGTGGACCCCCCGGTGGACGGGCGGCGGGTGGTCGTCGTCGGCGCCGGGATGGCCGGGGTGCAGACCGCCGTCGCCCTGCGCGAGCGGGGGTTCACAGGGCCGCTGCTGGTCCTGGGCGCCGAGCCCCACCAGCCGTACGACCGGCCGCCGCTGTCCAAGGCGTACCTGCTCGGACACGCCGAGGGCTCCGCGTTCGAGGTGGACTTCGAGTCGCTCGACGTGGAACTGCGCCTCGGCGTCGAGGTGACCGGGCTGCGCCCGGGCGACCACGAGGTCGACACGGAGGCCGGCCCCGTCCCGTACGACGTGCTGGTCGTCGCGACCGGCGCCGTCCCGCTGACCCTGCCCGGCTCCGAGGGCGTGCCCGGCGTCCACCTGCTGCGGACCCTGGACGACGCCGGGCGGCTGCGCCCGGTCCTCGCCGAGCGGCACGACGTGGTCGTCGTCGGCGCCGGCTGGATCGGCGCCGAGTTCGCCACGGCCGCCCGGGAGGCGGGCTGCGCGGTCACCGTCGTGGAGGCCGCCGCCCGGCCGCTCGCCGGGGCGCTGCCCGCCGAGGCCACCGGGCCGATGGCCGCCTGGTACGAGGAGAGCGGTGTCCGGCTGCTGACCGGCGCGCGCGTGGAGCGGGTCGAGCCGGGCCGGGTCGTCCTCGCCGACGGGCGCGTCCTGCCCGCCGGGGCCGTCGTCGTCGGCATCGGCGCGCGGCCCGCCACCGGCTGGCTGCGCGGCTCCGGCGTGGAGCTCGGCCCGGACGGCGCGGTCGTCGCCGACGACCGCCTGCGCACCTCCGTGCCGGACGTGTACGCGGTCGGCGACTGCGCCTCGTTCCCCTCGGCCCGCTACGGCACCAGGCTCCTCGTCCACCACTGGGACAACGCCCTGCAGGGGCCGCGCACGGTCGCCGCCGCCGTCACGGGCGGGGAGCCGCCGCCGTACGACCCGGTGCCGTACTTCTGGTCCGAGCAGTTCGGCCGCTTCGTCCAGTACGCGGGGCACCACGCGTCCGCCGACACCACCGTCCGGCGCGGCGACCCCGCCGGCCCGGGATGGACCCTGGCGTGGCTGCGGGAGGGCGCCCTGGTGGCGCTGCTCGCGGTGGGCCGGCCGCGCGACCTGGCGCAGGGGCGGCGGCTCGTCGAGGCCGGCACCCCGCTCGACCCGGCGCTGGTCGCGGACCCGGAGGTGCCGCTGAAGTCCGCGGTCCGCGGGTGACGGCCCGGCACGGACCCGTGGCCCGGACGGCGGGCCCGGCTACCGGCTGTCGGTGCGGGATGGCACGCTTGTCGTGTGACCGAGATTGACACGAAGATCGACGCGCTCGTCCCCGCCTGGCTGTACCTCCCCGACATCGCCGAGCTGCTCGGCGTGGAGGTGACCAGGGTGCGGCAGCTCGTCAAGGAAGGCCAGCTGATCGCCGTGCGCCGCGGTGAGAACCGGGCGCTCCAGGTGCCCGCCGCCTTCATCCGGGACGGCAGGGTCGTCAAGGGCCTCTCCGGCACCCTGACGCTGCTGAGGGACGACGGCTTCACCGACGAGGAGATGCTGGAGTGGCTCTTCACGCCGGACCCGTCCCTGCCGGGCACGCCCGCGCAGGCCCTGGCGGAGAACCGCGGCACCGAGGTGAAGCGCCGCGCCCAGGCGCTCGCCGTCTGAGCCCGACCACCACCGCACCGACACCGGGCGGCGCGCGGACCCGGGACCGGGGGTCCCGGCAGCGCGCCGCCGCACCGACCCGGGGGGAGCACCTCATGCCCACCAGCGCCCGCGAGGCCCTGGCCGACGCAAGGCTGTACCTGTGCACGGACGCACGCAGGCGCCAGGGCGACCTGCCGGAGTTCCTCGACGCGGTCCTGGCCGCCGGGGTCGACATCGTCCAACTGCGCGACAAGGGCATGGAGGCCGGTGAGGAGCTGGAGCACCTCGCGGTGTTCGCCGACGCCTGCCGCCGGCACGGCAGGCTCCTCGCCGTGAACGACCGGGCCGACGTGGCGCACGCCGCCGCGTCCGACGTGCTGCACCTCGGGCAGGGCGACCTGCCGGTCCCGGCCGCCCGCGCGATCCTCGGCGACCGGGTGCTGATCGGGCGGTCCACGCACGCCGAGGCGGAGGTCGACGCGGCCGTCGCCGAACCGGGCGTGGACTACTTCTGCACCGGCCCCTGCTGGCCCACGCCCACCAAGCCCGGACGGCACGCGCCGGGCCTGGGCCTCGTGCGGTACGCCGCCTCCCTCGGCCAGGACCGGCCCTGGTTCGCGATCGGCGGCATCGACGCCGGGAACCTCGACCGGGTCCTGGACGCCGGAGCCCGCCGCGTCGTCGTCGTCCGCGCCGTCACCGAGGCGGACGATCCCGCCGCCGCGGCGGCCGAGCTGGCCCGCCGGATACGCGAGCGGGCCGCCGACGCGCTCCCCGCGGCGGCCGGCTGACCCGGACCGCCGCGGGAGCGTCCGCATTCCGGGACGGAGAAGCGGGCAAACGGGCACTCCGCCCCCCGCGGCCGTCCACCTGTCGGACGGTATTCCGGCGAAAGCGGGCGAAACGAGCTGCTCCGGTTGGGTGGTCCACCGCCGGGTGGCTAACCTGCCCGTATGGCCCTCGGCACCCCCTCCACCAGGTCGGACCGCGCGCGCACGGTGCGCGACCTGCTCGCGGACGGCACCACGTACTCCTTCGAGTTCTGGGCGCCCAAGACCGAGAAGGGCGAGCGGAACCTCTGGGGCGCGCTGCGCCGGGTGGAGGCGGTGGCCCCGAGCTTCGTCTCCGTGACGTACGGGGCCGGCGGCTCCACCCGCGCCGGGACCGTCAGGGCCACCGAGCGGATCGCCGCCGACACCACGCTCACGCCCGTCGCCCACCTGACGGCCGTGGGCCACTCGGTCGCCGAACTGCGCAACATGGTCGGCCAGTTCGCCGACGTCGGCATCCGCAACATCCTCGCCCTGCGCGGCGACCCGCCCGGCGACCCGATGGGGGAGTGGGTCCCGCACCCGCGGGGACTGCACTACGCGGCCGACCTCGTCCGGCTGGTCAAGGAGGCCGGCGACTTCTGCGTGGGGGTCGCCGCCTTCCCCGAGATGCACCCCCGGTCCACGGACTGGGACACCGACGTCCGCCACTTCGTCGACAAGTGCCGGGCCGGCGCCGACTACGCCATCACGCAGATGTTCTTCGCCCCCGAGAGCTACCTGCGCCTGCGCGACCGGGTCGCCGCCGCGGGCTGCGACACGCCGATCATCCCCGAGGTCATGCCCGTCACGGCCGTCCGGCAGCTGGACCGGCTCCCGCAGCTCAGCAACGCGCACTTCCCCGCGGCCGTCAGGGAGCGGATCCTCGCGGTCGAGGACGACCCGGCCGCTGTACGCTCCTTGGGAATCGAGTTCGCGACGGAGTTCTGCACGCGGCTGCTGTCCGAGGGCGTGCCCGGACTGCACTTCATCACGCTGAACAACTCCACGGCGACACTCGAGATCTACGAGAATCTCGGACTGCACCCGCAGTCCTGACCGGCCGTACCCGTCGCGTCCCGGGGCGGCGGCCGAAGGAGAGGGGCGGGCATGGACTGGAGCTGGTGGACGGTCCTGTACATCGCGTTCGGCGTCGTCGCGCTCTGGCTCCTGGGCGAGGTGCTGCTGCAGTACAAGGCACGGCTGCGCTGGCGCCTGCTGGCCTTCGCCGGCTTCCTCGGCGTCGTCGCCGGCGTCCTCGTGTCGTCGCTCGTCCTGATCATCGCGGGCGCGGCGGCGTTCGGCGTCGGGCAGACCCTCGTCACGCTGTCCTTCCTGCGGGGCTTCTCCACCGGCTGGGCCCTGGGCGGCAGGCCCGGTGCCAGCCGGCGCCGCAGGACCGCGGGGGAGGGCCGGGGCGGCCCCGCACTGGAGGTCACCGGGCTCGCCTACGACGCCCCGCAGCCCCCCGGGTCCCCCGCCGCCGACGGGCCGCTGCCNGAGGAGACCGGCGCGTACGGCACCGACGGCGCCCACCCGCCGCAGCCGGCCCCCACCGACCCGTCCGCCGCGCACGACCCGGGCGCCTACGGGGACCGGCCGGAGGCCTACGACGCCTACCCGGGTGCGTACGGGGACCGGCCGGAGGCCTACGGCGCCGGGCCGGCGCCCTACGGCGGCCCGGCGGACGGGTACGGGGAGCACCCGGCGTACGGCCCGTACGCCCCCGCCCCCGCCCCCGCTCCGGACCACGGCCACGGCACGCAGCAGTACGCGGCCTTCCCCGGCCCGTACGCCGACCCGGCCCCCGCCGGCGCCCCGCAGTACGACGTCCCCGACCCGTACGGGCAGCCCCACCCCGTCCCGCAGTACCCCTCGGACACGCCGCCCGGCGGCGTGTGGGTGCCGCCCCAGCGCGACGGCACGCAGCAGTTCCCGCCGCTCCCGCCGCACCTCCCGTACCCGTACGACCACGACCAGGACGCCCGGCGGCAGCACCGCTGAGCCCGGCCGCCCGGCACCCGCCGGGCGGCGCGTCCGCGGCGCCGGCTACCGGGAGCCGCGGAAGCCGGCGCCCTCCACGACGAGCCCGGCGACCAGCGCCCCCGACATCCCGGCGTGCGCCAGCCCGCCACCCGGGTGCGACCAGCCGCCGGCGAAGTACAGACCCGGCAGCGGCGCGGCGTTGGCCGCCGGCAGGTGGACGCCGCCCCCGCCCGCCAGCGCGGGGGCGGGCACGCGCCGGCTGCCGGTCTCCTCCGCGGTGTGCGCCGGGGTGCGCACCTCGCGCCACAGCAACCGCTCCCGGAGCCCCGGCACCGCCGCCCCGGCGGTCTCCACCATCCGGTCCGCGAACGCCTCCGCGACCCCCTCCGCGCCCCACGGGTCGCCCGGGNCCCCCGGACCGCCCGCCGGGACCGTCGCCGTCACGGTGACCGCCTCGTGGCCGGCGTCCGGCCGCAGCTCCGCGTCGTCCGGGCGCAGCACCACCACGGTCGGCCGCCCGCACGGCGGCCCGCCTCCGGTGAGGAACGCCCGCTCTCCGGCCGGGTCCGCGGAGTGCACCACCGTGCGGTGCGCCGCGCCCTCCTCCCGCGCGCCGCGCAGCGCCAGGCACACGGTCATCCGCCCCGTCGCCACGCCCGTCTGGAAGCGCGGCCACGCGTCCTGCCGCTCCCAGGCCACCACGTGGCCGTGGTACAGGGCCGGCACGGGCGCCCCCGCCACCACCAGATCGGCGCCGGCCACCCGCCCGTCCGCCAGCTCCACCCCGGCGGCCCGCCCGTCCTCCTCCACCACGCCGGTCACCTCGGCGCCGAAGACGAACTCGACCCGCCGCTCCAGGCACCGCGCGTACACCGCGTCCGCCAGCGCCCGCAGGCCGCCGCGCACGTACCAGGTGCCGAAGGTCTGCTCCATGTACGGCAGGACCGCCGCCGACGGGGGAGCGGTGGCCGGGTCCAGCCCGTACGCCAGCGCGTACCCCTCCAGCAGGGCGGCCAGCCGCCCGCCGCCCAGCTCCCGGCGGCCCACCTCGGCGAGGGTCGCCGCGGTCCGGCGCAGCAGCCCCGTCCTCGGCGCGGGGTACGGGTCGCGGGAGAACGGCGCCACGTCGGCCGGCAGGGGCTCCTCCAGCAGCGGGCGGCGCGAGCGGTCCCAGGTGTCGCGGGCCCGGTTCAGGAACGCCGCCCACCGCTCGCCCGCACCCCGTCCGAGGGCGTCGTCCAGGGCCGAGACGACCCCGGCCCGCGACGCGTTCGGCAACGACACGGCCGTGCCGTCCGCGAAGATGTGCCGGCTCGCCGGATCGACCTGCGTCAGCCCGACGCACCGCTCCAGCGGCTCCTTCCCGGTCTTGACGAACAGGTCCCGGTAGACGGCGGGCAGGTGCAGCAGCCCGGGGCCGGTGTCGAAGCCGAAGCCGTCCCGCACGAACCGGCGCACTCCGCCGCCGTGCGTCTCCGACCGCTCGTACACCGTCACCCGGTGGCCTGCCACGGCCAGCCGGGCGGCCGCCGCCATGGCGCCCATCCCGGCGCCGATCACCGCAATCCGTGCCATGCCGGGGACTCTACAAGCCCCCTCGCGAGCCCCCGCCGAAAGCCCCGGCGCAGCTCGTCCCGCAGCCGGTCCGCCGGGGCCCGCCGCCCTTTCCGGGCCGCCCGGAGAGGGCTCCGGCCGGTGGTGCGCGGCGGCCGGCGGCCGTGCCGCGCCGTGCGCGCGGGACCGGCGGGACGGCGTACGGGCGCACGGGGTCGCGCCCGTACGCCGTCCCGCGCACGGGGCCCGGCGCGGAGCGCCGGACGGGTGCCGCGGTCGGCCGCTCCCGTGGACGCGGGCCGTGCGCCGGGGCATCGGCGGGGCCTGAGTACCCGTACTCAGGCCCCCTGATGAGTAGGCGGGCGGATGGGCCGCGGACCGCCGGGGCGGAAGAGTGGGGGCCACGGAAAGGGGCGCGCGGCCCGGGCACCGCCGACACGGGGCGGCGGAACCGGTGTCGCGCCCCCGTCCGGACAGGGGGAGACGGGGGNACGGCCCACG
>NZ_CP095474.1:1564637-1582974 GCF_023614315.1 Streptomyces sudanensis | reverse complement strand
GCGGGGAAGAGGCGCCGGTTCGGTGGGACTCGGGGGGGAACGAGCCCAACCGGACCGGCGCTTCCCCTTTTGTCCCGACCCCGCCGCCCGGCCCCGGCCTTCGGCCGCGGCGTGGGGTCAGCGGCCGCCCGCGTGCCCGCGGAGCAGCCGCGACAGGGCGCCGTGCACGTCGTCGAGGGACCGCTCCCGCTGGAACGCCTGCCAGTCGAGTGCCGCCACCAGCACCATGCCGACGAGGGCGGCCGCGGTCAGCGGCACGTCGACGTCCTCGTCCAGCTCGCCGCTCGCGACGGCGTCCCTCAGCACCGTCTCGACGACCGCGACCGCCTCCTGCCGCACCCCCCGGAGGGTCGCCTGCCACGCCCGGTTGGTGCGCCACAGCTCCGCCACGTACAGCTGGGTGACGGCCGGATTCCGGTCGATGAAGACCAGGCCCGCCCGGATCATCGCGTCCAGTGCCTCGACCCGCGTCCCGCCGCGCGCAGCCGTCTCGTCGCAGGCGGCGCGCAGCGAGGCGGTGAGCAGCCCGACGCCGTGCCGCAGCAGCTCCTCGAACAGCTCGGTCTTGCTCTTGAAGTTGTAGTAGACCGTGCCCTTGGCCACCCCGGCCCGCTCCGCGATCTCGTCGACGGTCGTCGCCGAGAAGCCCTGCTCCGCGATGAGGGTGACTGCTGCCTCGTACAGCTTGGTGCGGGTGGCCTGCCGCCGCGTGCTCCGGGTGTCCATGGTGGTGATCCTCCCAGTTCGGGGGCTTTCCTCCGGACCCGGGTCCGGCTTCCGGGCGCGGACGGCCGAACGCCCGCGCCGGCCTCCGGGCGGTCCGCCGGGCGCCGCCCCGGTCCCGCGGGCGGCGCTCCCGGTGCGCCCGGCGGGGCCGGCGGTCCCCGGCGACCGCGCCGCCGGGCGGTCCCGACCCGCGGTCCCAGTCGGCCGGCTCGGGGACCGCGGGCGGCCGGCGGACGGGAAGACGCAGGTCGGGCGGGGTTGTCAGTGGCGGCCTCCACGATGGGAGACATACGGCCGAAGCGCCGCCGCACGACGACAGGAGGTCCGCCATGGCGAGCGACGTCCACCCGGTGCCCCGCCGTTCGTCGGCACCGCCCGCCGCCCTCGACCTGCTCGCCCAGGCGCACGCCGGCCTGGCCGAGGCGGCCGGCTTCGACGACCCCAACGAGCGGTACGCGACGGCCCACCTGGCCGCCCTGCGCACGGCCGCCGCCGTGCTGGCCGTCCGGGGCCGTCCCGAGCCCCCGCAGCGCGGCCGCCGGAGGATCCGCACCGCCTGGGAGATCCTGACCGAGACCGCACCCGAGCTGGCCGAGTGGAGCGCCCTGTTCGCCGCCGGCGCCACCCGCAGGGCCCGTGCCGAGGCGGGCATACGCGGCGCCGCCTCCGCGCGGGACGCCGACGACCTGGTCCGCGACGCGGCGATGTTCCTGCGCCTGGTGGAGCGGTCGCTCGCGCTGCGTCCGGACACCGCGGCCGAGGCCATAGGCTGGGACCGCCCCTGACCGTCACCGAGGAGTCAACCGCCGTGTCCGACCCGCAGCGCACCCGCGCCTCCCTCCGTACCGCCGTGGTGTGGGACGTCCTCGAGGGGGCCCTCGACCGCAGGGTCCGGGCGACCGGCAGGGAGAGTCTCGACATCCTCGACACGGGCGGCGGCAGTGGCAACTTCGCGGTGCCCGCCGCCCGGCTCGGCCACCGGGTGACCGTGGTCGATCCCAGCCCCGACGCCCTGTTCGCGCTGGAACGCCGCAGTACCGAGGCGGGCGTCGCCGACCGCGTCCACGGCGTCCAGGGGGACGTCCACGGCCTGTTCGACGTCGTCGAGCGGGGAGGTTTCGACGCGGTGCTCTGCCACGGCGTCCTGGAGCACCTCGACGACCCCGCCGAGGGCGTGCGCCGCGCCGTCGAGGCGCTGCGCCCCGGCGGCGTGCTGAGCCTGCTCGCGGGCGGTCTCGGCGGCGCCGTCCTGGCGAAGGCCCTCGCCGGCCACTTCCACCAGGCCCTCCACGCGCTGACCGGTCCGGCGGGCCGCCGGGGCGAGGGCGAGGCGGTGCCGCGCAGGTTCACCGTCGAGCAGCTCACCGGGGCCGTCGAGGCGGCCGGCGCGGAGGTCGTCGCGGTGCACGGCGTGCGCGTCTTCGCCGACCTCGTCCCCGGCGTCCTCGCCGACGCCGAGCCCGGCGCCGTCGAGGCCCTGAACCGGCTGGAGGCCGCCGCCGCCGAACTGCCCGCCTTCCACGCGGTCGCCGCGCAGCTGCACGTGCTGGGCGAGAAGCGCGGCCGGCCTGGCGCGGGGGTCTGAACAGCGCCGCAGCGGCGGACGGAGTGTTCCGCGGCCGCCCCGATCGCGCCGGTGTCCCCGTATGATCGAAGGACACCGTCCGGCATGACGGTTCGGACCGCGGGGAATCTAACGCCTCACCGGCCGAACCGGCATGGCGGCCCGATCGGCGATTGGCACAGGGGCGGGTTTCACAGGGACGAATCCCTGCCTATCCTGAAAAGGGCCGCATACCGGTCGCCCCCGCGACCGACGATGAGGAGGACTCCGTGCCGCTCTCGGAGCACGAGCAGCGAATGCTCGAGCAGATGGAGCGAGCGCTGTACGCCGAAGATCCCAAGTTCGCGACAGCGCTCGAGGGAAGCGGGCTGCGTACGTACACCCGGCGACGGGTCTACCAGGCGGTCGCTGGATTTCTGGTGGGTATCGCGCTCCTCATGGCCGGGATGGTCGCCCAGCAGATCTGGGTCAGCGTGGTGGGCTTCCTCGTCATGCTCGGCTGCGCGGTCCTGGCCGTCACCGGCTGGCGCAAGACCCCCAAACCCGGGGAGCGGCCCGCCCCCGAAGGGCCGTCCCGCGGCGGGGCGGACCGCAGGCACCGCTCGATGATGGACCGCATCGAGCAGCGCTGGCAGCGCCGCCGCGACGAACAGGGCCACTGACGCGCCACGACGGCAGGGGCGACCGCACCGGCGGTCGCCCCTGCCGTCGTGTCCGCGCCCTTCCCGCCGCGCCCGCCGGCGGCGGGCGCGGACCGTCGCCTCCTCGCGGGCGCTTCGCCCGGCGGGGGCGCCCCGTCCGGAGCGCCCCCGCCGGACCGCGACGCTAGCCGCGCTGCCCGGACGGCCGCCGCAGCAGCGCGCCGCAGCGGGCCGCCACCGCCGCCCGGTGCCGTGACAGCGCCCACGCCACCCGTGCCGCCGACCGGGGTGCGAGCAGCGCCCGCAGGCGCGCCCGGCGTCCGCAGGCCGCGGTGAAACCGGCGCGCACCCGCGCCGCGTCCCGCGCCAGACCGTCCACGGGACGCGGCGCCGGCGCGTAGAGGGCCTCCTCCACGGCGCCCGCGATCCGGTGGACCGCCTGTGCGGCGGCGTCCTCCAGCCGGCCCGCCCGCACCAGCCGCTCCGCCGTCCCGCGCGGGGTCAGCGACACGTCCGGGGAAACGCCGTGGTCCCAGGCCGTGTCCACGACCTCCTCCCACACCGCCAGCGGACGCCCGCCGCGCAACCGGCGCGCCCGCACCCGCCGCCGCCACAGCACCGGTGCCAGCAGCAGCACGACGGCCGCCGCGGCCCCGGCCGCGATCGCCGGGCCCGGTCCGGACGCCGCGTCGGCGTCCGCCGGCGGCGGAGCGTTCCGGGGCGCCGGTTCCCCGCAGCCCTCCGCCCCGGCCGCCCGCGCGGCGCAGTCGTCCTGCGGGGACGGCTCCGCCGAGGGGGCCGCCGACGGAGCGGGCGAGGACTCCTCCACGTCCGGCCGCTCCTCGGCCGGTGCCCGCGGCGCCGCGTAGTCCGGGATCGACCCCCGGGCCGGCGTCGGCTCGAAGCGGGTCCAGCCCACACCCTCGAAGTACAGCTCCGGCCAGGCGTGCGCGTCCTTGACGCTCACCGACACCGTCCCCGAGGCCGAAGGGGTGCCGGGCATGAAGCCGACGGCCACCCGGGCCGGGATGTTCAGGGTGCGGGCCATCGCCGCCATGGTGAAGGAGAAGTGGACGCAGAAGCCCTCCTTGTCCTTCAGGAACCGGGAGATCGCCGTGACCCCCGTCCCCGACGACACCGTCGTGTCGTACGTGAAGCCGCCCTCCGAGGCGAACCAGTCCTGCAACCGGACCGCCCGCTCGTAGTCGTTCCTCGCGCCCGTCGTCACCTTGAGCGCCGTCGCCTTCACGTCGCGCGGCAGCGAGTTCGGCACCCGCGTGTACTCCCGCAGGAGCGCGCCGGGCGCCGCCGGCGCCGCGGCCAGCTGCTCGGGTGTCGGCCGCACGACCAGACTGCTCACCGAGTACTGGGCGCCGCTCGTGGTCTGGCCGTCGTCGCCGACGACCATCCGCCCCACGGGCTCGTACCGCCAGCGGCCCTCGACCCGCACGTCGGTCGCCGGGTACGGCATGGGCAGCCACTTCTGCTCGTACGAGCCGGCCGCGGAGACGTTGGTGGTGATCTCCGTCGTGCCGGTGCGCTCGCCGAGCCCGATCGGCGGGGGCAGCCGCTCCGGCACGTCCTCCACGGCGCGCACCGACGTCCGCCACGAGGTGCCGTCGAACTGGTCCAGCGACACCAGCCGCAGGTACAGCCCGGAGCCGTCCGGCGCGTTCGTGCGGTACCGCAGCACCTCCCGGTCCTCCGCCTGGGTCAGGTTCTCCTTCAGCGACACCAGCGGGTTCACCGCGGATATCGTGCCGCCTCCCGCCCCCTCGCCGTCGCCGCCGCCCAGCAGGCCGCCGTCCAGCGACGGCAGCACGCCCGGGAGCGCCACCGCGACGCCCAGCGCCAGTACGCCGATCCGCCGTCCCGTGCGCAGCGGGGCGGGCGACGAGCCGTTCGGCGCGCCGGGCGCCGCCGGGCCGCCGGCCCCGGCTCCGGGCCCGCCGAACACCCGGCCCCACCGGGTGAGCCGGTCCCGGCCCTCCGCCAGCAGCAGCACCAGGTACCCGGCCGCCGCCACCAGGAACCACAGCCAGCGCGCCCCGTCGCCGCCGGAGAGCCCGGCCGCCACCGAGTACAGCGCCAGCAGCGGAAGGCCCGCCGGGGCCGCGCTGCGGAAGGTCACCGCGAGAACGTCCACGGCCAGGCCGATCAGCAGCACCCCGCCGACCAGCATCAGCCGTATGCCGTCCGTCACCGGGGCCGGCGGCGCGTACTGCCCCACGTCCTGCGCGCCCGCCTCCAGCAGCGCGCCGAACCGGCGGAACACGTCCGGCGACGGCAGCACCCAGGCCACCGCCTGCTCGCGCGCGAAGACCGCCGTCAGCAGCACCAGGGCCACCGCGACCTGGCAGGCCACCGTCAGCGGACGCGCCGTCGACGCGTGCCGCGCGGCCGCGCCCGCCCCGACCACGACCGCCAGCAGGAGCACCGCCTGCACGATCCAGCCGATCTCGCCGACCAGCGGCAGCAGCGCGCACGCCGCCGCCACCGTGGCGATCAGGGCGCACACCGTCATGCGTCCGCCGCCGTTCACGACCAGCCTCCCGACGATCCCGTCGTACCACTGCCGGCGACCGCTCCCGCGTCCCGCGCGGCGTGCCGCCACAGCGAGGCGAGCGGGTCGTCCGGCCGCACCGGAACCGCCGACCAGCCGGCCTCCCGCAGGTGCCGCACCGCGGCCGCGGCCCCGTCGCCCCCGCCGTCCCGGACGAACGCGACCGCCGCGCCGCTGCGCCGCCGCATGCGGCCCGCCAGCTCCGCCTGGGCCTCGTCCAGTTCGCCGAAGAACGCGATCAGCAGCCCCTCGCTCCCGGCGCGCAGCACGTCGTGGGCCCGGTCCAGGCCGGCCTCCCCCGAGTGGCCGACGACCGCGAGGGCCTCCATCATCAGGCCCGCCGCGTCCGCCGCGCCGTGCCCCGGCGCGACGTACCCGTCCGAGCCGTCGCCGGGCAGCGCCTCCCCGGCGTCCGTCAGGAGCCGCACCGCGTAGCCGCGCTCCAGCAGGTGCGTCACCACCGACGCGGCACCCGACACCGCCCACTCGAACGACGGGTCGGGCTCGTCGCTCCCGTACGCCCGCGCCCGCGTGTCCAGCAGCACGGTGCCGCGGGCCCGCCGGGGCTGCTCCTCGCGCCGCACCATCAGCTCGCCGTACCGCGCCGTGGACCGCCAGTGCACCCGGCGCAGGTCGTCGCCGTACCGGTACTCGCGGGGGATGACGTCGTCCTCGCCGACCCCGCTCGGCGCGCCGTGCCGCCCGTCGCCGTGGCCCGGGGCCTCGCCGGTGAGCCGGACGGCCGGCAGCGGCTCCGTCCGCGGCAGGACCGTCAGCGTGTCGTGCGCGCCGAACGAGCGCGTCAGCTCGCACATCCCGAACGGGTCGCTCAGCCGCAGCTGGAGCGGGCCCAGCGGGTAGCGCCCGCGCAGGTCGGAGCGGACCCGGTACGACACCTCGCGCTTGCCGCCCGGCTCCACCCGGTCGAGCACGAACCGCGGCCGCGGCCCCAGCACGTACGGCACGTGGTCCTGGAGCATCAGCAGCCCGGTCGGCACCCGCGACACGTTGTCCATGCGCAGCCGCACCCGTGCCTCCGCTCCGGCGGCCACCCGCCGCGGGGAGAGCCGGCGACTGCCCGTGACCCGGTGCCGCGTGCGGTACAGCACCGCCACGCACACCAGCGGCAGCGCCGCCAGCAGCAGCCCCACCCGCAGCAGGTCCGGCTGGCCCAGCACGTACGCGCACGCCCCCGCCGCCACCCCGGCCGCCAGGAACGACCGGCCGCGCGTGGTCAGCCCGCCGAGGGCGCTGCGGAACCCGCCCCGGACGGCGCCGCCCGGGGCGGCGGGNCCCGCGGCCGTCATCACAGCCGCCGCAGGCCGGGCCGCTGGGCGAGGAAGGCCTCCCCGGCGGGCCGCTGGGCGACCGCCGGCACGGGCGTGCCCTGCACGATGTCCAGGACGACCTGCTCGGCGGTCAGCCGGTTCAGCTGCGCCTGCGCGGTCGGCAGCAGCCGGTGCGCCAGCACGGGGACGGCCAGCGCCCGCACGTCGTCGGGGAGCGCGTACTCGCGGCCCTCCAGCGCGGCGGCGGCCTTCGCGGCCCGCAGCAGGTGCAGCGTCGCCCGCGGGGACGCGCCCAGCCGCAGGTCCGGGTGGACCCGGGTGGCCCCCACCAGGTCCACCGCGTACCGCCGGACCGAGTCGGCCACGTGGACGCCGCGCACCGCGTCGATCAGCTTCACGATCTCGTGGGCGTGCGCCACCGGCCGCAGGCCGTCCAGCGGGGACGCCCCGCCGTGCGTGTCCAGCATCCGCAGCTCCGCCTCGGCGCTCGGGTAGCCGATCGACACGCGCGCCATGAAGCGGTCCCGCTGGGCCTCGGGGAGCGGATACGTTCCTTCCATCTCCACCGGGTTCTGCGTGGCCACCACCATGAACGGGTCCGGCAGTTCGTACGACCGCCCGTCGACGGTGACCTGGCGCTCCTCCAGCGACTCCAGCAGCGCGGACTGGGTCTTCGGCGAGGCGCGGTTGATCTCGTCGCCGATCACGATCTGCGAGAAGATCGCGCCCGGCTTGAACTCGAACTCGCGCCGCTGCTGGTCGTACACCGACACGCCCGTGATGTCGGACGGCAGGAGGTCGGGCGTGAACTGGATCCGCCGCACCGAGCAGTCGACCGACCGCGCGAGCGCCTTCGCCAGCATGGTCTTGCCGACCCCGGGGACGTCCTCGACGAGCAGGTGCCCCTCGGCCAGCAGCACGGTCAGCGCGAGCCGTACGACCTCGGGCTTGCCCTCGATCACCCCCTCCACCGACCGGCGGACCCGCTCCGCTGTGGTGGTCAGATCAGCGAGGCTCGCTCGGTCGTCATAGGTCGTCACCCGGCCCTCCTCGGCCCTTTCGATCACGGGCCGGTGCGATCAAGCGCGGCACGGCCCACCCGGAAACACGGACACCGCCCGCGGAGCGTTTCCTGCGGCACGGAAGGGGTGTCACCCCGCATTCTTGTTGTCGTACGGCGCGGTGTCACTCGGCCGCGGACGACTGCGGGCGATATGTCGGGGCTTCGGCGGGTCGGTCCCGCCGCCCGCGGGCCCGGCCGGTCGCGGCGGATCCCCGGAGGGGCGTCCGCCGGGCCGGTCAGGCCGGGTCGACCTCCCGCAGCAGGCCGGTCGTCACGTCGAAGACGAAGCCCCGCACGTCGTCGGTGTGCTGGAGGAACGGCGAGGTGCGGACCCGCTGCATCGACTGCCGCACGTCCTGGTCGACGTCCCGGAAGGCCTCCACCGCCCAGGTCGGACGCTGCCCGACCTCCTGCTCCAGCTCGTCGCGGAAGCCCTCGGTGATCCTCTCCAGGCCGCATCCCGTGTGGTGCACGAGGACGATGCTGCGGGTGCCGAGCGCCCGCTGGCTGATGGTGAGGGAGCGGATCACGTCGTCCGTGACCACGCCGCCCGCGTTGCGGATGGTGTGGCAGTCGCCCAGGTGGAGGCCGAGGGCGGCGTGCAGGTCGAGACGGGCGTCCATGCAGGCCACGACGGCCACCTTGAGCACGGGCCGCGCGTCCATCCCGGGATCGGTGAACTGCTCGGCGTAGCGGCGGTTGGCCTCGACGAGGCGGTCGGTGACCGCCCCGTCCCGGACGTCGGTCGGAGGGTGCGCGGAAGTCGACATGGCTACGACGTTAACCGTCGCGTCTCCGCGGGGCCCCGCGTGAGAGCGGACAAAGAACGTCAATGAGGCGCATTGTGAGGTACGACACAGCCGGGGCGGGCGGGGACGCGGGGGCGGTCTGCCCCGGTTGCTCCTCCTCGCGAGGCCCCCGGGCGACGCGCTGACCGGTTGGTTGACCGCGCGTGGCGGTGGACTAGAGTGGCGCGAGTTCACGGAGACATCGAGCGAATTCCGAGCGGTTTCCGCAGTTTCTCCTCCGCGTGCGCGGCGGCGTGTACGGCTCGGCCCCTCCGCCCGTCGGCCGGCCGACGCCTCCTCCGGCGCCGGTGGCCCGGTGGTACGTGCGCCGCGCCGGACCTGAGAGGGCAGATGACAGGGCGCGATGGGGGTGCCGCCGGCGCGGACCCGGTGGGACTCCCCGACAAGGACGGCGGCGAACGGCCGGACGGCAACACCCGGCACGTCCCCGTGATGCTCCGGCGGTGCCTGGACCTGCTCGCGCCCGCGCTGGAGCGGCCCGGGGCGGTCGTCGTCGACTGCACCCTCGGCCTCGGCGGCCACAGCGAGGCCCTGCTCACCCGGTTCCCCGGGGCGCGGCTCGTCGCCCTGGACCGGGACACCGAGGCGCTGCGCCTCTCCGGTGAGCGCCTCGCCCGGTTCGGCGAGCGCGCCACGCTCGTCCACGCCGTGTACGACGAACTGCCCGAGGTCCTCGACCGGCTCGGCGTCCCGCGCGTCCAGGGCGTCCTGTTCGACCTCGGCGTCTCCTCCATGCAACTCGACGAGGCCGACCGCGGCTTCGCCTACGCCCAGGACGCGCCGCTCGACATGCGCATGGACCAGACGGCCGGCGTCAGCGCCGCCGAGGTCCTCAATACCTACCCGCCCGGCGAACTGGTCCGCATCCTGCGCGCCTACGGCGAGGAGAAGCAGGCCAAGCGGATCGTCGCCGCCGTCGTGCGGGAACGGGAGAGGGAGCCGTTCACCCGCAGCGCCCGCCTGGTCGAGCTGATCCGCGACGCGCTGCCCCAGGCCGCCAAGCGCACCGGCGGCAACCCGGCCAAGCGGACCTTCCAGGCCCTGCGCATCGAGGTCAACGGAGAGCTGGCCGTACTGGAGCGGGCGGTCCCGGCCGCCGTGGCGGCCCTCGCGGTCGGCGGGCGGATCGCCGTGCTGTCGTACCACTCGCTGGAGGACCGCCTGGTCAAGCAGGTGTTCGCCGCGGGCGCCGCCACCACGGCCCCGCCCGGCCTGCCCGTGGTCCCCGAGCAGTACCAGCCGCGGCTCAGGCTCCTGACCCGGGGCGCGGAGCTCCCCACCGAGGAGGAGGTCGCCGAGAACCGCAGGGCCGCGCCGGCCCGGCTGCGCGGCGCGGAACGGATCAGGGAGGACGTGTGACGAAGGCGGGACCCCCGAAGGGGCGCGCGGGCCGGCTCGCACGGTTCATGCCGTCCGGGCCGAGCACCGCCGCCCGCACCCCCTTCGTCCTGCTCGTCGTCCTCCTCCTCGGCGGTGGGCTCATCGCGCTCCTGCTCCTCAACACCTCCCTCAGCCAGGGGTCCTTCAAGCTGGCCGAGCTGAGGAAGAGGACCACCGAACTCACCGACCAGGAGCAGGCCCTGCAACGGGAGGTCGACACCCGCTCGGCCCCCGACGCGCTGGAGCACCGGGCCCGCGAGCTGGGCATGGTGCCCGGCGGCCCCCCGGCCTTCCTGGAACCCGACGGGACGGTCCGCGGTCTCCCCGGCCCGGCCCCCGCCGCGCCCGGCGGCGACGCGCAGCCCGGCACGGACCCGTTCCCGCAGCTCGCTCCCGTCCCGGCCCCCGACCCGACCTCTCCCGGCAGGTGAGCAGTGCCCTCCCAGGAACCTCCGCACCGCCGCGCCCCCCGGCCCCAGGGCTCCCGGCGCCCCACCGGGCGCGCCCCCGGCGGCGCCCGGTGGGGCGCCGGGANCNNNNGCGCCGGCNGNCCGGGCNNNGCNNNCGCGCGCCGCCCGGGCCAGGCCCCTCCCCGGCCCGGGACCGCGCGCCCGCTCCGCCTGGGCAGCCCGCGCCCCCGCCTCCGCCTGCTCAGCTTCGGCCTGACCCTCGTCATGGTGGCGTTCGTGGTGCGGCTCCTCCAGGTCCAGGCCGTCGACGCCGCCGCGTACGCGGCCAAGGCCGAGAAGAACCGCTACCTGAGCCACAAGCTGGCCGCCGAGCGCGGCGAGATCACCGACCGCTCCGGCATCGCGCTGGCCACCAGCGTCGACGCCTACGACATCACCGCCGACCCGAAGATGTTCACCCCGCAGGAGAGCAAGGTCCCCGACGCGCCCGAGCAGGCGGCGGCCCTCCTCGCCCCGATCCTCGGCAAGGACCCCGACGACCTCGTCCGCACCCTGAAGTCCCCGCCGTCCCCGCGCTACGCCGTCCTCGCCCGCAAGCAGACCCCGCAGGTCTGGAACCAGATCAGGGACCTCAAGGCGCTCCTCGCGCGAAAGGCACGCGAGGACGCGGCCGGGGACGGCAAGGCCCTCAGGCCCAGCGTCCTGGCCGGCGTGCTCAGCGAGAAGAGCAGCAGGCGCGTCTACCCCAACGGCTCCCTCGGCGCGGGGATACTCGGCTACGTCAACGCCGACGGCCGCGGCGCCGGCGGCCTGGAGTCGATGCTCGACCGGGAGCTCGCCGGTCGGGACGGCAAGATCACCTACGCCCACTCCGGCGGCCGCCGCGTGCCGACCGCCGGCGCCCGCGAGACACCCGCCGTACCCGGCTCCGACGTCGAGCTGACCATCGACCGCGACATCCAGTGGGCGGCCCAGAAGGCCATCAGCGAGCAGGTCGCCGCCTCCCGCGCCGACCGCGGCTACGTCGTCGTCCAGGACGTCCGGACCGGTGAGATCCTCGCCATGGCCAACGCCCCGGGGTTCGACCCCAACGACCTGTCGCAGGCCGACTCCGCCGCCATGGGCAACGCCGCCCTCCAGGACGCCTTCGAACCCGGCTCCACCGCCAAGGTGATGTCGATCGCCGCCGTACTGGAGGAGGGCGCCGCCACGCCCTCCACCCACGTCGTCGTCCCCAACCGGCTGCACCGCGGCGACCGCCTCTTCAAGGACGACGTCGACCACCCCACCTGGTACCTGACGCTCAACGGCGTCCTCGCCAAGTCGTCCAACATCGGCACCATCCTCGCCACCGGCCAGCTCGGCCGGAACCAGGCGGAGGCCAACCGGGTCCTCCACTCCTACCTGCGCAAGTTCGGCATCGGCAGCCCCACCGGCCTCGGCTACCCGGGCGAGACCCCCGGCATCCTCGCGCACCCGCGGGACTGGAACACCTCCCAGCAGTACACGATCCCCTTCGGCCAGGGCCTGTCCGTCAACGCCGTGCAGGCCGCCTCCGTCTACTCGACCGTCGCCAACGGCGGCGTCCGCGTCGCGCCCACCCTCGTCCGCGGCACCCGGGGCCCCGACGGCCGTTTCACCCCGGCCCCCGCGCCCGACAGGACGCGCGTCGTGAGCGGGGGGACGGCCCGGACCCTCGCCGCCATGCTGGAGTCGGTCGTCGACGACCGGGAGGGCACCGGCACCAGGGCCGCCATCCCCGGCTACCGCGTCGCCGGCAAGACCGGCACCGCCAACCGCGTCGACCCGCGACTCGGCCGCTACAAGGGCTACACCGCCTCCTTCGCCGGGTTCGCGCCCGCCGACAAGCCCCGGCTCACCGTCTACTGCGCCATCCAGAACCCCACCCGGGGCAGCTACTTCGGCGGCCAGATCTGCGGCCCCGTCCACAAGAAGGTCATGGAGTTCGCCCTGAAGACCCTGCACATCCCGCCGACCGGGGCACAGCCCCCGCGCATGCCGGTCACCTTCACGCCCGGCGGCGGCGCCGAGGGGGGCACCCGGTGACGACGATCACGCCCGGCCCCGGGAACCGGTCCGGCGGCGACCGCCGACCGGCGGCCTCGTTTAGCCCGATCACGGGTGCGCCCGGTACGCTCACCGCCGTGCCCCACCCTGATCAGTCCCGAACCGCCGGCCAGGACGCCCCCGTGAGACAGCCGGGAGCGCCCCGTCCGTCCGAGGTCCGCCCCACGCCCCTGCGCGAACTGGCCGCCCGGCTGGGCGCACCCGCCCCGCACGGGCCCGACCGGCCGCTCGAAGGGCAGGTCACCGGCATCACCCACGACTCCCGGGCGGTACGCCCCGGGGACGTGTACGCCGCACTGCCGGGCGCCCGGATGCACGGTGCCGACTTCGCCGCCCAGGCCGCCGACCTCGGCGCCGCCGCGATCCTCACCGACCCGGCGGGAGCCGACCGCGCCGCCGCGACCGGCCTGCCCGTCCTGGTGGCCGACGACCCGCGCGGCCGGATGGGCGAACTCGCCGCCGAGATCTACGGCCGCCCCGCCTCCGGTCTCCTCACCATCGGCATCACCGGGACGTCCGGCAAGACCACCACCGCGTACCTCGTCGAGGGCGGCCTGAAGGCCGCCGGACGCGCCCCGGGCCTGATCGGCACCGTCGAGACGCGCATCGGCGACGAGCGCGTCAAGTCCGAGCGGACCACCCCCGAGGCCACCGACCTCCAGGCCCTGCTCGCCGTCATGCGGGAGCGCGACGTGGAGGCCGTCGCCATGGAGGTGTCCAGCCACGCCCTGGTGCTCGGCCGGGTCGACGGCTGCGTCTTCGACGTCGCGGTCTTCAACAACCTCAGCCCGGAGCACATGGAGTTCCACTCCGGCATGGAGGACTACTTCCAGGCCAAGGCCCAGCTGTTCACGCCGCGCCGCTCCCGCCGAGGGGTCGTCAACCACGACGACGCGTACGGCAGGAGGCTGGTGACCGAGGCGACCGTGCCCGTCGTCACCTTCTCCGCCGACGGCGACCCGGACGCCGACTGGCGCGCCGAGGACGTCCGCAGCGGCCCCCTCGGCAGCACGTTCACCATCGTCGGCCCCGACGGCGAGCGGATCGACGCCAGGGCCCCGCTGCCCGGCCCGTTCAACGTCGCCAACACCCTCGCCGCCGTCGTCGCCCTCGCCGTCGCCGGGGTCGACCCGCGGACGGCCGCCGGCGGCGTCGCCGCGGTGCCCGGCGTCCCCGGCCGGCTGGAGCGCGTCGACGCCGGCCAGCCGTACCTCGCCGTGGTCGACTACGCCCACAAGACCGACGCCGTCGAGTCCGTGCTGCGCTCCCTGCGCAAGGTCACCGAGGGCAGGCTGCACCTCGTCCTCGGCTGCGGCGGCGACCGCGACGCCACCAAGCGGGGCCCCATGGGCGCCGCCGCGGCGCGCCTCGCCGACACCGCCGTGCTGACCTCCGACAACCCGCGCTCCGAGGACCCCCTCGCGATCCTCTGCGCGATGCTCGCCGGTGCCGCCCAGGTCCCCGCCCACGAGCGGGGAACCGTCCTCGTCGACGCCGACCGGGCCTCCGCGATCGCCGCCGCCGTGGCCCGCGCACGGCCGGGCGACACGGTGCTCGTCGCCGGCAAGGGCCACGAGCAGGGCCAGGACGTCGCAGGCGTGGTACGGCCCTTCGACGACCGCCGGGTCCTGCGGGAAGCCATCCAGAACAGTCAGGGATGAAGAAGTGATCGCCCTCTCCCTCGCCGAGATCGCCGACATCACCGGCGGGCAGGCGCACGACATACCGGATCCGGACGTACGGGTCACCGGTTCCGTGGTCTACGACTCCCGCCAGGTCGAACCCGGCGGCCTCTTCGCCGCGTTCGCCGGTGAGAACGTCGACGGGCACGACTACGCCGAAGGCGCCGTCGCGGCCGGGGCGGTGGCCGTCCTGGCCACCCGGCCCGTCGGCGTCCCCGCCGTCGTCGTGCCCGACGTGACCGCCGCCCTCGGCGCGCTCGCCCGCACCGTCGTCGAACGCCTCGGCACCACCGTCGTCGCCCTGACCGGCTCGGCGGGCAAGACCAGCACCAAGGACCTCCTCGCGCAGCTCCTCCAGCGCAAGGGCCCCACGGTCTGGCCGGCCGGCAACCTCAACAACGAGATCGGCCTCCCGGTGACCGCGCTGCGCGCCACCGAGGAGACCCGGCACCTCGTCCTGGAGATGGGCGCGCGCGGCGTCGGCCACATCCGCTACCTCACCGGGCTGACCCCGCCCCGGATCGGCCTCGTCCTCAACGTGGGCTCCGCCCACATCGGCGAGTTCGGCGGCCGGGAGCGGATCGCGCTGGCGAAGGGCGAACTCGTCGAGGCCCTCCCGCCCGCCGAGGAGGGCGGCGTGGCCGTCCTCAACGCCGACGACCCGCTCGTGAAGGCCATGGCCTCCCGCACCCGGGCGCGCGTGGTCCTCTTCGGCGAGTCCCCGGAAGCGTCCGTACGCGCCGAAAATGTCCGTCTCACAGAGGACGGACGGCCCGCGTTCCGCCTTCACACACCCACCGGGTGCAGTGATGTGACCATGCGCCTGTACGGTGAGCATCACGTGTCGAACGCGCTCGCCGCGGCCGCCGTCGCCCATGAGCTGGACATGCCCGTGCACGAGATCGCCGTCGCGCTCTCCGAGGCGGGCTCCCTCTCCCGCTGGCGCATGGAGGTCACCGAGCGTCCGGACGGTGTGACGATCGTCAACGACGCCTACAACGCGAATCCCGAGTCCATGCGGGCCGCCCTGCGCGCGCTCGCCGCCATGGGCGAGGCCGCACGGGCCAAGGGGGGGCGCACGTGGGCGGTGCTCGGCCTGATGGCCGAGCTCGGCGACGAGGCGCTCGCCGAGCACGACGCGGTCGGGCGGCTCGCCGTCCGGCTCAATGTCGGCAAGCTCGTCGCGGTCGGGGGCAGGGAAGCGTCCTGGCTGCAACTGGGCGCATACAACGAGGGTTCGTGGGGTGAGGAGTCGGTGCACGTGTCCGACGCGCAGGCGGCGATCGACCTGTTGCGCAGTGAACTGCGTCCGGGTGACGTCGTGCTGGTGAAGGCTTCCAGGTCGGTCGGGCTCGAGCGGGTCGCCCAGGCACTGCTCGAGAACACCGCCGAGGGCGAGGTCGCCGGCCGATGAGGCAGATCCTCTTCGCGGGGGCCATCGGGCTCTTCCTGACCCTGATCGGCACGCCGCTGCTGATCAAGCTCCTGGCCCGCAAGGGATACGGGCAGTTCATCCGGGACGACGGCCCGCGCACGCACGGCAGCAAGAAGGGCACGCCCACCATGGGCGGCATCTCCTTCATCCTGGCCACGCTGATCGCGTACGCCCTGGCCAAGGTCATCACCGGCGAGGACCCGACGTACTCGGGCGTCCTGGTGCTGTTCCTGATGGCGGGCATGGGCCTCGTCGGGTTCCTCGACGACTACATCAAGATCGTCAAGCAGCGGTCGCTCGGCCTGCGGGCCAAGGCCAAGATGGCCGGCCAGCTGATCGTCGGCATCGCCTTCGCCGTGCTCGCGCTGCAGTTCTCCGACAAGCGGGGGCTGGCCCCGGCCTCCACCAAGCTGTCGTTCATCACCGACTTCGGCTGGACCATCGGCCCGGTGCTGTTCGTCGTCTGGGCGCTGTTCATGATCCTGGCGATGTCGAACGGCGTGAACCTGACGGACGGTCTGGACGGCCTCGCCACCGGCGCGTCGGTGATGGTCTTCGGCGCGTACACCTTCATCGGGCTGTGGCAGTTCCAGGAGTCCTGCGCCAACGCCGAGACCCTGACCAACCCGAACGCCTGCTTCGAGGTGCGCGACCCGCTCGACCTGGCGGTCGTGGCCTCCGCCCTGATGGGCGCCTGCTTCGGCTTCCTGTGGTGGAACACCTCGCCCGCGAAGATCTTCATGGGCGACACCGGTTCGCTCGCCCTCGGCGGCGCCCTCGCCGGCCTCGCCATCTGCTCCCGCACGGAGCTGCTGCTGGCGATCCTCGGCGGCCTCTTCGTCCTGATCACCCTCTCCGTGGTCATCCAGGTCGGATCCTTCCGGATGACCGGCAAGCGCGTCTTCCGCATGGCCCCGCTCCAGCACCACTTCGAGCTGAAGGGGTGGTCGGAGGTCCTCGTCGTGGTCCGGTTCTGGATCATCCAGGGCATGTGCGTCATCGTGGGACTGGGTCTCTTCTACGCGGGATGGGCAGCCGACAAGTGAGCATCGACGCAGCGGAGTGGCGCGGCAGGCGCGTCACCGTCACCGGTCTCGGGGTGAGCGGCGTCCCCGCCGCCCGCGTCCTGCATGGCCTGGGCGCGGACGTCACCGTCGTCAACGACGGCGCCGACGAGCGCGCCCGGGCCCGGGCGGCCGAGCTGGAGGCGGAGGGCGTCGCGGTCCGCCTCGGGAGCGGCTCGGCGTCCGACGGCTCCGCCGCGGACCTCCCCGAGGGCACCGAGCTGGTCGTCACCGCTCCCGGCTGGCGTCCCGACCACCCGCTGCTCGCCGCCGCCGCGGCCGCCGGCGTCCCCGTCTGGGGCGACGTCGAACTGGCCTGGCGGCTGCGCGGCCTCGACGGCCGGAAGCCCGCCCCGTGGCTCGCCGTCACCGGCACCAACGGCAAGACGACGACGGTCCGCATGCTCGCCTCCATCCTGGAGGCGGCCGGCCTGCGGACCGCCGCCGTCGGCAACATCGGCGTCTCCCTCCTCGACGCCGTCCTCGGCGAGGAGGAGTACGACGTCCTCGCCGTCGAGCTGTCCAGCTACCAGCTCCACTGGGCGCCGAGCGTGCGCGCCCACTCCGCGGTCGTGCTCAACCTGGCCCCGGACCACCTCGACTGGCACGGCTCCATGGAGGCGTACGCCGCCGACAAGGGGCGCGTCTACGAGGGCAACACCGTCGCCTGCGTCTACAACGCCGCGGACAGGGCCACCGAGGACCTGGTCCGCGCGGCCGACGTGGAGGAGGGCTGCCGCGCGATCGGCTTCACCCTCGGCACGCCCGGCCCGTCCCAGCTCGGCCTCGTCGACGACATCCTGGTGGACCGGGCGTTCGTCCCGAACCGCCAGAAGCAGGCACAGGAGCTGGCGCAGGTCTCCGACGTGAACCCGCCGGCCCCGCACAACGTGGCCAATGCGCTCGCCGCGGCGGCCCTCGCCCGCGCCTTCGGCGTGGAGCCGGCGGCCGTCCGCGAGGGCCTGCGCGCCTTCCGCCCCGACGCCCACCGCATCGCGCACGTCGCGGAGGTCGGCGGGGTCGCGTACGTCGACGACTCCAAGGCCACCAACACCCACGCCGCCCAGGCGTCGCTCGCCGCCTACGACCCGGTCGTCTGGATCGCCGGCGGCCTCGCCAAGGGCGCCGTGTTCGACGAGCTCGTCGCGGAGTCCGCGGAGCGGCTGCGCGGCGTCGTGCTCCTCGGCGCCGACCGCGCGCTGATCCGCGAAGCCCTCGCGCGACACGCCCCGCAGGTGCCGGTGGTCGACCTCGACCGGACCGACACTGGGGCGATGGCGGCGGCGGTCCGGGAGGCGGCGCGGCTCGCCCGGCCGGGGGACACGGTGCTCCTCGCACCGGCCTGCGCCTCGATGGACATGTTCACCGACTACAACAAGCGGGGCGACGCGTTCGCGGACGCCGTCCGCGCGCTCGCCGCCGGGGACGCCTGACCAGTCACCGGGTCCGGCGCCGCCGGGACGACTGGAGGGGACAGCGACCATGCCGCCCGACGACACCGCAGCCCCGGCTCCCGTACCCGCGCGGGTACGGGCGGCCGCCGACGCGCTCGCCGCGCGGCTCACCGCCGCGGGCCGGGGCGCCGCACCGCGCAAGACTCCTTCCGTGTTAAGACTGTGTGTT
>NZ_CP095474.1:1551588-1564613 GCF_023614315.1 Streptomyces sudanensis | reverse complement strand
CGNACNNCGNCCCCGCGCGCGGACCCGCCCCGCGCCCCGGCCGCCGCGCGGCACCGGGGCGCGGGGGCTGTACGAGCGGGCGCGCCGCGCCTGGGACCGGCCGCTCACGGCGTACTACGTGATCCTCGGCGCCAGCATGCTGATCACCGTGCTCGGCCTGGTCATGGTCTACTCGGCGTCGATCATCAAGGCGCTGGAGCTGTCCCTGCCGGCGACGTACTTCTTCCGCAAGCAGTTCGTCGCCGCCGTCCTCGGTGCCGGTCTGCTCCTGCTCGCCTCCCGCATGCCGGTCAGGCTGCACCGCGCCCTGGCGTACCCGCTGCTGGTGGCCGCGGTCGTCCTGATGGTCCTGGTCCAGGTGCCAGGCGTGGGGCACGCGGTCAACGGGAACCAGAACTGGCTGCACATCGGCGGCCCCTTCCAGCTCCAGCCCAGCGAGTTCGGCAAGCTGGCGCTGATCCTGTGGGGCGCGGACCTGCTCGCCAGGAAGCAGGACAGGCGGCTGCTCACGCAGTGGAAGCACCTGCTGGTGCCGCTCGTCCCCGTGGCGTTCCTGCTGCTGGGCCTGATCATGCTGGGCGGCGACATGGGGACGGCGATCATCCTGACGGCCGTCCTCTTCGGCCTGCTGTGGCTGACCGGCGCGCCCACGCGGCTGTTCGCCGGGGTGCTGGGCGTCGCCGCCGTCCTCGGCGTGGCGCTGGTCCGGGGCAGTGACAACCGCATGGCGCGGATCGCCTGCCTCGGTGCCACCGACCCCGGCCCGGGGGACGCCTGCTGGCAGGCCGTCCACGGCATCTACGCCCTGGCGTCCGGCGGGTGGTTCGGTTCCGGCCTGGGGGCGAGTGTGGAAAAATGGGGCCAACTCCCGGAACCGCACACCGACTTCATCTTCGCCATCACCGGGGAGGAACTGGGGCTGGCGGGGACGCTGTCGGTGCTCGCCCTGTTCGCGGCTCTAGGCTATGCGGGTATTCGCGTGGCCGGACGCACGGAGGACCCCTTCGTGAGGTACGCCGCGGGAGGCGTGACCACCTGGATCACGGCGCAGGCCGTGGTCAACATCGGTGCGGTGCTCGGCCTGCTGCCGATCGCCGGGGTCCCCCTCCCGCTGTTCTCCTACGGGGGCTCGGCCCTGCTGCCGACCATGTTCGCCGTCGGGCTGCTGATCGCCTTCGCGCGTGACGAGCCCGCCGCGAAAGCGGCCCTGGCCGGCCGGGGGCCCCGTTCCGGCGGCCGGACCGGGGTGAGTTGGATGTCGATGCGACGGCGCGTCAAGAAGCGTCCGTCCGGAGAGCGGTGAATTTCGGTGCATGTCGTACTCGCCGGCGGGGGGACCGCCGGCCACATCGAGCCCGCGCTCGCCCTCGCGGATGCCCTGCGCAGGCAGGACCCGACCGTGGGGATCACGGCCCTCGGCACGGAACGGGGCCTGGAGACCCGGCTCGTGCCCGAGCGGGGCTACGAGCTGGCGCTCATCCCCGCCGTCCCGCTGCCGCGCAAGCCCACTCCCGAGCTGATCACCGTTCCCGGGCGGCTGCGCGGCACGATCAAGGCCGCCGAGCAGATCCTGGAGCGCACCCGGGCGGACTGCGTCGTCGGCTTCGGCGGCTACGTGGCGCTGCCCGGGTACCTGGCGGCCAAGCGGCTCGGCGTGCCCATCGTCGTCCACGAGGCCAACGCCCGCCCCGGCCTGGCCAACAAGATCGGCTCCCGGTACGCCTCCGCGGTCGCCGTCGCCACGCCCGACAGCAAGCTGCGCAACGCCCGTTACATCGGCATCCCCCTGCGCCACTCCATCGCGACCCTGGACCGGGCCCGGGTCCGTCCCGAGGCGCGCGCGGCGTTCGGCCTCGACCCCAACCTGCCCACGCTGCTGGTCTCCGGCGGTTCGCAGGGCGCCCGGCGGCTCAACGAGGTCGTCCAGCAGGTCGCCCCGGTGCTCCAGCGGTCCGGGATCCAGATCCTGCACGCGGTCGGCCCGAAGAACGAGGTGCCGCGCGTGGACAACATGCCCGGTATGCCGCCTTACGTCCCGGTATCGTATGTGGACCGCATGGACCTCGCGTACGCCGCGGCCGACATGATGCTCTGCCGCGCGGGCGCGATGACCGTCGCCGAACTCTCCGCCGTCGGACTCCCCGCCGCGTACGTCCCGCTGCCCATCGGCAACGGCGAGCAGCGGCTCAACGCCCAGCCGGTGGTCAAGGCCGGCGGCGGCCTGCTGGTCGACGACGCCGAGCTGACCCCCGAGTGGGTCCAGGGCAACGTCCTGCCCGTGCTCGCCGACCCGCACCGGCTGTACGAGATGTCCCGCGCCGCCGCCGAGTTCGGCCGCCGGGACGCCGACCAGCTGCTCGTCGGCATGGTCCACGAGGCGATCGCGGCGCGCCGGTAGGGCGCGCCGGGCTGAGGGAGAGGCAGGGAGCATGGCCGGACCGACGACCGTCGAGCGCGGCGCCGAAGGGGCCGCGGGCGCGTCGCCGGGCCGGCCCTCCAAGGGGTCCGGCCCCGGGCGGGGCGGGGGCGTGCGGCACCTTCCGGCGCGTTCCCGCGCCCTGTTCCTCCTGGCCGCCCTCGCGCTCGCCGGCGGGGCGACCTGGCTGCTGTACGGCTCGCCGTGGCTGCGCGTCGAAGACGTCTCCGTCTCGGGCACGCGCGTCCTGACGCCCGGTGAGGTCCGTTCCGCGGCGGCCGTCCCCGTCGGTTCCCCGCTCGTCTCGGTGGACACCGACGCCATCGGGGAGCGGCTGCGCCGCGCCCTGCCGAGGATCGACTCGGTCGAGGTGGTCCGCTCCTGGCCGCACGGCATCGGCCTCGAAGTGACCGAGCGCGAGCCGGTCCTCCTGATCCGGCAGGGCGGAGCGCACATCGAAGTGGACGCGGGGGGTAGGCGTTACGCCACGGTCACCGCCGCCCCCGCCGGGGTTCCCCTGCTCCACCTCCCCGCCGGACGGTCGCCCAGTCTGCGCCGCTTCGGCGCGGACCGGTTGACCCGGGAGGCGGTCGGTGTGACGGCCGGGCTCCCGGAGCGGATCGGCCGCGACCTCAGGTCCGTCCGCGTCCGCTCGTACGACTCCCTCACCCTGGAGCTGACGAGGGGTCGCACGGTGTTCTGGGGGAGCGGCGAGGAGCGCGAGGCGAAGTCGCGCGCACTCCTCGCACTCATGAAGGCGGTGCCCGGAGCGGGTCACTTCGACGTGAGCTCTCCCAGCGCCCCTGCGGCGTCACGGAGTTGACGTACACGTGTGCTGGCCAGCACCCTGGTTGGTCAGCCCTGGGGGTGATCACATAGGGTGAAAAGAAAAACGGGAGGTTCGGCGTGTTCGTTGAACGCGCCCCGCTTGTCGACCTAGTGTCCTGTTCGGAAGAGTCCAGCGAGCAGGCACACTGGTAACCCTAAACTTCAACGTTAGGGTTTGGGTCGGCGACTCGGACCGTCCCTTCGGCATCCGCCGTCGCGGCGCGCCACGCAGCGCGAAGCGGCGGCACGTAACTCGAGGCGAGAGGCCTTCGACGTGGCAGCACCGCAGAACTACCTCGCAGTCATCAAGGTCATCGGTGTCGGCGGCGGTGGTGTCAATGCCATCAACCGAATGATCGAGGTCGGTCTCAAGGGCGTCGAGTTCATCGCCATCAACACGGACGCGCAAGCCCTGTTGATGAGTGACGCCGACGTCAAGCTGGACGTCGGCCGCGAACTCACCCGCGGCCTCGGGGCCGGGGCCAACCCGGCAGTCGGCCGCAAGGCGGCAGAGGACCACCGCGAGGAGATCGAGGAGGTCCTCAAGGGGGCCGACATGGTCTTCGTCACCGCGGGCGAGGGCGGTGGCACCGGAACCGGCGGCGCGCCCGTCGTCGCGAACATCGCGCGCTCCCTGGGCGCGCTCACCATCGGCGTGGTCACCCGCCCCTTCACCTTCGAGGGCCGGCGGCGCGCGAACCAGGCGGAGGACGGCATCGCCGAACTCCGCGAAGAGGTCGACACCCTCATCGTCATCCCCAACGACCGGCTGCTGTCCATCTCGGACCGCCAGGTCAGCGTGCTGGACGCGTTCAAGTCCGCCGACCAGGTGCTGCTCTCGGGCGTCCAGGGCATCACGGACCTCATCACCACCCCGGGCCTGATCAACCTCGACTTCGCCGACGTCAAGTCGGTCATGTCGGAGGCCGGTTCGGCGCTCATGGGCATCGGCTCCGCCCGCGGCGACGACCGCGCCGTGGCCGCCGCCGAGATGGCGATCTCCTCGCCGCTCCTGGAGGCGTCCATCGACGGCGCCCGGGGCGTGCTGCTCTCCATCTCCGGTGGTTCCGACCTCGGCCTGTTCGAGATCAACGAGGCGGCCCAGCTCGTCAGCGAGGCCGCCCACCCCGAGGCCAACATCATCTTCGGCGCCGTCATCGACGACGCGCTGGGCGACGAGGTACGGGTCACGGTCATCGCGGCCGGGTTCGACGGCGGCCAGCCGCCCGCCCGCCGCGACAACGTGCTCGGCACCTCGGCGGCCAAGCGCGAGGAGCCCGCCGCGTCGGCACCGCGCGCCGCCGAGCCGGCCCGCCCCGCGACCACCGGCCTCGGCACGGTCCCGGTCCGCGAGGAGCCCCCGGCCGCCCCGGCNNNCNGAGCCCGCCCCGGCCGCCGTCGAGCCCCCGCTCCCGGCCGTCACGCCGCCGTCGATCCCGACGACGCGCCCCTACGCGGACAGCCAGGCGGAAGAGCTGGACGTCCCGGACTTCCTGAAGTGACGGCCGCGAAGTGACCTTGACGTGATAGAGCGGCACGACACCGAGAACGGCGCGCACTTCGCCTTCACCGACCGGTGGGGCGGGGTGAGCGCCGTTCCGTACGCAGAGCTCAACCTCGGCGGCGCCGTGGGCGACGACCCCGCCGCCGTACGGCGGAACCGGGGGATCGCGGCCGGCCTGCTGGGCGTGGACCCCGAGGCGGTCGTCTGGATGCACCAGGTGCACGGCCGGACCGTCCACGTGGTCGACGGGCCCTGGCCCGCGGGGGCGGAGGTCCCCCCGGGCGACGGCGTCGTCACCGCCCGGCGGGGCCTGCCGCTCGCGGTCCTGACCGCGGACTGCGTCCCGGTCCTCCTCGCCGACCCGGTCGCCAGCGTCGTGGCCGCGGTCCACGCGGGACGCCCCGGGATGGTCGCCGGGGTCGTCCCGGCGGCGGTCGAGGCCATGGCCGCCCTCGGGGCGCGACCGGCCCGGATCGTCGCCAGGACCGGCCCCGCCGTCTGCGGGCGCTGCTACGAGGTCCCGCCGGCCATGCGCGACGAGGTCGCCGCGGCCGAGCCGGCCGCCCGGGCCGAGACCTCCTGGGGCACGCCGGCGGTCGACGTGGTCGCCGGGGTCCACGCCCAGCTGGAGCGGGCGGGGGTCCGGAACAGGTGGGCGTCCGGGGTCTGCACCCGCGAGTCGGGCGACCACTTCTCCTACCGCCGGGACCGCACCACGGGGCGACTCGCGGGATATGTCTGGCTCGACGGGGGCACCACCCGGCCGGGGGCTGGGGAGGACGGGGAATGACGGACCGCAGGACCGAACTCGCCGAGAACCTCGCGCGGGTCGAGGAGCGCATCGCCGCCGCCTGCGCCGCGGCCGGACGCGAGCGCGAGGACGTGACCCTGATCGTGGTCACCAAGACCTACCCGGCGAGCGACGTCCGCATCCTGCACGGGCTGGGCGTCCGCCACGTCGCGGAGAACCGGGACCAGGACGCGGCCCCCAAGGCCGCCGCGTGCGCGGATCTCGATCTGACATGGCACTTCGTCGGTCAACTCCAGACCAACAAGGTGCGATCCGTGGTCGACTACGCCCGAGTCGTGCAGTCGGTCGACCGGTTGAAGCTGGTCTCGGCGCTGTCGGCCGCCGCCGTGCGGGCCGGGCGGGAGCTGGACTGCCTGGTCCAGGTCGCGCTCGACGCCGAGGCGGGCGAGCGGGGAGCGCGCGGAGGCGTCGCGCCCGAGGGGGTCGAGGAGGTGGCCGCCGCGGTCGACGGCGCGCCCGGGCTCCGGCTCGGCGGGCTGATGACGGTGGCGCCGCTGGCCGGCCCGTACGCGGGACGGCGGCGCGCGGCGTTCGACCGGCTGATGGAGTTCTCATCCCGCCTGCGTGCGACCCACCCTGCTGCGAGCATGGTGTCGGCGGGGATGAGCGGGGACTTGGAGGACGCGGTGGCGGCCGGGGCGACACATGTACGCATCGGTACGGCGGTGCTCGGAGTCCGTCCCCGGCTCGGGTAACGTCGCGAAGCAAGTCGGACCACAGTAGAAAATATGGTCATTTCCGCCGAACGGCGGTCAGGCCCAGTGGATCGCGGGCGCGACCCGACGTTGCCGATCCACCACAGAGCGGAGGAATCGGAGAATGGCCGGCGCGATGCGCAAGATGGCGGTCTACCTCGGCCTCGTGGAGGACGATGGGTACGACGGCCGGGGGTTCGACCCCGACGACGATTTCGAACCCGAACTCGAACCGGAGCCCGAGCGTGACCGGCGTCACCACCAGCCCCCCCGTCAGGTGGAGCGCGAGGAGCCGGTCCGTGCGCCGGTAGCGCAACCCCCGGTCCAGCGTGATCCCGTTCCGCTTCCCGCTGAAAACGGACGACCTGCCCGGATCGCCCCCGTGGCATCCATCACACCCGAACGCCCGAGCCTGGAGAAGAGCGCACCGGTGATCATGCCCAAGGTCGTGTCCGAGCGGGAGCCCTACCGGATCACCACGCTGCACCCGCGGACCTACAACGAGGCCCGTACCATCGGGGAACACTTCCGCGAGGGCACGCCCGTGATCATGAACCTCACGGAGATGGACGACACGGACGCGAAGCGACTTGTCGACTTCGCCGCCGGTCTCGTCTTCGGGTTGCATGGCAGCATTGAGCGAGTGACGCAGAAGGTATTCCTGTTGTCGCCTGCTAACGTCGATGTCACGGCGGAGGACAAGGCCCGCATCGCAGAGGGCGGATTCTTCAACCAGAGCTGAGACACGACACCGGGAACGGCCGGCCGACAGGCCGGTACAGAGGGCCAGGGGAGAGGGAACGCGGGATGGGCATCGCACTACAGGTGATCTACATCGCGCTGATGTGCTTCCTGATCCTGCTGATCTTCCGGCTGGTCATGCAGTACGTCTTCCAGTTCGCCCGTTCATGGGAACCCGGCAAGGCGATGGTGGTCGTCCTGGAGGCCACCTACACTGTCACCGATCCACCACTGAAGCTTCTGCAGCGGTTCATCCCGCCGTTGCGTCTCGGGGGCGTGGCACTCGACCTGTCCTTCTTCGTTCTGATGATCATCGTCTACATCCTCCTCAACATCGCGGGTAGCTTCGCGATGAGGGTGTGAGCGATACGGCCCTGCCGACTGCCGACGACTACGTAGAGGTGAAGAAGAATGCCGCTGACCCCCGAGGACGTGCGGAACAAGCAGTTCACGACCGTCCGTCTCCGAGAAGGCTACGACGAGGACGAGGTCGATGCCTTCCTGGACGAGGTCGAGGCCGAGCTGACCCGCCTGCTCCGGGAGAACGAGGACCTGCGCGCGAAGCTGGCCGCCGCGACGCGCGCGGCCGCGCAGAACCAGCAGCAGGCGATGCGCAAACCGCCGGAGCAGCAGGAGCGCCCGGTCGGTCCCGGCGGTCCGGTGCCCGCCGCCATATCGGGCCCCCCGGTCCAGCAGCAGCCCCCGCAGATGGGTCCCCCCCAGCTGCCCGGTGGTGCTCCCCAGCTGCCGGCCGGTCCCGGTCACGGCGGACCGCAGGGTCCCCACGGCCCCGGGCCCATGCAGGGCGGCCCCATGGGCGGTCCGATGGGCGGCCCCATGGGCGGTCACGGCCCGGGGATGCCCCAGCAGGGGCCCGGCGGCGACAGCGCCGCGCGCGTTCTGTCGCTCGCCCAGCAGACCGCCGACCAGGCGATCGCGGAGGCCCGTTCCGAGGCCAACAAGATCGTCGGTGAGGCCCGGTCGCGCGCCGAGGGCCTGGAGCGAGACGCCCGCGCCAAGGCCGACGCGCTGGAGCGGGACGCGCAGGAGAAGCACCGCGTCGCGATGGGCTCCCTGGAGTCCGCGCGCGCCACGCTGGAGCGCAAGGTCGAGGACCTGCGCGGCTTCGAGCGCGAGTACCGCACGCGGCTGAAGTCCTACCTGGAGAGCCAGCTGCGCCAGCTGGAGAGCCAGGGCGACGAGTCGCTGGCCCCGCCGCGCACGCCGTCCGCCGCTCCGTCGCTGCCGCCGTCCCCGTCGATGGCGTCGGCCGGCGCGAACGGCCCGTCGTACGGCGGCGGTCAGCCGATGGGCGGCGGTCAGCCGATGGGCGGCGCCCCGTCGTACGGCGGCCAGCAGCAGATGTCGCCCGCGATGACGCAGCCGATGGCGCCGGTGCGGCCGCAGGCTCCGCAGCCGATGCAGCAGGCCCCGTCGCCGATGCGCGGTTTCCTCATCGACGAGGACGACAACTAGAAGCCGAAGGCAGTCGGCGGAGGGCCGGGCCCGGGACGCACGTCCGGGGCCCGGCCCTCCGCCGTTCCCGTGCGCCCGCGCGGCCGGCCCGGCACGGCGTGTGCACGGGGGAGGCCGCGCCCGGGAGAGCCCCGGCCGCGTACGACCGGGGCTCTGGAGCGGACTACGCCTTGCGGAGGCGGAAGACCAGGGACAGCGCCTCGTCGGTGAACGGCTCGCCGTAGGTCCCGTCGCCCTCGCCGCGTGCGAAGTCCGTCGCCAGGACCTCCTCCGCGATGAGCCCGGCGTGCTCCTCCAGCGCCGAGACGACCTCCTCGTCCGTCGAGGACCAGCGCAGCGCGATCCGGTCCGCGACGTCCAGGCCGCTGTTCTTCCGCGCCTCCTGGATCAGCCGGATCGCGTCGCGCGCCAGACCGGCGAGCCGCAGCTCCGGGGTGATCTCCAGGTCCAGCGCGACGGTCGCGCCCGCGTCGGAGGCCACCGACCAGCCCTCACGCGGGGTCTCCGTGATGATGACCTCCTCCGGAGTGAGCGTGATCGTCTCGCCGTTGACGTCGAGCGTCGCCTCGCCCGTGCGCAGCGCCAGCGACAGCGCCGCCGCGTCCGTCCCCGCGACGGCCCTGGCGACGTCCTGGACGCCCTTGCCGAACCGCTTGCCCAGCGCGCGGAAGTTGGCCTTCGCCGTCGTGTCGACCAGCGATCCGCCCACCTCGGACAGGGAGGCCAGCGACGAGACGTTCAGCTCCTCGGTGATCTGCGCGTGCAGCTCGGGGGAGAGCGCCTCGAAACCGGCCGCGGCCACCAGCGCCCGCGACAGCGGCTGCCGGGTCTTCACACCGGACTCCGCGCGCGTGGCGCGGCCCAGCTCGACCAGCCGCCGGACGAGCGCCATCTGCCGCGACAGCTCCGGGTCGATCGCCGACGGGTCCGCCTCGGGCCAGGTCGACAGGTGGACCGACTCGGGGGCGCCCGGCGTCACCGGTACCACGAGGTCCTGCCAGACCCGCTCGGTGATGAACGGGGTCAGCGGGGCCATCAGGCGCGTGACGGTCTCCACCGCCTCGTGCAGGGTGCGCAGCGCGCCCTTGTCGCCCTGCCAGAACCGGCGCCGCGACCGGCGCACGTACCAGTTCGACAGGTCGTCCACGAACGCGGACAGCAGCTTGCCGGCGCGCTGCGTGTCGTACGCCTCCAGTGCCTGCGTCACCTGGTCGGTCAGCGCGTGCAGCTCGCTCAGCAGCCAGCGGTCCAGGACGGTGCGCTCCGCCGGGGCGGGGTCGGCGGCGGAGGGCGCCCAGCCGGCGGTGCGCGCGTACAGGGCCTGGAAGGCGACCGTGTTCCAGTAGGTGAGGAGCGTCTTGCGGACGACCTCCTGGATGGTGCCGTGGCCGACGCGGCGGGCCGCCCAGGGGGAGCCGCCGGCCGCCATGAACCAGCGCACCGCGTCCGCGCCGTGCTGGTCCATCAGCGGGATCGGCTGGAGGATGTTCCCCAGGTGCTTGGACATCTTGCGGCCGTCCTCGGCGAGGATGTGGCCGAGGCACACGACGTTCTCGTACGACGACTTGTCGAAGACGAGCGTGCCGACGGCCATCAGCGTGTAGAACCAGCCGCGGGTCTGGTCGATGGCCTCCGAGATGAACTGCGCCGGGTAGCGCTTCTCGAACAGCTCCTTGTTCCGGTACGGGTAGCCCCACTGCGCGAACGGCATCGACCCCGAGTCGTACCAGGCGTCGATAACCTCCGGCACGCGGGTCGCGGTGAGCGGGCAGCCCTCGTGGGTGCAGCCGAACGTGACGTCGTCGATGTAGGGGCGGTGCGGGTCCAGGTCCGACTGGTCGGCGCCGGTCAGCTCCGTCAGCTCCGCGCGCGAGCCGACGCAGGTGAGGTGGCCCTCCTCGCAGCGCCAGATCGGCAGCGGGGTGCCCCAGTAGCGGTTGCGGGACAGCGCCCAGTCGATGTTGTTGTTCAGCCAGTCGCCGAAGCGGCCGTGCTTGACGGAGTCGGGGAACCAGTTGGTCGCCTCGTTCTCCTCCAGCAGCCGGTCCTTGACGGCCGTGGTGCGGATGTACCAGGACGGCTGCGCGTAGTACAGCAGCGCGGTGTGGCAGCGCCAGCAGTGCGGGTAGCTGTGCTCGTACGCGATGTGCCGGAACAGCAGGCCGCGCGCTTCGAGGTCGGCGGTGAGCGCCTCGTCGGCCTTCTTGAAGAACGCGCCGCCGACCAGCGGGAGGTCCTCCTCGAACGTGCCGTCGGGGCGGACCGGGTTGACGACCGGCAGGCCGTAGGCGCGGCAGACCCTGAGGTCGTCCTCGCCGAAGGCCGGGGCCTGGTGGACCAGGCCCGTGCCGTCCTCGGTGGTGACGTAGTCGGCGGTGACGACGAAGTGCGCGGCCTCGGGGAACTCCACCAGGTCGAACGGGCGCCGGTAGGTCCAGCGCTCCATCTCCGCGCCGGTGAAGGCCAGGTCCGTGGCCTCCCAGCCCTCGCCGAGGGCCTTCTCCAGCAGCGGCCGGGCGACGACGAGCTTCTCCCGGCCGTCCGTGGCCACCACGTACGTCACGTCGGGGTGGGCGGCGACCGCCGTGTTCGACACCAGCGTCCACGGGGTCGTCGTCCACACCACCAGGGACGCCTCGCCCGCGAGGGGGCCGGAGGTCAGCGGGAAGCGGACGTAGACCGACGGGTCGACGACCGTCTCGTACCCCTGCGCCAGCTCGTGGTCCGACAGGCCCGTGCCGCAGCGGGGGCACCAGGGGGCGACGCGGTGGTCCTGGACCAGCAGGCCCTTGCCGAAGATCTCCTTCAGCGACCACCACACGGACTCGATGTACTCGGGGTCCATGGTCCGGTAGGCGTCGTCCAGGTCCACCCAGTAGCCCATGCGGGTCGTCAGCTCGGCGAACGCGTCGGTGTGCCGGGTCACGGACTCGCGGCACCTGGCGTTGAACTCGGCGATGCCGTACGCCTCGATGTCCTTCTTGCCGGAGAAGCCCAGCTCCTTCTCGACGGCGAGCTCCACGGGCAGGCCGTGGCAGTCCCAGCCGGCCTTGCGCGCCACGTGGTAGCCGCGCATGGTCCGGAAGCGGGGGAAGACGTCCTTGAAGACGCGGGCCTCGATGTGGTGGGCGCCCGGCATGCCGTTGGCGGTGGGCGGGCCCTCGTAGAAGACCCACTCGGGGCGGCCCTCGGACTGCTCCAGGCTCTTGGCGAAGACCTTGCTCTCGCGCCAGAAGTCGAGCACGGCGTGCTCGAGGGCGGGCAGGTCGATCTGGGCGGGCACCTGGCGGTACTGCGGCATCGAAATCCTCCGGCGGACAGGTTCGTCGTTCCGTCGGAGGGACGAGAGCGCGTGCTCCCGCGGTACCACCCTCCTTGGCGCCGGGCACAGGTCCCGGAGCCCCCTCGTTCAGGGCCGCGAAGCCGGTTCTACTGACCTTGCGCCGGTGGGCTGGGCCCGCCGTCCAGGGCGTTCTTCCGGCGGCTCCGGGGTGATGCTTCACGTCGGGCTCGCCCCCGGGCTCTCACCGTCCCCGGGTCGCTCACGGCCGCGTGCGACGCTACTCGTCCCCATCCACGCCTTTCGCTGCGCCCCAGTGTACGGGCCTGCGGCGACACCGGCCGACACGCCGCCCGCCCGCGATCCGGGCGGGGAGCGGGCGGACGCCGGTGCGCGCGACCGGTGCCCGCCGCCGGGCGGCGACGCGGGCGGACGGCTCGCCTGGCCGGGTAGCGGTTGTCCGGTACGGGCGGCGTGCCCGGTTGCCACCGGTTCGGAGTCGATTTATCGTCCCAGCACGATTCGCGAGCAAGATCACACTATGTGAAGGGGCCGCGGCATGGTGGCGAAGAGGACCGCCGGCGAGGGGAGGACGCCGGCGCGACCGGCCCCGGGCGAGCCCGCGGGCGGCGAGGAGGCCGCGGTGCGCACGGTCGGGAGGGCCCCGTCCGGAGGGAGGGCGGTGCCGGAGCGGGCGGCGGGAGGAGGCACGGGGAGGAGGGCGCCCGCCGAGGGGACGCCGCCGGGGGAGGCGCCCCCGGCCGGGAAGGCGGGGAAGGCCGGGGAGGCCGGGAAGTCCGGGGAGCCCGGAAAGGCCGGGAAGTCCGGGGAGGGGCCCGCCCGGAAGCGGGCCGCCGGGCGGTCGTCCGCCGGCGGTGCGCCCGCCGGGGAGGCGGCCCCCGGGAAGGCCCCGGCCGGGGGGAAGGGCACGGGGAAGGCGCCGGGCGGGACCGGGGCCGGGAGGCCGGCCGCCTCGGAGGCCCGGACGCGGGCGCGCTCCCGGACCCGGAAGGCCGCCGCGAAGGCGGCGGAGACCGCCCCCGGGAAGGCCCCCGTCCGGGAGGCCCCCGTCCGGAAGACCGCGGGCCGGAAGACCGCGGCCGGCACGGCGCCGGGGGAGGCGCCCGCCGGGAGGGCGGCCGCCGGCGAGGCGCCGCTGCCCCGGGAACCCGGCCCCAAGGAGCTGACCCTCCCGGGGTCGTCCGCGGGGAGGACGGCGGCCCGGAAGGCCGCGGCCCGGAGGACGGCGTCCCGGGGGGCCGCGGCCTTCCGGG